>NZ_JAXQNM010000023.1:0-122797 GCF_034427935.1 Chelativorans sp. M5D2P16 | reverse complement strand
GGATGTCCGGGACCCATTCCGGAATGCCTGTGCCAGGCATCAGCGTCACGGAATGGATCCCGGCCCTCTCTCCGCTTCGCTCCGTTCGGCCGGGATGACGCGGTTCGGCATGACTCGTCCTCCTCTCATCCCTCCTAAAACGCAACACGATCGGCACCCTTGAGATCGAGCATTGCACGTGCCTCCTCGGGCGTGGCGATGGCAAAGCCCATTTCCTCGAGGATGCGGCGGATGCGTGCCACCTGATGCGCGTTGTCGGGCGCCAGCGCGCGGCCGGCGCCATTGGTCAGGCTGTCCTCCAGCCCCACCCGCGCATTGCCGCCGAGCACGGCCCCCATCGTGCCGAGCCGCATCTGGTGACGCCCGGCCGCCAGCACCGAGAAGCGGTAGGCGTCGCCGAGCAGCCGGTCGGCGGTCGATTTCATGAAGAGGAGACTTTCGGGGCTTGCATCGATACCGCCCAGAATGCCCAGCACGAACTG
Source organism: Chelativorans sp. M5D2P16 (assembly GCF_034427935.1). Lineage (NCBI taxonomy): Bacteria > Pseudomonadati > Pseudomonadota > Alphaproteobacteria > Hyphomicrobiales > Phyllobacteriaceae > Chelativorans > Chelativorans sp. M5D2P16. Next base: position 122,315 of record NZ_JAXQNM010000023.1, on the reverse strand, counting down.
GATGAAGATCGGTGGACGGATGAGGCCCTTCTTCAGGAAATAGGCCACCGTCTGGATGTGGCCGGCATCGTAGCATTCGAACTCGAAGCGCGTGCCGCAGCCCTCGCCGAGATCGGAAAGGATGGTTTCGATATCGGCGAAGGTGTTCTTGAAGACGACGTCCCTGGTGGCTTCGAGAAAGCCCTTTTCCCATTCGTGCTTCCATGTCTCATAGCGGCCGGCGAGCGGGAAGATGCCGAAATTCATCGAGCCCATATTGAGCGAGCACATTTCCGGCTTCGCCGCGAGCGAGGGGGAAAGCCGCTCTTCCAGCGTCATCTGCGAGGAGCCGCCGGTCGAGATATTGATGACGGCATCCGAACTCTGCTTGATGCGCGGCAGGAAGCCCATGAAATCGTCCACCCTGGCGCTCGGCCTGCCCGTCTCCGGGTCGCGTGCATGGACGTGGAGAACGGCAGCCCCCGCCTCTGCGGCACCCAGCGCCTGCTCGACCATTTCGTCGGCCGTCACGGGCAGATGCGGACTCATGGTCGGCGTGTGGATCGAGCCGGTCAGCGCGCAGGTGAGAATGATCTTGTCGGCCATGGCTGCGCTCAATGATTGCCGATCGGCAGACCGAAACGGCCGGCGAAAGCATCGAGTGCGGCGGTGAGCTTTTCCATGATCTCGCCGATATGATCCTCGTTGACGATAAGCGGCGGGCAGACCATGAAATGGTCGCCCGCCGTCCCCCCGCGCGTACGCCGCGAATAGATGATCAGGCCGCGGCGATAGGCTTCCTCGACGAGGTGGACATGCGCGTCCATCTCCTTCGGAAGCGGCTCCATCGTCCCGGTGTCGGAGACGAGCTCGAAGGCGAGAAGCAGGCCCTTGCCGCGCACGTCGCCGATGAAGGGATAGCGCGCCTTCAGGCCCTCGAGCTCCGCCTTCAGGCGGCGGCCCATTGACTCGGCGTTCCCGCACAGCCCCTCGCGCTCGATCTCCTCGAGCACCGCCAGCCCCGCAGCACAAGCGAGCGGATTTCCGGCATAGGTGAAGCCGTGCACGAAGCCGCCGGAGGCAAGCACCGGCTCGACGATCTTCTCATGCGCCACCATGGCGCCGAGCGGCGCATAGCCGGCGGCAAAGCCCTTGGAGAGCGCGACGATGTCCGGCTGAAGGCCCCAGTGCTCGCCCGCCAGGAAGCGGCCGGTGCGGCCGGCCCCGGTCATCACCTCGTCGAGAATGAGCAGAATGCCGAACTCGCGGCAGATTTCGGCAATGCGCGCATAGTAGCTGTCGGGCGCGACGAGCGCGCCGGTCGCCGCCCCGCCCACCGGCTCCATGACGAAGGCGAGCACGGTTTCCGGCCCCTCGGCGATGATCTTCTCGCGCAGCATCTCCGCATAGCGCAGCCCGCGCTCCTCATCGGTCAGGTTGTCGCGGTCGAGATAACAGGTTGGGGCCGGAATCTTCGGCATCTCGCGCATTATCGGCGCGAAGGGCTCGGTCATGTTGGTCATGCCGGTCAGCGCCAGCGCGCCGAGCGTGGCGCCGTGATAGGAGGGAAAGCGCGAGACCACCTTCCAGCGGCGATCCTGGCCCGTCGCCAGCGCATATTGGCGGGCCAGCTTGATGGCGCTTTCCACCGCTTCGGAGCCGCCGGAGACGAAGAAGACGCGGTTGAGCCCCGCCGGCATCTTCTGCGCGGTCGCCCTTGCCAGACGCTCGGCCGGCTCGTTCTCGAAATGCAGGCGATAAGCGAAGGTGGCCTTCTCCATCTGCGCCCGCATCGCCGCCAGCACGCGCTCGTTTGAATGGCCGATATTGGCGACCATGGCGCCGCTGGAGCCGTCGAGATAGCGCCGGCCATCGACATCCCAGATATAGACGCCGCGCGCTTCCGCCACGAGCGGGCGCCGCGTCCGGCCCTGATAAAACAGGTTCGAAGCGGGCTGCTGCGCCAGGTTCATGTGCGCTCCTCGACCGGCACGAGCGCGCAATCGCGCCCGCGGATAACGGCATTGACCTTATCGCCGCGCCTGTAGGGGCGCTCCTCGATCGCATTGAGCGCCTGCAACGAGCGGCCTTCGATGTTCACGAAATAGCGTGCCGCCTGGCCCTGATAATCGACGGCCGTCACCTCGCCCGGCAGCGAAAGCGCGTCTTCGGGCGGGCTGGCGTTCCCGTTGCTCAGGAAGAGCTTTTCCGCACGCACCACGATATGGGCGGCTTCACCCTCGCCAATGCCCCGGCTGCGCGCCGCCGGCACGTGCAGTTCGCCGAACCCGTCGGCCGCCACCGTGACCGTGCCGTTTGCGCATCTTGCGACCTTGCCCTCGACGAGGTTGGCGTTTCCGAGGAAGCGCGCCACGAAGGCCGAGGAGGGGCTGCCATAGACCTCCTCGGGCGCGCCTACCTGCTCGACATGGCCCTTGCTCATGACGACGATGCGGTCGGACATGGCAAGCGCCTCCGACTGGTCGTGCGTGACGAAGATGGTGGTGATGCCAAGCTGTGCCTGGATGCGCTTGAGTTCCACGCGCATATCCTCGCGCAGGTTCGCATCGAGCGCCGAGAGCGGCTCGTCGAGGAGCAGGACGTCGGGCTCGATCACGATGGCGCGGGCCAGCGCGATGCGCTGCTGCTGGCCGCCGGAAAGCTGGCGCGGAAAACGCCCGCCGACATCGGGAAGCTGGACGAGTTCCAGCGCCCGGCTGACCTTCTCCTCGGCCTCGCCGCGCGGAACGTCGCGATATTTCAGGCCGAAGGCCACATTGTCGAAAATCGTCTTGTGCGGAAACAGCGCATAGTTCTGGAAGACGATGCCCAGATTGCGCTTGTGGATCGGCGTGCGCGTGACGCTGCGGCCCTTGATGACGATCTCGCCTTCGCTGGGATCGAGCAGGCCGGCGATCATCCTGAGCGTCGTCGTCTTGCCGCAACCCGACGGCCCCAGAAGAGTGACGAAACTGCCCTCCTCGATATCGAGATCCATCCGGTGGACAGCCGTCAGGCTTCCGAACCGTTTGACGATGCCGTTGAGTTCGACGGCCTTGGATTGGCTCATGGCGATCATCCACGCTTTCGGGGACTGGGAACGGTGGAAGACAGAGCCTCCCGCCAAAGCATGCTGAAATTGGGCCGCGCCGCCCACAGTCGCGTCGTCAACCCGGAAGGCGAGCGGAGCGAGCCTGTCCGGGATCCATTCCGGAATGGTGACGTCACGGAATGGGTCCCGGCTCTGCACAGCTTCGCTGCTTGGCCGGGATGACGCGCTGAGGTGAAGCGACCTGAAATCATCACGCACTAGTAGCCGCGTTCGACCCGGCTATAGACGCGCGACCATTCCTCCTCGTTGCCGTTCCAGTAGTCGGCGTTGAAGAAGTTGAGCCCTTCGAGCGTGCCCGTGGGGTCGAAGGCGGGTAGCGCCTTCACCTTGTCGGAAAGCTCCACCTTGGAGGGATCGAGCGCGGGCGGATAGTTCTGGCCCTCGGCGACGGCGATCGCCACTTCCGTCTCGAGCATGAAATTCAGGAGCTCTTCGCAAGCCTCCATCGGGCTGCCCTTGATGACGAAGATGCATTCCTGCCAGCCAAGGCCGCCGGGCGGATCCATGTAGCCGATATCATGGCCCTGGTCCTGCAGCGCCTTGATGCGGCCAGACCAGCCTTCGGTGACATAGATCTCCTCTTCCGCCAGCAGGCTCATCAGCTCCGCACCCGAACCCCAATATTTCAGCACGAGATCGCGGTTGGTGCGGATGGCGTCCCATACCGCTTCGATGTCCTCGATGTTGTTGGGGTCCTGGCCGGTCTGCAGCGCGCCGTACCAGACGCGCGTCTTCCAATCGCTCCAGCCGCCGATCTTGCCCTTGTATGCCTCGTCGAGGAGGATCTTGGCGCCCTTTTCCTTCATCTCGTCGTCGGAGATGTGCTTGCGGTTATAGGCAAGGCCGGTAGTGCCGTAGTCATAAGGCACGGCAGAGAGCTTGCCGTCGGTGATCTTGCGGAAGACGTCCTGAAGGGCGGGGATCACGTTGGCGAGGTTGGGGATATTGTCCTCGTTGAGCTCCGAGGTCAGGTCCAGCCCGTGATAGCGGGAATAATCGAACACGCCGGAAAGATGGGCAAGGTTGAACTCGCCGGGCTGGCTCGCCCGCACGCGTGCCAGATATTCGTCGGCGCCGCCGAAGGTGCCATCGACCACGGCGATGCCCGTCTTTTCCGTGTAAGGATCGAACGCGTATTCGCGGAAAGCTTCCGAGACCACGCCGCCCCAGCCGTCGAAGCGCACCTCATCGGGTGTGGCTGCGCGGGCGAATTTCGCAAACGGCCCGCCGACCACCCCGTACGCTGCGGCCGATGCGCCGATCAGGCCGAGAAATGTGCGCCGGCTCACATCGCCGTGCCGGTGGCGGTCGAGCAATCTTTCGTAACGTCTGGTATTGTCCATTTTCAGGCTCCCATTGCTGAATATTCAACCCGCTGTCTCCCCTTGAGCCGCGGGACCGGCTCCTGTTCTAACGTCTCGTGGCCGCCAGCCTTCGCGCTACGGCCATGCCGATGAGCGGCAACAGCACGGTGACGACGATCATCACCGTGCCGAGCGCGTTGATCTCCGGCGAAATCGAGTGTCGCAGCATGGCGAAAATCTGGGTGGGCACCGTCTCAACGCCGCCCGGCTTCCAGAACATCGTGCCGGTGATGTCGTCGAAGGAGATGGTGAAGGCGAAGAGCATGCCGGCAAAGACCGCCGGCAGGAGCAGCGGCAGCGTGACGGCGAAGAAGGTCTGCACCGGGTTCGCGCCGAGCGAGCGCGCGGCCTCCTCATATTCCGGCTTGATGGCCACGAGCCGCGCCTGCACCACCAGAAGCACGAAGGGCAGGGTGAAGATGACGTGACCGAGAAGCAGCACCAGAAAGCTGCGCGGCAGGCTCAGCCAGCGCAGGAAGAGGAGCAGCGCCACGGCGAGCACGACTTCCGGAATGAGGATCGGCGCGATCAGGAGCGTGGTGATCGTGTTCTTGCCGGGGAAGCGGTAGCGCACCAGCGCAAGGGCGGCGAGAATGCCGAGCACGGTCGAGATGATCGCCGTCAGTGCCGCCAGAAGCAGCGAGATGCGGAAGGCGCGCACGATCGCGTCGTTGTTCCACAGTTCGATGAACCAGCGGAAGCTCAAGCCTTCCATGGGAAAGGAGCCGAACTGGCTGGAATTGAACGACAAAAGCACCACCACCGCGACGGGCAGGAACATGAAGAGATAGACGGCGATGGTGTAGAGCCTGATGAAGTTCCACCCGGTCATCGCCAGCCCCTCATCCGAACGACTTGGCGATCTGGCCGAGCCCGGCCAGGCGGTTGTAGACCATCACCACGCTGCCGAGCACCACGAGAAGCACGATCGAGAGCGCGGAGCCGAGCGGCCAGTTGAGCTGGGTGATGACGGCCTCGAAGACGAGATTGGCAAACATGGCGTCGCGCGGCCCCCCGAGCACCAGCGGCGTGATGTAGGTGCCGGCCGCCAGCACGAAGCACAGGAGCCCGCCCGCGGCGAGCCCCGGCAGGGAGAGCGGCAGCGTCACCTCACGGAAGGTTTGCAGGTTCGACGCGCCGAGCGAGCGTGAGGCGTCGAGCAGGTTGCGGTCGATGGCGTCGAGGCTGACATAGACGTTGAGCACCATGAAGGGCAGCAGGAAATGCGCCAGCCCCAGGATGACTGTCGTCTCGTTGTAGAGCATCTGGATCGGCTCCGAGGTGATGCCGAGGCCCATCAGCGCCGTATTCAACGCGCCGCTGCTTCCCAGAATGTTGATCCAGGACATGGTGCGGATGATGTAGCTGATCCAGAAGGGCAGGATGAGCAGCAGCAGAAGCAGCGTCTTGTGCCGCGTCTCCGACATGGCGATGAAATAGGCCGGGATGTAGCCGAGCACGGCGCACAGGACGGTGGTGATCGCGGCGATCTTCAGCGTGCTGAGGAGGATGTCGCGATAGAAGGGATCGCTGAAGACAAGCTGCCAGTTGTCCAGATGAAAGCCCGGAATTTCGCCGCCGGCCGAGGTGCGCAGCCAGAACGAATAGACGACGATGAAGAGAACCGGCACGACCAGCAGGAAGGCGACGGTTGCCAGCGCCGGCGAGAGCAAGATCCAGGGACGTGCTGCGCCTGACGTCTCTCCCATTTGATCCTTTCCGCCTCTTGCCCGCCGGTTTTCTGCACGCTGGTGCAGCTTCCGGCTTATCTGATTTGAGTTTGACTCAACCGGAGAGCATTCTACAAATAGATAGTAACAATCATGAACATTGATTATTGAAATGGATGCGCCGAAGACCAGCACGCTAAGCCAAGCGCCGACACCCACCGGCAGAATGGTCTGGAACCTCGACTGGAACCTGATCCGCACTTTCCTGGTGATCGTGGAGGAGGCCGGCATCACCGCCGCCGCCAACCGGCTCGGCCTGAAGCAGCCCACCGTCTCGAACGCGCTGCGCCGTCTCGAGGACCGCCTCGGCAAGCGCCTGGTCGTGCGCGGGCCGGGCAAGTTCGAGGTCACGCCGGCCGGCATGCTGCTCTATGACGAGGCGGTGGAGATCTTCGGCAGCATCTCGCGGCTCGGCATCCTCATCCGCGATATGGACGAGGAGGTCTCGGGCCACGTCACGCTGGCGCTGGCAAGCCATGTCGTCTCCCCGGTCCTCGACGAGGTGCTTTCCACCTTTCACCAGCGGCACCCCAGGGCGACGCTCGGCATCGAGGTTCTGACAAGCCGCGACGTCATCCAGGCGGTCCGGCAGAGGCAGGCGAGCATTGGCATCTGCCTCGTGCACGAGAAGCACGCGCAACTCGATTATCTGCGCCTCTTCAGGGAGTATTTCGGCTTCTTCTGCGGCCCGCACCACCGCCTTTTCGGCAAGCGGGGACTGCAACTGACGGACCTGCGCGGCGAAACCTCCGTCTCCTTCAAGACCGACCGGCTGACGGATGCGCTGCGCCCGGTTGCGCTCATCCGCGCCGAAGCCCAACTCGACGACCGGGTTGTCGGCGTCTCGTCAAATCTCGAAGAGGTGCGCCGCATGATCGTCGCCGGTCTCGGCATCGGGCCATTGCCGATCCATGTGGCCGCACGCGACGTGGAGGCCAGCCTCTTATGGCGGCTGCCGCCCTACGAGACGCCGCCGGCGATCGACATCTATGTGGTGAGCAATCCCCACACGCGCTTCAACCGGGCCGAACAAAATCTGCTTTCCATGTTGAAGCACCGCATTGCCGAGGTCCCCTTCGCCAAGCGTGACTACCGATAGCCGCAGGCGTCGTCAGGCGGCGTGCGCCTCGATAAAGGAGACCGCGGCGCCGACCCCGTCCTCGTCCCGGATCTTCCGGCCCAGGTCGTCCGCCGCGCGCAGAATATCCTTGTTACCAGTGACCGCGATGATTGCCTTGGCCAGGTTGTCGGCTGAAACCTTCTTCAGCGGTATCGGCCTGCTGCCAGCGCCGAGTGCATGGACACGCATGCCCCAGAAGGGCTGGTCCCCGAAAAAATTATCCGGCCGATGATCCGGTCGGAGCGGGCACGAAAAGTATTGAACCAGGTGATCCGGCTGAGCGTGTTATCTCCGGCAAGCCGACCCGCCCACGAACCATGGGGAGACTTCATCCCGGTTGCAGATCTTTCCTGCGTCGAACGCCCGTGTAGTGGGGCAGAACATGCCTCCGTCAAGTACCAGCAAAGGATCACGAGGCAAAGCGGGGGCCTTGGCGGGAGTTCTGCATCGAACGGGCGAGCCCTCCTCTATCTTTTTGCGTATATCAGCTCCACCGATCATTGGCTAACCTTGTGCGGGACACACCGCGTCCGCATTGCTGATGTCAGGGGAGCGCCGTCTTATGTCGTCCCAAACAGATGATGTTTCCGCCAAGCTCCGCAAAAAGTCAGGCGGCGGCGCCACGGCCAAGTCGGTGTTGCGCGACGGCGCCATCGTCTTGGCTGTCACTGCGCTTCTTTTCGGGCTCTTCGAGTTCGGCATCCGGCTGATCGCACCGCAGAATGTGAATACGACCTTTATAAGTGGGAATTCGCTCGGGCTGCGCGATGATCTGCTCGGGCATTTGAATCGCCCGAATTCGCACACGGTCGTCCGAGCACCGGAATACGAAGTCGAATACAAGGTCAGCGCGCAAGGCTTCCGCGATGAGGCAACATATTCGCCCGTTGCCGCCCCAGGCGTGACACGGGTATTGCTCCTTGGCGACTCCTTCGCCTTCGGCACGGGGACCGATTACGAGGGTATCTGGCCGGTCGTTCTGGAACGAAACCTTCGGGCCCAGGGCCATCAGGTTGAGGTTATCAAGGCAGGTGTTCCGGCATTCGACACGCGCTCGGAAGTTCTTTTTCTTGAGCACCTGATGGAGCGCTACAGCCCCGATATCGCGATCCTGACCTTCCTGCCCAATGACCTTTTCACCAACCGACCGATCGCACCCTCCAAAGATGCAGCGCCAAGTACCGGCGAGGAAGATCTGCGCAAAACCGGCGTCGTGACCACTGGCGACAAGAAATCCGACCTCCACAGCCTGACGTTGGTCAAGAGGCTGCTGATGATGAGCGACCGGCTCTATGTCAGCCTCTATCTCATGACCCAGCGCCGCGAGATATTCGCCTTCCCGCCGACCGATACGCTGACCAGGCAGATCGACCTGACCAAGGACCTCTTCTTGCGGGCGCAGGATCTATGCCGCAGCGAGGGTTGCGAACTCATGGTGCTGTCGCTGCCCCAGCAGTTTCAGCTCTTCGCCGATGGGATCGACGGTATCGATCCCGCATATATCGACCGGACCTTTGCCGAGATGGCGGAGGAACGTGGCATTCAGTGGATCGCCCTCTTGCCGATCCTCGCCGAAGCCTATCGCCTGCAAGGGCAGGACCTTTATTTCCGCTATGACGGGCATCTCAACCCCGCAGGGAACGCGGTGGTGGGTGCTACCCTGGCCAATGCCGTAGGCGATTGGCTGTCGGTGCACGAGGCGGCGCACCAACCGTGAGGACGACCCTGCCGCCCATCGCCCTGTGACAAGGTAGGCACCGCCCGCGGCCTAACGGGAATGATGGTTGAGATGCAGATAAGTGTCGTCAAATTCGGCGATCGCCTGCAGCCGATCCCAGTCTTCGATGATGATGAGTTCGCTGCGCCAGGAGATTGCGCCGGTCGCGCGCAGTTCCTGCAAGCAGCGGTTCACGTGCACGACGGAAAGCCCGAGCACGTCGCTGAGTTCGGCCTGGGTAATCGGAAAGCGGAACCCCTGTTGCTCTACCTTCTCGACCACTTTCAGACGCTGGTAGAGCTCACAGACGAGGTGAGCGATATGCGACACCGTCGACCGCCGCCCCATGGAGACCAGCCATTCGCGATGGATGGCGGCGTCGATCAGCGTGCTCAGCCAGAGTATTCGGGTCAGGTGCGGATTGCGCTCGGTAATCCTACGCAGATTCGCGTGCGGCACCATCGCCACCGTGCAGTGCGAAAGGGTGGCCACGCTGTGATCCATCGTGCGGATCAGGAAACTGTGCAGATCGACAAAGTCTCCCGTCACATGAATTGCCGTAATCTGCCGCTTGCCATTGGTCAGATCGCGGTAGCGGGCGGTAAATCCCTCGAGCAGGAGAGTGCTTGCAGTCGGGCGCGAGCCTTCGCGCACGAGATCCTGGTCCGGCCCGACCTCCCTCACCTCCGACACGGCCTCTTCCAAAATCGCCTGTTCTTCGGGCGAAATGCGGTCCCGGGCGGCGTATTTCAGAATGTAGGGTCTGAGTTGCGACATCCGTCTAAAAGAGCATGCTCCCCGGCAGCATTCAATGACAATCGATGGCTCGCCTCGGCGAACTGGACGCCTTTCGCGGACGGCCGGGCCAGCCAGACGCGGGGCGGTTTGCCCAGCATGCGCTTGAACATGGTCGTGAAGGCCGCGACGCTCTCGTAGCCCAGTTCCAGCGCCACGCTCGTCACCGCTTCCCCGTCGGCCAGGCGCGGCAGCGCGGCGAAAAGGCAGGCCTGCTGACGCCAGGTGGAGAGGCTCAACCCCGTTTCGCGCTGAAACGCGCGTGTGAAGCTGCGCCGGCTCATGCCGGCAGCGAGCGCCCAGTCATCTATCGTCGCGCGCGCCGTGGGTTTCCGGACGAACTGCCGGCACAGCTCCGCCAGCTTTCGATCGGCGGGAAAGGGAAGCGCCAGAGGCCGCTCGGGCAGTTTCGGGATCTCGTGCAGCAACAGGTCGAAAACGAGCATGGCTCTCCTGTCACGCTCGGCGGGCGGGGGAAGCGCCACCGCTTCCACGATCAGGCTGCGCGCGAGCTCGCTTATGGCGACGACGCGAATGTCTCCCGGCAGGCCTTCCATGGCGTCCGGCCACATGTAAACCGAGCGCATTCCAACATCGCCGAGCATATCGACGGCATGATCGACGTTCGCCGGCAGCCAGAGCGCGTGTTCCGGCGGCACGATCCACCGCCCCTTGGGCGTGCTCACCATCGCTACGCCGGACAGCGCGTAAAGAAGCTGGGAGCGGCTATGCCTGTGGGTCGGCACGTGATGACCGTCCGGGTAGTCGCCGGACACCGCCAGCACGGTGCCTTCACGCGCCTCCAGTTGCCGAACGACGCGCTCGTGGAGGTCCTCCGCATGCGCCCCCGGGGGTGCGATATTGTCCTTCAAATGCCGCATGATTGGCCCACTCTCGAAAGTTTTCGACCAAACCACGAAAGTAGATCGCCGGCAAGACGCGTAGAACAACGCCTGTTTCCGATTTCTGGATGGAGCGTGATCTTGACCGGGACGACAACGATCAACGGAAGGATATCCGGCGAGACCACGGCCTATGCGGTTATCCTGGCCGTCAGCTTCTGCCATCTGCTGAACGACGTCATGCAGTCGCTGCTTGCCGCGCTTTATCCGATGCTGAAGGACGACTACGGGCTTGATTTCTGGCAGATCGGGCTGTTGACCATGACCTTTCAGATCACCGCCTCCCTGCTGCAGCCCGTGATCGGCATGTATACGGACCGGCGGCCGATGCCCTATTCCCTGGCCTTCGGCATGGGCTCGACCCTCGTCGGCCTCCTTTTTCTCGCCTTCGCCACACGGTATTCACTGCTGCTTCTCGGCGCGGGGCTGATCGGCTTCGGATCGGCCATCTTCCACCCCGAGTCCTCGCGGGTCGCGCGCCTCGCCTCTGGCGGGCGCTACGGCCTGGCCCAGTCGCTCTTTCAGGTGGGCGGCAATTTCGGGTCCGCGCTGGGGCCGCTGCTGGCCGCCTTCATCGTCGTGCCGCGCGGGCAGGACAGCGTCGCGTGGTTCTCGCTCGCCGCCCTGGCGGGTATGCTGGTCCTGTGGCGGGTCGGGCGCTGGTATGCCGGCTACCGCGCCGCCAACGGTTCGCGCAGCGGCGCCGACACGGCAATCCGCCTGCCCCGCCGCACGGTCGTCGTGGCGCTGATCGTGCTGACGGTGCTCACCTTCTCCAAGCATATCTATATCGCCAGCCTGACGAGCTACCACACCTTCTATGTCATCCAGAAGTTCGGCGTGTCGGTCCAGACCTCGCAGGTGCTGTTGTTCGTTTTCCTGGGCGGTGCTGCCGTGGGGACCATCCTCGGCGGGCCGGTGGGAGACCGGGTGGGCGCCAAGACCGTGATCTGGTTCTCGATCCTGGGTGTTCTGCCGTTCACGCTCGCCCTGCCCTACGCCGATCTTTTCTGGACGGTCGTGCTCACCGGAGTGATCGGTGTCGTCATGGCGTCCGCCTTTCCGGCGATCGTCGTCTTCGCCCAGGAACTCGTCCCCGGCAGGGTCGGCCTGATTGCCGGCGTGTTCTTTGGGTTGGCCTTCGGCATGGCGGGAATTGCGGCGGCGGTTCTGGGCGTGATCGCGGATGTGAAAGGCATCGAGTTCGTCTACGTGGCCTGCTCCTTCCTTCCGATGCTCGGGCTCCTCACCGCGTTGCTGCCGGACATGCGCCCCGCTCAAGCGGCCGCCAGCTAACCGGGGCGGAAGCTCCTGTCTTCGGCGACCGCGATTGACGCGGCGGTGCCGGCGTGCATTCTGGTTCTTCCTGAAGGGACGAGTTTATATGACCAATCTTCCGTGGGAGGCACCCGCGCGCATCATCCTCCCGGATGAGGCCGAAGAGCCCGTTCGGCAGGAGGAGCTCACTTTGGCGCGTGCAATCGAGATCGTCGTGGAAGCGTTTCCGAGCGATCGAATCACCAATGTACGAATCGAATTTCAGGGAGGAACGCTCGAAGGGCAGGTCATTGCAACGATCTATCATTCACCGCGATTTCCACATTCCCGTCCGCGTGGCCGAAAATCGACAGGCGGACAGCTGGCGCCGGACAAACGTCGTCATCAGGCCGCATGAAGACGGGCCTTTCCGCTTTGCGCTATCCGCACCCTCTTCAGGGGCCGCCGGCAACGGATCCGACAACCACCATCACAAGGTCATCGAGATCCACCTCGCCATGTACGGCGATCCGGTTTCCCTTTTCGACCACGTTCAGGGTTTCCGGACGGTTTTCCGCCTGCCGCTTCAACTCCTCGGCGATCGCTTGCTTGACCTTTTGCTCCAACACGAGCCATCTCCCATACAGCGGCTAGGAGAACGCTGTCCGTGCTTCACAGTTCCCAAGGCGGCGGGAAGAGGGTAGATGGGACGAGGGCGGGGATTCCGGTCGCGCGTCGCCGCAGGGCACACAAGGCGCTTTCCGCGAGGTGACAGAGAATGAACGAGCATTACGATACATATGCCGTCGCCATCATCATCGTTTTCGGTGCGATGATCATCGGCGGGCTGATGGCCGGCGCCGTTGCGTTCGGCGCACGCGACGCTTTCTTTTTCGCCCTCGGGGCGGCCACGGCGGCATGGCTGTCCGGCTATGCGGTTTTCTTCGACCGCCCGCGCACCTTCATGATCTGCGTCGCCGTTTCGATCGCCATGGCGATCGGGGCGACGATCGTCCTGGCCTTTTGATGATTTCTCCCCTTCCCGGTAAACCGGATTTTCTCCACTAGAAACAGCACAAAAAGCGCGCTCGTGCGTTTGCCTCGGAGGAGGAAATGCTGATGGCGCGCAAACGCAAGATCACGACGGGAACGAATGACCGGCCCGTGGACGAAACCATCGCCCAGAGCGGCGGCGGCCTGCCCGACGACACGAGTCGCGCCCCGCCCGGGGGCGGCGAGAAGCAAAGGGCACGGTTGCGCGAGAGCCTGGACGCAGGCCGAAAACCGGCGACCCCCAGCGGTGACGCCAATCCCGATGCCGTGCCGGAGGGAACGCATGGGGCCGGCGAAGACATCTGCCGCCGCTGCCGTGGAAACGGCAGGATCGGCGGCGAGACCTGTCCCGAGTGCGGCGGATCGGGCAAGGTGACAACGCCGCTGGCGGGCGGCTGATACCGACCGCCCTCGGTACAACGGCTTGGCGGTTCAGGCGCGGTGCCATATTTTTCGTCGAACGGTCGGTTTTCGCCCTTGCGAAACCACTTGCACGCAGGTTGATACCTGCAACGATTGGAGGGCCGGATGGACATTCGCTCAGGATTGCTTTTCGCCGGTCTGGCTCTTCTGGCCGGATGCGCGACCATGACCCCAGAGGAACGCCGCGCCCTGGACGAGGCGCAATGCCGCGACTACGGCTTCACGCCCGGGACGGACGCCTTCGCCGAGTGCCTCCAGAGGATCGACCTCGACCGCCGGGCCGAGTGGCGGGCGCGCAGGATCGAGCTGGACCACTGGCATGAGCCACGCGTCGTCTACCAGCCGGTGATCGTGCACGACACGGACTAACCGTTCGGGTTCGAAGCTCAGGGCTTGCCCTCGCCCTCCATCATTTTCTGGAAGAACGGGATCTGCGCGGCGAGTTCGGCATCTCTTTCCGTCGAGCGCCGGTAAGCCGGGCGGTCGGTGACGCGTGCGACATAGTCGCGGAATGCCGGCTTGTCGGGCAAGGCTTTCAGCATGTCCATGGTGTAGCTGATGCCCGTACCCAGGATGACGTCGGCAAGGGTGAAGCGTTCGCCGGCCGCGAAGGGCTGGGCCGAAAGCCGGCGCTCCAGATACGCCACCAGATCGTCGAAGAGCCCGAACGGATAATCGTTGCTGGCATAGGAGAGCCCATTCGCCTTCGCGCAAATTGCCGGATCGAACACGGCGTCATGATGGACAAGCGTCGTAAGATAGGCCGCGCGCGCAGGATCGCCGATCGGCGGCGCAAGGCCCGCCTCGGGGAAGGCATCACCCAGGTAGATGGCAATGGCCGCCCGCTCTGTAACCACCGTCCCGTCGTGGTCGATGGCCGGCACCTTCTTGTTCGGCTGGATGGCCCGGTACGTCTCCGGCACGCCGCCTTCGGCGCGGATGTCGATCAGTTCCATCCGGTAGTCGACGCCCAGTTCCTCGAGCAGCCAGAAAACGGCGGAAGAGCGGGACCACGGGGCATGGTAGAATGTGAGCATCGCCAAATTCCTCGATCTGCGTTGTTCTTCCTATAGCAGGGCCGTCCTGACAGCACCTTGTCAGGATACCGCCACCCGCCCACAAAAAGAAAGGGCGGCCGACGGCCGCCCTCCCCTGCAATCCCTTTCGACTGCCGTCAGTTCGGCAACTGGTCGTCGACGCCCTCGATATAGAAGTTCATGCCGAGCAGCGTCGCATCATCCGCCACCTCGCCTTCGGCCAGCCACTGCGTACCGTCCTGCCTGTTGATGGGGCCGGTGAAGGGATGGAATTCACCGGAACGGATCTTCTCTTCCGTTTCCTCGGCGAGCGCCTTCACGTCGTCCGGCATGTTGGTGTAGGGCGCCATCACGACGTGCCCCTCTTTAAGGCCCGCCCAGATGTCGACCTGTTCCCAGGTGCCCTCGCGTACGGCCTTCACACGCTCGACATAGTAGGGACCCCAGTCATCGACGATCGCGGTGAGCTGCGTCTCGGGGCCGAACTCGATCATGTCGGAGGCCTGGCCGAACGCCTTGATGCCGCGCTCGGCGGCCACCTGCATGGGGGCGGTGGAATCGGTGTGCTGGGTGATGATGTCCACGCCCTGGTCGACCAGCGCCTTGGCCGCGTCGGCTTCCTTGCCCGGGTCGAACCAGGTGTTCGCCCACACCACCTTGACCTGGAAATCGGGATCGATGGACTGGGCGCCCAGGATGAAGGCGTTGATGCCCATGACGACTTCCGGAATCGGGAAGGAGGCGATGTAGCCGGCAACGCCCGCCTCGGATACCTTGGCGGCGATCACGCCCTGGATATAGCGCCCCTCGTAAAAGCGCGAATTGTAGGTGGCGACGTTGGGGTGCTCGCGCTTGTAGCCCGTGGCGTGCTCGAACTTCACATCAGGAAAACGGCCCGCCACGCGGTTGGTGGCATCCATGTAGCCGAAGGATGTGGTGAAGATGATGTCGCAGCCCGAACGCGCGAAACGCTCGATCGCGCGCTCGGCGTCGGCTCCCTCCGGCACGCTTTCCAGATAGGCGGTCTCGACCGCATCGCCGAGCTCTTCCTCAACCTGAAGAAGTCCCTGGTGATGCTGATAGGTCCAGCCGAAATCGCCGATCGGCCCCACATAGATGAAACAGGCCTTGGTCGGCTCTTCCTGCGCCTGCACACCGCCGGTGGTGGCCAGAGCCACCGCGGCTGCGGCGAAAAGTTGAAGTGTTCTTCTCATTGCCTCTTTCCTTTGTTGTTGCCTGCGGCGCCTTCCCGTCTCTTATCGTTCCGGCACGAATGGGCGCCCCAGCGATGCCGGCGTGTTCATCATCGTCAGTCTCCTGTTGCGGGAGATTATGACAAGAACGGCTATTGTCGCCAGATAGGGCAGCGAAGATAGTAGCTGGGAGGGAATGTCGACACCCTGGGCCTGCGCATGAAGCTGCCCGATGGTGACCCCGCCGAAGAGATAGGCGCCGGCCACCACACGCCAGGGGCGCCAGGAGGCGAAAACGACGAGCGCCAGTGCGATCCACCCGCGCCCGGCCGTCATGTTCTCCACCCATTGCGGCGTGTAGACCAGCGACAGATAGGCGCCGGCCAGCCCGGCGCAGGCACCGCCGAACATTACTGCGAGATAACGGATGGCAACGACGTTGATCCCCTGCGCATGCGCTGAAACGGGATTGTCGCCGACGGCGCGCAGCATGAGCCCGGCGCGCGTGGCGAAAAGGAAATAGGCCACCGCCAGCGTCAGCAGAAGCGAGATGTAGAACAGCGGATCCTGACCGAACAGAAGCCGGCCGACGACGGGAAGGTCGGACAGCACCGGAATGTCGATCACGCCAAGCTTCAGCCCCGGGCGCCCCACGAAGCTTTCGCCCAGCATGCCCGAAAGACCGAGCCCGAAAAGGGTGAGTGCCAGGCCGGTCGCCACCTGGTTCGTGACCAGCGAAAGCGTGAGAAAGGCGAACAGCAGCGCGAAGGCGGCCCCCACCAGTATGGCCGCCCCTACGCCCAGCCATACCGAACCGGTCAACAGAGCGGCAGCGAAGCCGGTGATGGCGCCCATGATCATCATGCCCTCGACGCCGAGGTTGAGCACGCCGGAACGTTCCGCCACCAGTTCGCCGAGGGCCGCGATCAGAAGCGGGGTGGCCGCCGTGGCGACGGTGATGAGGATGGATTCAAGCATGACCGGCCTCGACCTCTTCCGCCTTGGCCTCTCCTGCCCTGACGACGAGTGGCCGAACCAGGCGGATGCGGTAATGGATCAGCGTATCGCAGGCGAGCACGAAGAAAAGCAGCATTCCCTGGAACGCCCGCGCCACCTTGTCCGTGACGCCGATGGAAATCGCCGCCGCCTCGCCGCCGAGATAGGACAAGGCGAGCACCAGCCCCGCGGCAATGATGCCGAGCGGGTTCAGCCGTCCGAGAAAGGCGACGATGATGGCGGTAAAGCCGTAGCCCGGAGAAATCGTCGGTCTGAGCTGGCCGATCGCGCCGGACACTTCGCTGATCCCCGCCAGGCCGGCCAGCCCGCCGGAAACCAGGAAGGCGAAGATGATCATGCGTGCGCGCGAGAAGCCGGCAAAGCGCCCGGCCCGCGGGCTCTGCCCGATCACCTTCACCTCGAATCCCTTCAGTGTGCGCGAGAGGACGAACCACAGTGCCACCGCGGCCAAGACCGCAAACACGAAACCCCAGTGGGCGCGGCCCGAGGCCGGCCAGATCTCCGGCAGGATCGCATAGGCGTGGAAGTTGCGCGTCTCGGGAAAGTTGAAACCTTCCGGGTTGCGCCACGGGCCCCGCACCAGCCAATCGAGAAAGAGCTGCGCCACATAAACCAGCATCAGGCTGGTGAGGATCTCGTTGGTGTTGAAGCGCGCCTTCAGCCAGGCTGGAATCGCCGCATAGGCCGCGCCCCCGGCAATGCCCATGAGAAGCATGAGTGGCAGCACGATCCAGGATTGGAAGGCTGGAAACAGCACCGGCAACATCGAGCCGACAATGGCGCCGACGATGAACTGGCCTTCGGCACCGATGTTCCAGTTGTTGGAAAGATAGCAGACCGATAAGCCGACGGCGATGAGGATGAGCGGCGCCGCCTTCACCGCCAGTTCATGCAGCGACCACGTCTCCAGAAGCGGATCGATGAAGAAGTAGTAGAGCGCGTCGAGCGGATTCTTGCCCAGGAGAAGGAACATGATCGCACCGGCGACAAGAGTAAGTCCGAGCGCGATCAGGGGTGAAACGGCACTGAACAGCGCCGACTGCTGTGGTCGCTTGACGAGTTCAAGGCGCATTACACGACCTCCAGCGGCCGGTGGTCCGGATCGCCGGCTCTCGCGCCGCCCATGAGAAGACCGATCGTCTCGTAGCTCGCTTCGGAGATCGGCATCGCCTCCGACAGGCGGCCGCCGTGCATGACGGCGATGGTGTCGCAGATCTCGAAAAGCTCGTCGAGATCCTGACTGATGACGAGTACGGCGGAGCCGTCCTTGACCAGATCGATCAAGGCCTGCCGGATGCGGGCGGCCGCGCCGGCGTCGACCCCCCAGGTGGGCTGGTTGACGACCATCACGCGCGGCGCGCGATCAAGCTCGCGTCCGATGACGAACTTCTGCAGGTTGCCGCCGGAAAGGGCCGTCGCCTCCGGGTCCTCACCGGACTTGCGAACGTCCATCGCGGCGACGATGCGCTTCGCCGCCTCCGCGACCGCACCGCTCCGGATAATGCCGAAGGCGGAAAGCAGGGCGCGGGCGTCGGTGCGGTAGCGCGACAAAAGGAGGTTCTGCGACAGTGTCATCATCGGTGCGGCGGCATGGCCCAGGCGCTCCTCGGGCACGAAAGCCCCACCCATCAACCGGCGTTGCGAGATGTCGCGCCGGCCGGCGTCCTTGCCACAGATGCACACCGCGTCCGCTCTGTCCTGCAGCACTTCGCCGGAGATCGCCTCGAACAGTTCGCCCTGGCCGTTGCCGGCAACCCCGGCGATGCCGAGAATCTCGCCCGCATGCACCGTCAGATCGATATCGGAAAGGGAAATCGCGAAGGGATGGCCGGCCGGACGGTCCAGCGAGCGGACCTCGAGCAGCGCCTCGCGCGCAGCGGCTGCCTTTTCGCGCACGATCGCCTGCACCTCGTCGCCCACCATCATGCGCGCCAGCGACGCGGCCGTCTCGCGGCGCGGGTCACACTGGGCGATCACCTTGCCCTGACGCAGCACCGTCGCCCGGTCGCAGATACGTTTCACCTCTTCGAGCCGGTGCGAGATGTAGAGGATCGAGCGGCCTTCGGCGCGAAGCGTCTCGAGCGTCTCGAAAAGTTTGTCGGCCTCCTGCGGCGTGAGCACGGATGTCGGCTCGTCGAGAATGACGAGCTCGGGATTCTGAAGCAGGCAGCGAATGATCTCGATGCGCTGCCGCTCGCCGACCGACATGTCTCCCACATGGGCATCGGGATCGAGCGGCAGCCCGTAGGCGCGGGAGAGCTCGCGCGCCCGCTCCGAAACCTTGGAGACCGGTTCGGGATCGTTCAGCGACAGCATGATGTTTTCGGCGGCCGTCAGCGCGTCGAAGAGCGAGAAGTGCTGGAAGACCATGCCGATGCCCAGCAGACGCGCCTCGCCGGGGCTGGCAATCGTCACCGACTCGCCTTTCCACAGGATCGTGCCCGCATCCGGCTCGAGCGCCCCGAAGAGCATCTTGACCAGGGTGGACTTTCCGGCCCCGTTCTCGCCCAGGAGCGCGTGGATCTCGCCGCGGCCGATCGTCAGGTCCACGGCATCGCACGCCGTCAGCGTCCCGAACGTCTTCGTGAGGCCCCGGACGTCGAGCAGTGCCTCAGACGGCTTGCCGCGTGTTGCTTCCACAACAGCTCCCATTCGTCCTGTTTTTGTTTTTATGTGTTCCCGCAGTCATCGTAGGCGCGCCCGACCATGTTGCAATAGGTGTGGTCCGCTTGAAACTGCTTCAATCAATTCCCGCGCTTAGGGAATGAGCACGGTGGTGCCGGTCGTGCGCCTCCCCTCGAGGTCGGCCTGGGCCCGACCGACGTCGGCGAGCGGGTATCGCTGGTTGATGGCGACCTTGACCGCGCCGGAGCCGACGACGTCAAACAGGTCCTTGGCCGCCGTCTCCAGTTCTTTCCTCGCCGCGATATAGGCGAAGAGGCTCGGCCGCGTGGCAAACAACGAGCCCTTTTGTGCCAGCAGGTTGATGCTGAAGGGCGGGATGGGACCGGAAGACTGGCCGAAGCTGACGAACATGCCGAGCGGCCGCAGGCAGTCGAGCGAGGCGGGAAAGGTGTCGTTGCCGACCGAATCGTAGACGACGTCGCATTTGCGCCCGCCGGTAAGTTCCTTCACCGCGGCTGCGAAATCGTCTTTCGTGTAGTCTATGACGTGATCGAAGCCGTGGGCGCGTGCGAGTTCCACCTTTTCCTTCGACCCAGCGGTGCCGATCACGGTGGCACCCAGACGCTTCGCCCATTGGCCGAGGAGCAGGCCGACGCCACCGGCGGCTGCGTGATAGAGGATCGTCTCGCCCGCCTTCACCGGATAGGTGCGCCGCAGGAGATACCATGCCGTCATGCCTTTCAGCATGATGGCCGCGGCCTGTTCGTCGGAAACCGTTTCGGGCAAGCGCACCAGCCGGTCGGCCGCAATCGTCCGCCGCTCCGCATAAGCGCCGCCGGTCACGCAATAGGCAACGCGGTCTCCCGGACTGAAGCCTGTCACGCCCTCGCCCGTCTCAATGACGATGCCGGCCCCCTCCCCGCCGGGAACGAACGGCGTCTCGGCCTTGTAGAGACCGGTCCGGTAGTAGATGTCGATGAAGTTGAGGCCGATGGCTTTGTGCTCGATCAGCACCTCGCCGGGGCCGGGCCGGCCGGGATCGTAGTCCTCCAGTCGCAGGACCTCGGGTCCGCCGGTCTCGTGCACGCGTATCGCTTTTGCCACCTCACACCCCCTTTCTGCCGAGTTGCGGCAATGCCTGCATGACGCCGCCGATCACATAGAGATAAAGTCCCGTCAATCCGATCCCCGCCTTCACGACCGGGCCGGCCTGCATGTCGTTGAGAAGCACGATGGCGGCGAAGGCACACCAGGCGAAGAAGACGCTCAGATTGAGCGGTCTCAACCTTTTGACCCGCACCGGATGCAGGAAATGGATCGGAAGGAACGTCAACACCGCCGAGACCAGCACGACACCAAATGAGAAATACTCGCCCGGTTCTATGGCGAACAGCGTGAACACCACCATGTTCCAGACCACCGGGAAGCCCTTGAAGAAGTTCTCCGTCGTCTTGATGCCGGTGTCGGCGTAGTAGATGGCGCTGGAGACCACGATGATGGCCGCCGAAAGGAAAGACAGTCCCTCCCCCATGAAGCCGCTCCGATAGAGCGCGAAAGCGGGGATCAGGACATAGGTGACATAATCGATGATGTTGTCCAGCATGTCGCCGGACCAGGTGGGCAGGACATCCTTGACCTGCAGTTTCCGGGCGATCGGGCCGTCGATGCCGTCAACGAGCAGCGCCAGGCCGAGCCACCAGAACATCGCCGACCAGCGCGCCTCGCTGGCCGCGACGAGCGAGAGGAAAGCCAGCAGGGAGCCCGATGCGGTGAGCAGATGGACGGAAAAGGCCTTTGCCTGTGGTGCACTCACTTTTTTGCGTGCCATGGACGTTCCCACCTTACGGCGAATGGCTTCCGTGCGGTACCGAGGGCATACCCACAGCGGGCCTTGCCCGGCCGGATGTTCTCCCGCGGCGCCACTCGCCCCGAGGTGTCATTAGCACGCCTTTCCGCGCCGCGCAGTCCGGCAGGCACCATGCGTGTGGAAAAATACGCGTCCGCGGTCCCGCCGCGAGCCTTGGTCGAGGCCTGCGCGCATCGGCGCGATTGCAGGCGTTTCCCGAACTGCCCTATATCTCCGCCAAAGATTCATTCAACAGGCGGATCGGTGTGAGCGAGCAGTTGGAAAGGACGATCCTGGTGGCGGGCACGGGACCGGCGGGCTTGGCCGCGGCCCTTGCCCTTGCCGCCGCAGGGCGCGAGGTGGTTCTGGCCGGACCGCCGCCCGCCCTCGAAGACCGTCGCACGACGGCGCTGATGCACCCATCCGTGCGCTTTCTGGAAGAGCTCGGGCTCGCCGAGGCGTTGCGCGCGCATGCCGCGCCGCTTTCCACCATGCGGATTGTCGATGCAACGACACGGCTCATCCGCAGCCCCGCCGTCACGTTCCGCGCCGCCGAGATCGGCGAGGAGGCGTTCGGCTTCAACATCCCGAACGCGGCGCTCAACCGGGCGCTGGCGGAGCGGGCGCGAGCGGAGCCGGGCATCCGCTGGCACGAATGCATGGTCGAGCACTGGCAGCTCGACGCAGCCTCCGTCACCGCAAAGCTGGCGGACGCGACGACGGTCCGCGCCCTCCTGGCGGTGGCGGCCGACGGCCGCAATTCACCGGCCCGGGAGGCCGCTGGTATCGCCACCCGGACCCGCCCCCTCCCGCAAAGCGCGCTGGTGCTGAATTTCGGCCATACACGGCACCACGGCTTCACCTCGACGGAGTTCCACACCGAGCACGGACCCTGCACACAGGTTCCGTTGCCCGGCGGTTTCCGCTCCAGCCTCGTCTGGGTGATGCAGCCCGCCGATGCCGAAACCTTGAAAACGCTCGACGAGACCGCCCTTTCCGAGCGCCTGGAACGGCAGTTGCAGTCCATTCTCGGCAGGGTCGCGGTGGAGCCCGGCTGTCAGGTCTATCCGCTCTCGACGGCCCTGCCGGCCCGCTTCGCCGCCCGGCGGATCGCGCTCGTCGGTGAAGCGGCGCATGTTTTCCCACCGATTACCGCACAAGGCCTTAATCTGGGTCTGCGGGACGTGGCAGAGCTTGCCCGAATCGTCCACGCACATGGGCAGGATCCCGGCGCGCCAGCCGCGCTCGAGCGCTACGATGCGCGTCGCCGGCCCGACATCACGGCGCGCAGCCGCGTGGTCAACCTCTTCAATGCCTCCCTTCTCACATCCCTGCTTCCCGCCCAGCTCGCACGCAGCGCCGGTCTCGGACTTCTCGACAGCATGCCTCTCCTGCGCGGTTTCTTCATGCGCGAGGGCATGCGTCCGGGCAGCGGCCTCGCCGCGCTCTTGCCGCCCTTTGACCGCCGTTCCTGAGCCGCCCTTCGCGGCGGGATTGAATTACGTGCAAAGCTGCGCCACATATGAGGGCAAGGGCAAATGCGATGCAAAAGATGAGAACAGCGAAATTTTCCATCGGCCAGGTGGTCCGGCACCGGCTCTTCCCCTTCCGCGGGGTGATCTTCGACGTCGATCCGGAATTCGCCAACACCGAGGAATGGTATGAAGCCATTCCGGCCGAGGTGCGACCGTCGAAAAAGCAGCCGTTTTATCACCTCCTCGCCGAAAACGAGGAGACGGAATACGTCGCCTACGTATCCGAACAGAACCTGCTGGAAGACGAGTCAGGCGAACCCGTTCGTCATCCGCAGCTTTCCGAACTGTTCGTGGAGACGGCCGACGGACGCTACGAACCGCGCCAGCGCCATCATCATTGAGCAAGGCGCACCGCTGCGGAAACGAAAACAGGGCCCGAAAGGGCCCTGTTTAGCATTCGTATCCGTCTCGTTGAAGCGTCCCTATTCCGAACCCTGCTTCGCCCTTTCTTGGGCCTGGCGCAGACGGTCGGCGAACTCCTCGGTATTCTTGTTGACGTATTCCTCCAGCTTGCGCTGACGGTCGTCCAGATCGTCCTGCTGCAACGGCTCTCCGTCATAAGCGTCGGTAAAGCCCTGCAGGGTGATGTTGACCGGGTTCGGCTGGTTCTGGAAATTCACCGAGGTAAGCGTCAGCTCGGAACCGCGCTTGAAGGAACTGACGATCTCGTCGTTAAGCTGCGCCTCGGCCACGCAGCGGTCGGGAACGCAAACGGCGTAGTCGATCTTCTGGGTGGATCCGCCATCGATCTGCAGGCCGATTCCCGGCGGAATCAGGCGGCCGGTCGGCACCGCGATCTGCAGCACGCGCCGGTTCACCTTGCCCTCGACCTCAATCAGGTTGACGCTCGTCACCAGCTGGCCGGTTCCGGCCCGGCGCAGAAACTGCACGTTGCAGACATCGACCTCTTCCTGCTTGGTGCACGCCTTGAACCAACCCTGCGGCGGCTGATCCCCCTGCTGCTGCGCCATCGCGGCGCCGCCATAGCCGGCGACGGCCACGCCGAGCGCACCGAACAATGCGGTCGCCGTGCGGTTCGCTCTTGCTTTCAGGCTCATCATTTCGCTTCCTGTTCCTCTCGAATTCACGGCCACCAGGCTGCGCCCGGCACCGTTTCCTGTTGGCCGAATGCGGCGATAGCAAGGCTCGCGGGCGTGTTACAACGGCGCGGCTTTGAAATCCAGTGCCGCACCCGCCTTCTTCCAGAAATCAAGCGAATGCCTTGATACGGTCCAGGACATGGACAAAGGTGGCCGCCGAGGCGAGAAGAGCTTCATCTGCCCGAATCAGCACCACGTTCCAAACGAGGTCCCGCAACGATGTCCCGCATGGTCTCGCTTTCGATTTTGATGGCGATCGGGCTTGCTATGGGCGCCGGACAGGCGCTGGCCGGCAGCGCCCCTGCCCACGCGATCGCCATGAACGGCGAGCCTGCCCTGCCCGCGGATTTCGACCACTTTCCCTATGCCGACCCTGTAGCACCCAAGGGGGGCGCGATCACCTATTGCGTCGTCGGCTCGTTCGACAACCTGAACCCCTTCATTCTCAAAAGCATGCGCACGACCGCGCGGGGCGTGATCGACACCATCTTCGGCAACCTTGTGTTCGAGCCACTGATGCGCCGGAACGACGCCGAGCCCTTCTCGCTTTACGGGCTGCTGGCGGAATCGGTGGAGATGGACGAGGAGCGCAGCTACGCCGAATTCCACCTCAATCCCGACGCGCGATGGTCCGACGGCAAGCCGGTGACCCCCGAGGACGTCATCTTCACCTACGAGACCTTCGCCGAAAAGGGGCGGCCGCCCTACAGCACCCGCATGGACCGGATTGAAGAGATCGAGAAGACCGGGGTGCGCAGCGTGCGCTTCACCTTCAACGAGAAGGCCGACCGCGAATTTCCGCTGATCGTCGCCATGACACCCGTCATCCCGGCGCACGGCTTCGACCGCGAAAAGTTCGACCAGTCGACGCTGAAGCCGGTCATCGGCAGCGGCCCTTACACGATCGAGACGGTCAAGCCGGGCGAGCGCATCGTCTTCAAGCGCGATCCCGACTACTGGGGTGCGGACGTGCCCTCCATGCGCGGCTTTGCCAATTACGACCGCGTCACCATCGACTACTTCCTTAACGGCAACGCACAGTTCGAAGCGTTCAAGGCGGGCAACTGCTCCGCCTATGCCGGGGCGATTTACACCGGGCTCGGCCCTAACGAAGTCACCCGCGACTTCGACTTCCCTGCAGTGCGTAACGGGGATGTGGCTCTGGAGTCTTTCGAAACAAAGATTCCACCGGTGGTCCTTGGCTTCGTCTTCAACACGCGTCGGGAGAAATTCACAGATCCCAGGGTCCGCCGTGCCCTGTCGATGCTCTACGACTTCGGCTGGGTCAACGCGAACCTCTACAATGGCAAGTACCGCCGCACGCTGAGTTACTGGCAGGGTTCGGAACTGTCCGCGCTCGGGCGCCCTGCCGGGCCGATCGAGAGGAAACTCCTGGAACCCTATGCCGATAAGGTCCTTCCCTCCGTCATGGACGGGACCTACGGCAAGGATGCCGACAAGGCGCATGGAATCGAACGCGAGACCCTGCGCGAGGCATTTTCAATGCTTAAGGAAGCGGGTTACGCACTTGACGGGAACGTGTTGAAGGATCCGCAGGGACGGCCGTTCACCTTTGAGATCCTTCTCGTCTCGAGCGAGCAGGAACGCTTCGCGACGGTCTTCCAGCGCATGCTTCGCAAGCTCGGCATCGCGGTGAGCCTGCGCATGCTGGACGATTCGCAGATGCAGCAACGCAAGCAACGCTTCGAATTCGACATGATCATCGCGCCGGTCGGCTTCTCCGGCTCGCTGTCCCCCGGGGCGGAGCAGATCGGCCGCTGGGGCTCCGCTTCGGCCGATGTGGAAGGCTCGTTCAACCTTGCCGGGGTGGCCGATCCGGCGGTGGACGCCATGATCGAGGCGATGCTCAATGCGCGCGAGGCGGAAACCTACGTCGCAGCCCTCCGTGCTCTCGACCGGCTCTTGATGTCTGGCGCGTATCTCGTCCCGCTGCAGCATAATACGCAGAAGTGGATCGCCTACTGGAACTATCTGGAGCATCCCGAAACCGCGCCGCTCAACGGTTATGACCTGTCGACCTGGTGGCGCAAGCCGGAATAGGCATGAGCGATGGAATCCGAGGAAGACATCCGGGTCGACGTCGTCTCGGACGTGGTATGCCCGTGGTGCTATGTCGGACAGCGCAACCTGCAACGGGCGCTGGTCCGGCTGGGCGGCGCGAAGGTGTCGGTCTCCTGGCGCCCCTACCAGCTTGATCCGACCATTCCTCCCGGAGGCCGCGACCGGGACGAGTACCTGCTGGACAAGTTCGGCAGCCGCGAACGCATCGACGCCATGCACGAGCGCCTGCGCGAGATCGGAGCGGCGGCGGGAATCGCCTTCGCCTTCGAGGCGATACGCATCACGCCCAACACGCTCGATGCTCACCGCCTGATCCGCTGGGCGGCGGCCGAGGGCACGGATGTGCAAGGGCGGCTGGTCGCCCGTTTGTTCCGGCTTTACTTCGAGGAAGGGGGCGATATCGGTGCCGCCCCGACCCTTCTGGCTGCTGCCCGGGCAGCCGGGATGGATACCTCGACAGCCGAAACCCTGCTTCCCACGCCAGCCGATGCGGAGGAGGTAAAAGCCGAGATCGCGACCGCCCAGCATATGGGTGTCACCGGCGTGCCCTGCTTTCTTCTGGAAGGTCGTTACGCCCTCATGGGCGCGCAACCGCCGGAGCGCCTGGCCGATGCCATCGCACAGGTGCGACATGCTAAGGCACGCGGAGAGCTGGATGATCCCAGTATGGATTAGTCGTATAAAATCAACCGCCAGAGGACAGGATTTCAGCTCACGCCTTCAACCCAGGCCGCGAGACGAACTCTTTACGCCGCCTTCTTCTCCGCCAACCTGACCAGCTGCGTCATGACAGTGGCGGCGCCCGCCAGCCGCTTTTCGGCCGTCGGCCAGTCACGCATGAAGACGACGCTCTGGTCCGGCCGGATCTTGGCCAGCGCGCCCTGCTCTGCGATGAAACGAACGAGGCCGGCCGGCTCGGGGAAGTTCTGATTGCGAAAGGCGATGACGACGCCCTTCGGGCCCGCATCGAGTTTTTCCACGTTCGCGCGGCGGCACAGCGCCTTGATGAAGACGATCTTCAACAGATGCTGCACCTCTTCGGGCAGTGGGCCGAAACGGTCGATGAGTTCGGCACCGAAGGCGTCGATCTCCTCCGCGCTCTCCAGTTCGCCGAGGCGGCGGTAGAGCCCGAGGCGAAGCTGCAGGTCCGGCACGTATTCCTCCGGGATCATCACCGCCGTGCCGACCGTGATCTGCGGCGACCAGCCGGTGTCGGCCGCCTCGCCGGTGCCGCGCAGCTCGGCCACGGCTTCCTCCAGCATCTGCTGGTAAAGCTCGTAGCCCACCTCCTTGATATGCCCCGACTGCTCCTCGCCAAGCAGGTTGCCGGCGCCGCGAATGTCGAGGTCGTGGCTGGCGAGTTGGAAGCCCGCGCCCAGCGTGTCGAGGGACTGCAGCACCTTCAGCCGCCGCTCGGCGGTGGCGGTCAGCTTCTTGTTGGCCGGGAGCGTGAAGAGCGCATAGGCGCGCACCTTGGAGCGGCCGACGCGGCCGCGCAGCTGATAAAGCTGTGCAAGGCCGAACATATCCGACCGATGCACGATCAGCGTGTTGGCGGTGGGGATGTCGAGGCCGGATTCGACGATAGTCGTCGACAGGAGCACATCGTACTGTCCGTCATAGAAGCCGTTCATTATGTCGTCGAGCTCGCCGGGCGCTATCTGGCCGTGCGCCGTTGCCACCTTCAGCTCCGGCACCTGTTCGGCCAGGAACTGGTGCACCTCGGCAAGGTCGGAGATGCGGGGGACGACATAAAAGCTCTGTCCGCCGCGATAGCGCTCGCGCAGGAGCGTTTCGCGGATGACCAGCGGGTCGAAGGGCGAGATGAAGGAGCGCACCGCCATGCGGTCGACCGGCGGCGTGGCAATGAGCGACAGCTCGCGCACGCCCGTCAGCGCCAGCTGAAGCGTGCGTGGAATGGGTGTGGCCGAAAGGGTCAGCACATGCACGTCGCTCTTCAGTTCCTTCAACCGCTCCTTGTGCTTCACGCCGAAATGCTGCTCCTCGTCGATGATGAGCAGACCCAGGTTCTTGAAGGTGACCGAGGCGCCGAGCAGCGCGTGGGTGCCGACGACGATATCCACCGTGCCATCGGCAAGCCCCTTCTTGGTCTGCGACAGCTCCTTGGAGCCGACCAGGCGCGAGGCCTGGCGCACCCGCACCGGAAGGCCGGCGAAGCGCTCGGCGAAGGTCTTGTAATGCTGGCGGGCGAGCAGTGTCGTCGGCACCACGACGGCGACCTGAAGGCCTTCCATCGCCGCGACGAAGGCCGCCCTCAGCGCCACTTCCGTCTTGCCGAAACCGACATCGCCGCACACCAGCCGGTCCATCGGCCGGCCCGCGCTGAAATCATCGAGAACGGCATCGATGGCGTTCTGCTGGTCGTCGGTTTCGTCGTAGGGGAAGCGGGCGGCAAACTCGCCGTAAAGCCCATCCGGCGGCAAGAGCTTGGCTGCCGGGCGCATCTGCCGTTCGGCGGCAAGCTGGATGAGTTGGCCCGCCATCTCCAGGAGCCGCTTCTTGAGCTTTGCCTTGCGCGACTGCCAGGCTACGCCCCCGAGCTTGTCGAGCACGGCTTCGGCCGCATCGGAGCCGTAGCGGGACAGAAGCTCGATGTTCTCGACGGGCAGGAACAGCCGGTCGTCGCCCGCGTAGCGCAATTCCAGGCATTCGTGCGGCGCGCCAGCCGCCTCGATGGTCTTGAGGCCGACGAAGCGGCCGATGCCGTGATCGGTGTGGACGACGATGTCGCCTTCCGAAAGCGCATTGACCTCGGAGATGAAGTCGGCCGCCTTCTTGCGCCGCTTCGAGCGCCGCACCAGGCGGTCGCCCAGGATGTCCTGCTCGGCGATGACGGCGAGCCGCCCGGTCTCGAATCCCGCCTCCAGGGGCAGGATGCCGAGTGCGGCCTGTCCCGCCTCGAGCCCGGAGAGTTCCGAGATATCCTGCACGCGCACGACATTGCCCAGCCCGTGCTCGGCAAGAATCTGGCCGAGGCGGTCGGCCGATCCCTCGCTCCAGCCGGCAATCAGCACCCGTTTGCCGCCGGCGCGCAAGGCGCCGATGTGCCTGACCACGTGATCGAAGACGTTGGCGTTGGGGTCGGCACGTTCCTCAGCGAAATTGTAGCCGGCCTGGGCACCGGCATGGACGACCTTTCCGCCCTCCTCCGGCGTGGCGAACGGCGTGAAGCGGACGAGCCGGCGCGCTTCGGCGGCCTCGGTGATCTCCTCCGGCGTGAGATAGAGGCTCGACGGCGTGATGGGCTTGTAGGGGACCGCCTCGCCGAGCCCCGCACTCTCCATCTGCCGCTTGCGCGCATCATAGTGATCGAGAACGAGCGCATGGCGCTCGCCGATCGCCTCCTTCGCCAGATGGTCGAAGACCACCGGCGCCTCCGGCAGATAATCGAAGAGCGTCTCGAGCCCCTCGTAGAACAGCGGCAACCAGTGCTCCATACCGGAGTAGCGCCGCCCTTCGGAGACCGCCGCGTAGAGCGCGTCGTCGCGCGAGGGCGCGCCGAAGGCTTCGATATAGTTGCGGCGGAAACGGCTGATGGTCTCCGGCGTGAGCGTCACCTCGCTCATCGCCTGAAGCGAAACCTCGGGCTTCTGTCCGGTGGTGCGCTGGCTCGCCACATCGAAGGTGCGGATGGATTCCAGCGTGTCACCGAAGAAATCGAGCCGGAGCGCATCGTCCCAGCCCGGCGCGAAAAGGTCGAGAATACCGCCGCGCACGGCAAACTGGCCGACATCGCGGACGGTGGGCACACGCTCGAAGCCGCCCATTTCGAGACGCGCGATCAGCGCCTCCATATCGACCTGATTGCCCGGCTTGGCACGGAACCCCTGCGCCGCGATCCGGTCGACCGGCGGCATGCGCTGCAGGAGCGCATTGGCCGTGACGAGCACGATGGCGCGATGCGGTTTGCGCCTGAGCGAAGCCATGGCCGAGAGCGCATCGAGGCGTCTGGCGGCTGCATCGGCACCCGGCGAAACCCGGTCATAGGGCAGGCAGTCCCACGCCGGTAGCTCGAGCAGCGGCAGCTCCGGCGCGGCAAAGCGCAACGCCTCGGCAACCGCGGGCAAGCGCTGTCCGTCGCGCAGCACGAAGACGAGCGGCCCCTCTGGCGCGATCTCCGCCGCCAGTTGCGCAAGCGCGAAAGCCTCGTAGCCGTCCGCGACACCGTCTACGGTTATCGCGCCGTTTCGGCCCCGGGCAACGCCGATGGGTTCAATCAGGTCCGTCATTCCGATTGTTCAGCCTTGCGCGCCGCAGGAAACGCGGACGCGGGAAAAAAGCTCCGTATCATATTGCTCCGGCACCGCCTTCTCGCCGGTCACCCAGGGAAGAAGCGTCGTGTCGGGAACCTCCAGCAGGGCCTCGAACACCGCCAGATCCTCGTCCGATAGGGCGGCGATATGCCTGTCGGCGAAACCGCCCAGCACCAAATCCATTTCGCGCATGCCGCGCCGCCAGGCGCGTATGAGCGCGCGACGCCTGCGCGGATCGAGATCGGCGCTCGAACGGGTGGTTCCGGTCATCAGCACAATGCCTTTCAGTCTGCGTGGCGCATATAGCGTGTGACAAGGGCGCTGTCAGCCTTGCGCAGCGGCTTTTGTTCCATAAGCATAGCCCGTATGCGTCCTTCGCTTCTCGACCCCCTGTTCGCCCCGGCCACGAGCCTCGACGGCATCGGCGGCAAGATTGCCGGGCTGATCGCCAATGTCGTGCCGGCGGACCTCGCCGGCCGCCCCTTGCGGGTGGGCGACCTTCTGTTCGTTCTGCCGCACTCGCTCATCGACCGCACCAACCGGCCGGGGGTGGCGCACGCGCCGCAAGGAGCGGTCGTCACGCTCGATCTGACCGTTGGCCGGTACCAGCCACCGCCGCGCGGCAAGAAGAACGTCCCCTATCGGGTCTTCGCATTCGACGAAACGGGCGAGATCGCCCTCACCTTCTTCCATGCCCACCAGGCCTATCTCGAACGGCAGCTGCCGATCGGCGGACACGTGCTGGTTTCGGGCCGGATGGACTGGTTCAACGGCCGTCCGTCCATGGTTCACCCGGACTATATCGTGCCGGCGGAGGAAGCTGCCGCACTGCCGCCGCTGGAGCCGGTCTATCCGCTGACGGCGGGCCTTTCGGCAAAAGTGCTGCGCCGTGCGATCGCCCAGGCGCTGGAACGCCTGCCGAACCTGCCGGAATGGCAGGACGCCTCCGTACAGGAGCGCCTCGGCCTGCCCTCCTTCGGTGCCGCCCTGCATCGCCTGCACGCTCCGCAGAACAGCGAGGAGATCTCGCCCGAAGGCGAAGCATGGCAACGCATCGCCTATGACGAGTTTCTGGCCAGCCAACTCTCGCTCGCTCTGGTGCGCGCACGCACGCGCAAGCTGGCCGGCAGGCCGCTCAAGGGTGACGGCACGATCACGGAATGCATGAGGGCCACCCTGCCCTACGCGCTCACGCAGTCGCAGGAACGGGCAGTCGCCGACATTCAGGAAGACCTGGCACGTCCGGAACGCATGCTGCGCCTGCTCCAGGGCGACGTCGGCGCGGGCAAGACCGTGGTCGCGCTCCTGGCGATGGCGCGCGCGGCGGAGGCCGGCGGCCAGTCAGTCCTCATGGCGCCGACGGAACTGCTCGCCCGGCAGCATCTCGCGACCATCGCCCCGCTTGCGGAGGCGGCCGGCCTGAAGGCCGCGCTTCTCACCGGCCGCGAAAAGGGCCGCGAGCGCCAGGCTGTGCTCGACGGGATCGCCTCGGGCGACATCGCCTTCATCGTCGGCACCCATGCGCTGTTCCAGGAATCGGTGCATTTCAAGGATCTCGTCCTCACGGTGATCGACGAGCAGCACCGGTTCGGCGTTCACCAGCGCCTCGCCATCACCGCCAAGGGGAACGCGCCCGACATGCTGGTGATGACGGCGACGCCGATCCCGCGCACGCTGGTGCTTTCGGCCTTCGGCGACATGGACGTCTCGCGGCTGACCGAAAAACCCGCCGGCCGCAAGCCGATCCGTACCGTGACGATGCCGACGGAACGGCTGGACGAGTTGATGGCACGGCTCGGCGAGGCGGTCGAGGAGGGGCAGAAGGTCTACTGGATCTGTCCCCTGGTCGAAGAATCGGAAGTGCTTGAACTGACTTCCGCGGAGGACCGCTTCGCCGCGCTTGAACGGGTCTTCGGACCAGCCGTCGGCCTCGTCCACGGCCGCATGGCGGCCCGCGAGAAGGATGATGCCATGCGTGCCTTCAGGGACGGCACCACGCGCATCCTCGTCGGCACAACGGTGGTGGAGGTCGGCGTGGATGTGCCGGACGCGACCATCATCGTCATCGAGCATGCGGAACGCTTCGGCCTGGCACAACTGCATCAGCTACGCGGCCGCGTCGGGCGCGGCGAGAGACCTTCATCCTGCGTTCTGCTCTACAAGGGGCCGTTGGGCGAGACCGCCAAGCGGCGCCTCGCCATCCTGCGCGAGAGCGAAGACGGCTTCCTGATCGCCGAGGAGGATCTGCGGCTGCGTGGCGAAGGCGATCTTCTGGGAACGCGCCAGGCCGGCTCGCCAGGCTTTCTGGTCGCGCGGCTGGAATTCCACGCCGAACTCCTGGCAACGGCCCGCGACGACGCGCGGCTTCTCCTCGCCCGCGATCCGGAACTCGCCTCCGAGCGCGGCAAGGCCTTGCGAATGCTGCTTTACCTGTTCGGCAAGGATGAGGCGGTACGCCTTCTGCGGGCCGGTTGATCGGCCAGGGCCTCCTCGGCCAGAGCTTTGGTTTTCGCCTCGTATTCGGGCGAGATGAGGCCGGCCGAAATCACCAGCTTGGCCCCGTCCTCCACCGACATGTCAAGCTCGATGATCTCGTTGCGCGGCACGTAGAGGAGATAGCCGGACGTCGGGTTGGGGGTCGTCGGAAGGAAGACGGCCACGGCCGGGTTGTCGTCCCCGTTGGTGAGGTGGCGCACCTCCCCCCGCGCCTCGGTGGCGATGAAGACGAGCGCCCACAGGCCCTTACGGGGATATTCGATGAGGCCGACCTTCTTGAAGGTGTCCGAACGCTCCGAGAGCACCGTCTCCAGGATCTGCTTCAGGCCACGATAGATGCTGCGCACGAGTGGCATCCGGCCGAGAAGGTATTCGCCGTAGGAAACGATCGTGCGCCCGATGATGTTGGCCGTGAGAAAGCCCGCCAGCGTGATCACCACCAGGGCGACGATGAGCCCGAACCCCGGCACGTCAAAGGGCAGATAGGTATCGGGATTGTAGCGGGCCGGGATATACGGCTTGACCCAGGAATCCACCCACCGGATCAGCGACCACGTCAGATAGAGGGTGATCGCCAGGGGCGCGGTTACGATGAAGCCCGTCAGAAAATAATTGCGCAGGCGGGTCACCGGGCAAGTCCTCGGATATCGGCTGAATAGGGAAAAAAGCTCGGCACCGGCGAACACTACCCGAGGAAGGCAGCGTTCGTCCAGATGAAACGGAGCGCGTCGATCGCCCGACCTCTCGCTATTCCACCGTCACCGACTTGGCGAGATTCCGAGGCTGATCGACGTCGGTGCCCATGGCAACGGCAGTGTGATAGGCGAGCATCTGCACGGGGAGCGCGTAGATGATGGGGGTGATAAACTCCGGCACCTCGGGCATGACGATCGTTTCGAGACCCTCGAGCGACGTGCCGGCCGCCCCCGCTTCGTCCGTGATGAGGATGATGCGCCCGCCGCGTGCGGCCACCTCCTGCATATTGGAGACGGTCTTTTCGAAGATGTGATCGTGCGGGGCGATGACGATCACCGGCATCTTCTCGTCGACCAGTGCGATCGGCCCGTGTTTCAACTCGCCCGCGGCGTAGCCCTCGGCATGGATATAGGAAATCTCCTTGAGCTTCAGCGCGCCCTCAAGCGCCAGCGGATAGCTGGTCCCGCGACCGAGATAGAGCACGTGGTCGACCTGCGAGAGCTCGCGCGCCACCTTCTCGATCCGCTCCTCCAGTTTCAGGGCTTGCGAGGCGTAGCGCGGCACTTCCGAGAGTGCCTTGACCAGCATGCCGGCCTGTTCCTTCGTCAACGTGCCCCTTTCGATCGCCGCCCGCACCGCCAGAACGGCGAAGATGGACAGCTGGCAGGTGAACGCCTTCGTCGAGGCAACGCCGATTTCCGGGCCGGCGAGTGTGGGAAAGATCCCGTCGCTTTCACGAGCGATGGTGGAATCACGCACATTGACGATCGATGCGATCGGGACCCCCTCCCCGCGGCAATACCGCAACGAGGCGAGCGTGTCTGCCGTCTCGCCCGATTGCGAGACGAAAAGGGCGGCACTGGCGGCCGAAAGCGGCATCTCGCGGTAGCGGAACTCGGAGGCGATATCGATGTCGACCGGCAGGCGCGCGTAGCGCTCGAACCAGTATTTGCCGACAAGCCCGGCAAGATAGGCCGTGCCGCAGGCGGAAACGGCAAGCCTGTCGATCCTGTCGAACGCGATCGGCGAATCGAAACGCTTCACCCCGCCGGCGGCGAAGTCGAGGTAATGGGCCAGCGTGTGCGCGATCACCTCCGGCTGTTCGTGGATCTCCTTCTCCATGAAGTGCCGGTGATTGCCCTTGTCGACAAGGAAGCTGGTGCCGACCGACTGCTGGCGCTTGCGCTCCACGCGCGCGCCGTCCATGCCGAAGATCTCGATGCCCGAGCGACGCACGACAGCCCAGTCGCCGTCCTCCAGATAGGTAATGGAATCGGTGAACGGCGCCAGCGCGATGGCGTCGGAACCGAGATACATCTCGCCGTCGCCATGGCCGACGGCAAGCGGCGGTCCCTGGCGCGCGCCGACGATCAGGTCGTCGTCGTCACGGAACATGATGGCCAGGGCGAAGGCACCCCTCAGGCGCTTCAACGCGGCGAAGGCGGCATCCTGCGGAGCAGCGCCGCGGCCAAGCTCGCGCGCCACCAGATGGGCGACCGCCTCCGTATCGGTCTGCGAGGCGAAGCGGTAGCCGTCGGCGGTCAGTTCGTCGCGCAGTTCGGCGAAATTTTCGATGATGCCGTTGTGGACGATCGCCACATTGTCGGAGAAATGCGGATGAGCGTTGGTCTCGTTGGGCACGCCGTGCGTTGCCCAGCGCGTATGGCCGATGCCGATCATCCCGCCGAGCGGCTCATCCTGCAGGCGCCTTTCGAGGTTGACCAGCTTGCCCTCGGCACGCCTGCGTCCGAGCCGGCCATCCTCGACCGTCGCGACGCCAGCCGAGTCATAGCCCCGATATTCGAGGCGCTTCAACGCGTCGACGATCAACGGCGCGACCGGCCCGTGACCCACAATGCCTACGATTCCGCACATGCTTCCCCGCCTCCTTCACTTGTGGTCCGCCGGCCGACGAAAGAGCCGCTCTTAACCCCTTTCCAAGGCCATATCGCGAAGTGGGCGTCCGCCAAAGACAAAAATGGTTTCAGGCGTGTCACAGCACCCGCCCGCGAGGCGCGTCGGGTGCGCTTAATCGATATCGGCGATCTCGGCGCCCTCGCCCCCGCTGACGCGCTGGGAAAGCGAGGCCTTCATGAACGCGTCCAGCCCGCCGTCGAGCACTTCTTGCGGATTGGTGCTCTCGGTGCCGGTGCGCAGGTCCTTGACGAGCTGATAGGGCTGCAGCACGTAGGAACGGATCTGGTGGCCCCAGCCGATCTCCGTCTTGGCCGATTCGGTGGCGTTCGCTGCCTCCTCGCGCCGCTTGAGCTCCTCCTCGTAGAGGCGCGCGCGCAGCATGTCCCAGGCGGTGGCCCGGTTCTTGTGCTGGGAGCGCTCCTTCTGGCACTGCACGACGATTCCGGTGGGAACGTGCGTGATCCGGACGGCGGAGTCGGTCGTGTTGACATGCTGGCCGCCGGCGCCGGAGGCACGGTAGGTGTCGACGCGCACCTCCGATTCGGGGATGTCGATCTCGATGCTCTCGTCGATCACCGGATAGACCCAGACGCTGGCGAAGGAGGTATGCCGGCGTGCGTTGCTGTCGAAGGGTGAGATACGCACCAAGCGGTGCACACCCGATTCTGTCTTCAGCCAGCCATAGGCATTGCGCCCCCTAACGAGGATCGTCGCCGACTTGATGCCTGCCTCCTCACCGTCATGGACTTCGAGCACCTCGATCTTCATTTTCCGGCGCTCGGCCCAGCGCATATACATGCGCAGAAGCATCGACGCCCAGTCCTGGCTTTCCGTGCCGCCGGCACCGGCGTGGACCTCCAGATAGGTGTCGTTGCCGTCCGCTTCGCCGGAAAGGAGCGTCTCGATCTGCCGGGAGGCGATCTCGCCGCGCAGGGCGCGGATGGAGGCTTCCGCCTCCTCGACGACCGACTCGTCCCCCTCCTCCTCGCCAAGCGCGATCAGTTCCACATTATCGTCAAGGGACTGGGACAGCCCTTTGATGGCGCTGATGTTCTCTTCCAGGCTCTGGCGCTCGCGCATAAGTTTCTGCGCTTCCTGCGGATCGTTCCACAGGTCGCTGTCCTCAGCGCGCGTGTTGAGATATTCGAGCCGCTTTACCGCCTCGTCCCAGTCAAAGATACCTCCTCAGCAGGCCGATCGCCTGCTTGATTTCGTCGACCAGATTTGCCGTTTCGTTGCGCATTTGTTGTCTCTGTCTGGGATTAGGCGTGAATCGGGGCGGAACCTACGAGCGGGGAACGCGCCTGTAAAGCGCATGCAGGCCGGCATTCCGGACCGGCGCCTTCGCGCGCCGCCGCGGTTTCCGTCAGAAGAGCCCGCCGGCGCCGGTGGTGATCGCGCGGTCGGCTTCCGGCGAGATTTCCTGTGCCTGGGCGCTGCCCTGCATATCTCCGATGACCCAATAGGTGTCGGCCGGTCCCGTTCCGGGTTTGAAGGCCTCCATGATGACGCCGGGCTGCCCAGCTTCGGCGTGCATGCCGGTCTTACGGTCGATGGCGACTACCTTCATGCCGTCCGGCACGCGGAAATCAACCGGCGTCGTACCCTCAAGGGCCTTGGCCATGAACTCCTTGAAGATCGGCGCCGCCAGACCGCCGCCGGTCGATCCGCGGCCCATCGGCCGCGGCTGGTCGTATCCCATGAAGACACCGACCACCAGATCGGGCGTATAACCGATGAACCAGGCGTCCTTCTCGTCATTTGTCGTGCCGGTCTTGCCGGCGATGGGATAGCCAAGTTCGGAGACGGTGGTCGCCGTCCCGCGCGTCACCACGCCTTCCATCATGGAGGTGATCTGATAGGCGGTCATGGGATCGAGCACCTGCTCGCGCTCGTCGATGAGTTCGGGCTCCGGCTGGTTTTCCCATGCCTCCGCGTCACAACCGCTGCACTCGCGCTGTTCGTGCTTGTAAACCGTCTTGCCGTAGCGATCCTGGATACGGTCGATCAACGAGGGCTGGATGTACTTGCCACCGTTCGCCATCACCGCATAAGCCGAGACCATGCGCATCAAGGTCGTCTCGCTGGAACCGAGCGCGTTTGCGATGTGCCTGGACATTTTGTCGTAAACGCCGAAACGCTCCGCATATTCCGCAACGAGATCCATACCCATGTCCCGGGCCAGCCGCACGGTCATCAGATTACGCGAGCGCTCGATGCCGGCGCGCAAGGTCGACGGCCCGGCGAACTTCCCGCCATAGTTCTTGGGTTCCCACAGGGTGTTTCCGACCTGGATGGAGATGGGTGCGTCGAGCACCACCGAGGCGGGCGTATAGCCGTTGTCGAGGGCGGCGGCATAGATGAACGGCTTGAACGCGGATCCGGGCTGGCGCAGCGCCTGCGTGGCGCGGTTGAACTCGGAGGAGGCGAAGGAAAAGCCGCCCGACATGGCCAGCACACGGCCCGTATGCGGGTCCATCGCCACCATCGCGCCGCCGATCTCCGGGACCTGGCGCAACTGCCATGCGTTCTCGCCGTCTTCCTTCTCCTCGACATAGACGACGTCGCCGGGCTGCAGCACCTCGGCGGGCGAGGACGCCTTGACGCGCCTGCCGTCGACCATGTGACGCAAGGCCCATTGCATGTCGTCGACCGCGATCGTCCCCGTCTCACGCTCCTCCGACAGGGTGCCGGAGACTTCGCGGCCGGGCTGAAGGCCGATGGTCACCTGGTTCTCACCGGCCTCCAGAACCACCGCCAACTGCCACTCCGGCACGTCGCTCAGCGCTTCGATCTCGCCGAGCGGCACCCCCCAGTCTCCATCAACGGAGATGTGGTCCACCGGACCGCGGAAGCCGCGCAGCGTGTCATAACGGATGAGTCCGTTCTGCAGGGCCTTGCGGGCGTAGAGCTGCAGTTGCGGGTCGAGCGTCGTCTTCACCGACAGGCCGCCCTCATAGAGCGCGTCCTCGCCGTAACGGGCGATGATCTCACGCCGCACTTCCTCGGTGAAAAAGTCGGCCGCAAAGAGATAGCTGCCGCGCCGGCGCGGCGTGACGTCGAGCCCGGTCGCCTTGGCTCTTTCCGCCTCCTCGCCGCTGATATAGCCATTGGCGTGCATCTGGTCGATCACCCAGTTGCGGCGGTCGATTGCCCGGTCGGTGTGGCGGAAGGGATGGTAGTTGGACGGTCCCTTCGGCAGCGCGGCAAGATAGGCCGCCTCGGCGACGGTGAGTTCGTTGACGGATTTGTCGTAGTAGGTCAGCGCAGCGCCGGCGATTCCATAGGCGCCGAGGCCAAGCCAGATCTCGTTGAGATACAGCTCGAGAATGCGGTCCTTGGAATATGCCTGCTCGATCCTGAAGGCGAGGATCATTTCGCGGATCTTGCGGTCTATCGTCTGGTCCGAGGACAGGAGAAAGTTCTTCGCCACCTGCTGGGTTATCGTCGAGGCACCGACGAGCCGGCGGTCGGTGCCGAGATTCTGGAGATTGGTGATGACCGCGCGCATCAAACCGGTCGCGTCGACCCCCGGATGGCTGTAGAAATTCTTGTCCTCGGCCGAGAGAAAGGCTTCCTTCACCGTATCGGGAATCGCCTGAATCGGCAGGTAGAGACGCCTTTCACGGGCAAATTCCGCCATCAGGTTTCCGTCGGATGCATGAATCCGCGTCGTAACCGGCGGCTCATAACGGGCGAGGACCTCGTAGTCGGGAAGATCCTTTGTGAGATTGCCCACATAGAGGGCCACGCCGGCCGCAGCGACCAGCGCCAGGACGACCCCGATGCCGAAGAAATATCCCAAAAGACGTATCATGCCCGCTCCAGTGTGGCCGAATTCCGCCCGGCCCGAATTCGTTTGCGCCGGCTATCATACCATCGCGACAGCGCAGAGAAGAAATCACTATCGTTCTCAGCCCTGCCCGCCTGTTGTGAGCAAAATGGGGCAAACACCGCGACAGAACAGTCGTTTTTGATGAACATCCCGTGAAAAGCGCGCGGCGTTGTGTCTTTGCCACGCCTCCTGCCGGCTAACCGCCCGCCGCCCTTTTTGCCTCCGCAAATACGGCGATCGCCTCGACGATGTTCCGTGCCGCCCGCTCCCGCCAATCGGCATCACGCAACTGCTCCTCCTCTTCCGGATTCGACAGGTAACCAAGTTCAAGCAGCACCGAAGGCACGTCAGGAGCCCGCAGGACGCGGAAACCGGCCGAACGCATCGGGTTGTTGACGAAGTTCACCGTGTCGGTCAGCTTGCCGACGAGCGTACGCGCGAAGCGGATCGAAAAAGCATGGGTTTCGCGCCGAATCAAGTCGGCAAGGATATCCGTCACCTCGTCCTGGTCATCCTTTTCGGCAAGGCCGGCAAGCGAATCGGAGAGATTCTCGCGCGCGGCCGTCGCCGCTGCTTCCGGGTCCGAGGCCTTGTCCGAAAGGGTATAGACCGTCGCGCCCCCGAAATCCTTGATCCTGATCGAGTCGGCGTGGATCGACAAAAGGAGATCGGCGCCGTTCTCCCGCGCGATCCGCACCCGTTCGTCGAGCCGCAGGAAGACATCGCTTTCGCGCGTCATCACCACGTTGTACCGCCCGGTCTCTTCCATCTTTTTCTTCAGTTCCAGGGCGAAGGCCAGCGTGATGGTCTTCTCCTGCGTGCCGCCGGCACCGCGCGCGCCGCTGTCGATCCCGCCATGCCCGGCATCGATGGCGACAGTGAAGCGCTCGTCATCCGCCTCGATCCGCCGCCTCTTGGCCGCCGACCCTGCCCCCGGCGCCGTATCGATACGCTCGCGCATGGCCGCCTCGAACGCCTCCTCCGAGGCGGAGACAAGGTCAACGATGAGACGGTAGCCCGCCGACGTTTCGTTCTGCAGTACCGAAAGCTCATCCAGCACAAAAGGGCCCACCAGTGTGACGATCATGCGCGAATGCCCCTCCCGCATGCGACCGTAGCGTACCCGCGTGACGAGCCCACGCGGTTCGGTGCGCGTTTCGTCGATCGCAAATTCCGTCTCCGGCAGGTCGATGACCAGTCGATGCGGCGCACGCAACAGGAACCAATTGACCTCCGGCTTCCGGTCGAAATGCAGAATGATCCGCATGCGCTGCTGGTCGCCGGCCATTCTGTAGTTGTAGGCATGAACGGGGGCGGAAGACCCCGCGGCCGCCTCGTGCATCGCCCCCTGTTCCTGTGCGCCAGCCTGCGTGGCCAGGCCGGCCGCAGTGAGGACAATGATGAAAAAGAGCGCGCCGAGGGTGCGCAGAAATTGCAATGGTCCGGCGGCATCCTCATATGAGAGGTGCGGGAGCCTGCCCGACCTGTGCGGTTTGTCCCGATCCAACGCGCGCTCCTGCCTGGTTTCGCGGCCCCATGTTGCGCTTAACCGATGCCTGGGGCGGCTTCAAGGCGAGACATGCCCGACGCGGCTGCATCGAAATCAGGGTTGCCATCGATGCAGCCAAATCATAAAAGCGGCACTGAACCATCATCGCGTCCGTTACCATGGTGGTCAGAGCGCCAGGGTTCCTCGCAAGCCCTCGGGAACGACGCGGCGGCAACGATGGCTCCAAGGATTTCTGCGAGGTGTCGACGGCGGATGCCGGACCCTCAACGTAAGGAAAACGGCCGGGGAATCCTGTGCCGGCTCATGACGAGCAAAGCAACGGGTTCGGCGATTCGGACCCATATCGAAACGGTTCTGCCAGGCGACGAGATGCCTTTGAACACAGTCAGCAATCTTCCCCGAGTGTCCCGCGCCCCTATGGCCGCGACCCGGCGCGCTGACGTTTCGAGGCCGAGACCGGCAGACTACAGATTATCCGGTACCCATATCCGAGTTCGGGCAGCAAGTGGCGTAAGCGCCCCCGCCCGACAGTGGATTCGTGCCGGGGAGACAAGACTTTATGCCCAACAAAATGCTCATAGATGCCTCCCACCCGGAGGAGACCCGTGTCGTTGTCGTACGCGGTAGCCGTATCGAAGAATTCGATTTCGAATCACAGGACAAGAAGCAACTCCGAGGAAACATCTATCTGGCGCGCGTAACGCGCGTCGAACCCTCGCTTCAAGCGGCTTTCGTCGAATATGGCGGGAACCGCCACGGCTTCCTCGCCTTCAGCGAAATACACCCGGACTACTATCAGATCCCGGTCGCCGACCGGCAGGCGTTGCTCAAGGCCGAAGCCGAGGAGGCAAGGGCCGCCGACGACGCGGAGGAAAGCGAAGCGCAGGCATCGAGCGCCCGCGGCAAGAAGCGCCGGCGTGGTGGACGCCGCGGCAACAAGGCGGAGAACGGGCAAGCGTCCGCGGAAGCGGATGCCGCAAACCCCGCGCTCGCCGAAGCCGCCAATGGCGGCGATACCGTTTCCGAAGACGTCCCCGCCGCCAGCGGCGGCCAGGACGATGCCAACGGCGCTGAAGACGGCGAGGTCGACACGGTCGGCGCCGAGGACGCGCTCGACGAGGCGCAGAACCGCCGCCGTCCGGTGCGCCGCAACTACAAGATCCAGGAAGTCATCAAGCGCCGGCAGATTCTGCTGGTTCAGGTCGTCAAGGAGGAGCGCGGCAACAAGGGCGCGGCGCTGACCACCTATCTCTCTCTTGCCGGGCGCTATTCGGTGCTGATGCCGAACACGGCGCGCGGTGGCGGCATCTCGCGCAAGATCACCAGCCCGCAGGACCGCAAGCGGCTCAAGGATGTCGTCAAGAGCCTCGACGTGCCCGATGGGATGGGCGTCATCCTGCGCACCGCCGGCGCCAACCGCACCAAGGCGGAGATCAAGCGCGACTACGACTATCTGATGCGCCTGTGGGAAAAGGTTCGCGGCCTGACGCTGGAATCGATCGCTCCGACCCTCGTCTACGAGGAAGGCAGCCTGATCAAGCGGTCGGTGCGCGACCTCTACAACAAGGATATCGATGAGATCCTGGTTGCCGGCGAGGAAGGCTATCGCGAGGCCAAGGACTTCATGCGCATGCTGATGCCGAGCCATGCCAAGATGGTTCAGCCCTATCGCGATACGGTGCCGATCTTCGCCCGCAACGGCATCGAAGGGCAACTCGACAAGATGCTGCAGCCGCAGGTCACGCTGAAGTCCGGCGGCTACGTCATCATCAATCAGACGGAGGCGCTGGTCGCCATCGACGTCAACTCCGGCCGCTCCACCAAAGAGCACTCCATCGAAGACACCGCGCTGCAGACCAATCTGGAAGCGGCGGAGGAAATCGCACGGCAGTTGAGGCTGCGGGATCTTGCCGGCCTCATCGTGATCGATTTCATCGACATGGAGGAAAACCGCAACAACCGCGCGGTCGAGAAAAAGCTCAAGGAATGCCTTAAGAACGACCGGGCGCGCATCCAGGTGGGGCGCATCTCCCATTTCGGCCTCCTGGAGATGTCGCGCCAGCGGATCCGTGCCAGCGTCCTCGAAAGCACGATGCAGCCCTGTCCGCATTGCGGCGGCACCGGGCATGTGCGCTCCGAATCGTCGGTCGCCCTTCTGGTGGTGCGCTCTATCGAAGAGTACCTTCTGAAGGATGCGCGCAACGACATCACGGTGCGCACCCCCGCCTCCACCGCGCTCTACCTGCTCAATCACAAGCGCTCGAATCTGGTCGATCTGGAGGCGCGATTCGGCGTGATCATAACGGTCGAGGCGGATGACGGACTGAACGGCCAGCACTATGTGATCGTGAAGGGCCAGCCGGCCACCCGCCCCGCGGCAGGCGATTTCACGGCGCCGGCGACCGTTCCGGAGCTGGATCTCGCCGAGGAGGAGGATTCCGCCGAGGACCAGGGCGAAATGGTGGACGACGCCTCGGCCGTCGGCGAAGAATCCGGCGGTTCCGGCCGCAAGCGCCGGCGCAAGCGCCGGCGGCGCGGCGGCCGTGATCGCGGTGCGGGAGACCAGCCCGCCGCCGAGGCTGCGCAGGACCAGGAGGCGAGCGCCGACGAATCCGAAACAGAGGCGGAGCCGGCCGCTG
Organism: Chelativorans sp. M5D2P16; assembly: GCF_034427935.1. Taxonomy (NCBI): domain Bacteria; kingdom Pseudomonadati; phylum Pseudomonadota; class Alphaproteobacteria; order Hyphomicrobiales; family Phyllobacteriaceae; genus Chelativorans; species Chelativorans sp. M5D2P16. The sequence continues at coordinate 79,061 of NZ_JAXQNM010000023.1, read as the reverse complement.
CCGAAGACGGCGAAGGCGAACGCAAGAAACGCCATCGCGGCAAACGGGGCGGAAAGCGCAACCGGCGCGATTCGCAGGTCACGGAAGAAGCCGCCCAGCAGGATGCGACGGCGGAGCCCGCCGCCGCCCCGTCGGACCAACCCCAATCAACGCCCGTTGAGGATGTTCCTGCCTCCGCAGCGGCCGAGCCGGCCCCCGCCGAGGCGGAAGAAATCACGGTGAGCGAGGAGCCCGCCGCGCCGAAGAAACCGCGTCGGCGCGCACGCAGCACCAAGAAGGCGGACAAAGAAGTCGCTGCAGCCACGACGACCGACGTAGCCGGTACGGAAGCGCCGCAGGCGACCACTTCCGGCGACGAGGAGGCTCCTTCCCCGGCAGCCGAGGCAGAGCCCGCGGCCGAGATGAAGAAGCCGGCCAGAAAGCCGCGTGCGCGCCGCAAAGCAGCCGAAGAAGCGCCCGAGAAAAAGGAAGAACCGGTGCTTTCCTCCACCGACGATCAGCGGGAGAAGGCGCCGCGCAAGACCGGCTGGTGGCAGCGCAAGGGGTTCTTTTAAACGCTAGCGGGAAGCGCAGCCGGTGAAGGCCGGCTGCTTTCCTTCCGTCGGCGGTTGTCGCGTGCGGATGTTCACCTCGTTTGTGGCCCAAAGCACCGGGTTATTTGAGATCACGAGCACGCGAGCAGGTTCTTTGCGCCTTTTCATCGCCACGAAGCTCGACTACCAATCGACGACATGTCGACCACGTTCGTTTTCACCGCCCGCTTCCTTCATACCCTTGTGGCAGCCTTGGTCTCGGCCAGTCTCCTGATCGTGCCGTCGGTCGCGCATGCGCAGCAGCGAAGTGTGCCGATCGTGCGCGACGCCGAGATCGAGACCCTTGTTGCCGACTACGCAAATCCGATCCTGAACGCCGCAGGCCTGAGCCGGTCGGGCATCGATATCGTGCTGGTCAACGACCATGACTTCAACGCCTTCGTCGCCGGCCGCCGGATCTTCATCCACACGGGCGCGCTCCTGGCGGCGGAGACGCCCAACGAGATCATCGGCGTCATCGCCCACGAGGCCGGGCATATCGCAGGTGGGCACCAGCACAGGCTGCGCGAGCAGCTTGCCCGGGCAAAGACGATGGCCATCGTCGCCACCCTGCTCGGCATCGGCGCGGGCGTGGCGGGCGCAGCAAACGACATGGGCGGACTTGCCAGTGCGGGCGCGGGGATCGCCGCCGGCGGCACCGAGGCGGCGCGCCGCAACCTGCTGGGCTATCAGCGGACCGAGGAAATCACCGCCGACCGTTCTGCGCTCACATATCTGGAACGCACGCATCAGTCCGGCCGCGGCATGCTGAGGACGTTCGAGCGCCTAGCCGGCAACATGGCGCTTTCCGGAGTCAACGTCGATCCCTACCAGATCAGCCACCCCTTGCCGCATGAGCGCATCGCCAATCTGCAGGCGCTGGTCGAGGAGAGCCCGTACCGGGACAGCAAGGACCCGCCCGAGTTGGTCCTGCGGCACGATCTCATGCGTGCCAAGCTCGCCGCCTATACCGCGGGGCCGAATGCGGCGGCCCGGCTGTTCCGCAACGATCCCGGCGGACTGCCGATGCGTTATGCCGACGCCATCTCGACCTATCTCCGAGGCAGCCCCCGCGATGCGCTTGCCAAGGCGGATCAGCTTGTCGCCGCGCAACCGAGAGACCCATACTTCCACGAGCTGCGGGGCGACATCCTGGTCAAGGCGAACCGGCCCCGCGAAGGGGCGGATGCCTATGCCCAGGCCATACGGCTTTCCCCTGCCCCTTCAGGCCTGCTGCAGGTGGGCTATGGCCAGGCACTCCTGGCCACCGGCCAGCCGGATCTGGTGCGCAAGGCGGCGTCCGAATTGCAGTCCGGCCTCTCGCGTGAGCCCGAATTCGTCAACGGTTATCGCTATCTCGCCCAGGCCTACGGCCGGATCGGCGATATCGGCGCGGCAGAACTGGCCACGGCGGAAGAGAACTTCCATTCCGGAAAGTACCGCGAAGCCAGGGCCTTCGCCGCGCGCGCTCAAACGAAACTCAAGCAGGGGACGCCGGAGTGGCGGCGAGCCCAGGATATTATCGAGTTTCGTGAACCAGGCAGAGATTGAATGCAGCTCACGGACAATGCCTGCCCATGGGCCGACCGCGACAGAGATTGAAAAGATCGAGTCACCGAAGGACAACAATTCTATGAAGAAGATATTGCTCGCCGCCGCCGCCGTCCTCGCCCTCTCCGTCGGGGGCATTCCCCCCGTACAGGCTCAGAACGCTGAGGAGACCAGCTTCACCCGGCAGGAGATCGAGAATATTGTTCGCGAATACCTTCTGGCCAATCCGCAGATCCTCTACGAGGTGCAGGCCGAATACGAGAAGCAGCAGCGGCAGGCGCAACGCGAAGCCAGCCGGCAAGTGATCGCGCAGGAGGCCGAACGGATATTCAACAGCAGCCATGACGGCGTGCTTGGAAATCCGGACGGAGACATCACTGTCGTGGAGTTCTTCGATTATAATTGCGGCTATTGCAAACGGGCTCTCGGCGACCTGGACACGCTGGTAAAGGACGATGGCGATTTGCGCTTCGTACTGAAGGAATTCCCCGTGCTGGGCAACGATTCGCGCGACGCGCACGTGGTCTCCATGGCTTTCCGCTCCCTGATGCCCGAAAAGTACGACGCCTTCCACCGCCGGCTTCTGAGCGGCAGCGGTCGGGCCAACGAGGAAAGTGCAATAAAGATTGCCCTGGAGCTCGGCGCGGACGAGACGGAATTGCGCGCAGCGATGGAGAAGCCGGAAATCATGGAGGCTTTCCGGGACACGTATGCACTCGCCGATCAGCTTCAAATCACCGGCACCCCCTCCTACGTGGTCGGTGACGAAGTGGTTTTCGGGGCTGTCGGCAGCGAACAGATCCGTGAGCATATCGAAACGGCGCGGCAATAGAACAAAACGGCCTCGCCATCGCGCCTTCCTTGTGGACGGATGGCAGGAGCCGCTTGCGCTCTTTCCGGCGCGGCTTAAGCCGACTATAGAGGGCGGCGGCGCAATCTGCCGCGGGGAGTAGTGATGCCCAATCCGATCTATGTTCTAAACGGTCCCAATCTGAACCTGCTCGGCAAACGCGAACCTGGCATCTATGGCGGTCAGTCCCTTGCCGACATCGAGGCAGGTTGCAAGGAGAGGGCGAAGGAACTGGGCCTCTCGGTCGAGTTCAGGCAGACGAATCACGAGGGACTGCTCATCGACTGGGTGCAGGAGGCGGGCGAGCAGTCCGCCGGCATCGTCCTCAACCCCGGTGCCTACGGCCACACCTCCATCGCCCTTCACGACGCCATCCGCGCCATCGCGCCCGTGCCTGTCATCGAAGTGCATCTTTCGAACATCCACGCGCGTGAACCGTTTCGACACCATTCAATGGTATCCTCGGTTGTAGAGGGATTGATATGTGGCTTTGGCCCCATCGGCTATATGTTGGCGCTTGATGCGCTGGCACAACGTCTTTAGAGCCCGGGATGCGGCAAGGCAGGACCCCGAGAGACCACCTATGAAGAAAACCGGTATCGATCAGCAACTCATCCGCGACCTGGCGGGCATTCTCGACGAAACACGACTCACCGAGATCGAGGTGGAGGAAGGCGACCTGCGCATCCGCGTGGCCCGTCAGGCTCCAGCGGTCAACGCCGCCTTCCAGGCGCCGCCCGCTCCGCCGGCCGCTGCCGCACCGGAGCCGGCCGCTGCCGAATCCGCCAAGACGGCTGCCGCCAGCACCCCGGACGTTTCCAAGAGCGCAGTTCCCTCGCCCATGGTGGGCACCGCCTACCGGGCTTCGGCCCCTGGCTCCGCCCCTTTCATCGAGGTCGGCCAGACAGTCGAGAAGGGCCAGACGCTGCTCATCATCGAAGCCATGAAGACGATGAACCAGATTCCCTCTCCGCGCGCCGGAACCGTGACGGCCATTCTGTTCGAGGATGCCCAGCCGGTCGAATTCGGGGAGCCGCTGGTTGTCGTCGAGTAAGGCCGGAACGCCGCGCCCAATGTTTCAGAAAATCCTCATCGCAAATCGCGGCGAAATCGCACTCAGGATCCTGCGTGCCGCCAAGGAACTCGGCATTCAGACCGTCGCCGTGCATTCGACGGCCGATGCCGATGCCATGCATGTGCGTCTCGCAGACGAAAGCGTGTGCATCGGTCCGCCGGCCTCGCGCGACAGCTACCTCAACATTCACCAGATCCTCGCCGCCTGCGAGATCACCGGTGCGGACGCCATCCATCCCGGCTACGGCTTTCTGTCGGAGAATGCGAAGTTCGCAGAGATCCTGGCCGCCCACAACATCACCTTCATCGGTCCCTCGGCCGAGCATATCCGCATCATGGGCGACAAGATCGAGGCCAAGCGCACGGCGGCCCGGCTCGGCATCCCCGTCGTTCCCGGCTCCGAGGGGGCGGTGAGCGATGACCGCGAAGCCAAGCGCATCGCAGCCGATATCGGCTATCCTGTGCTAATCAAGGCTTCCGCCGGCGGCGGCGGCCGCGGCATGAAGGTGGCGCGCAGCGAGGCGGAGCTTTCCGAAGCCCTGTCGACGGCGCGCTCGGAAGCCGGCGCGGCCTTCGGCGACGACGCCGTCTACATCGAAAAGTATCTCGAAAAGCCGCGCCACATCGAGGTGCAGGTAGTCGGCGACGGCGCCGGCAACGCTGTCCATCTCGGCGAGCGCGACTGCTCCCTGCAGCGCCGTCACCAGAAGGTGTGGGAGGAAGCCAATTCGCCGGCGCTCAATGTCGATCAGCGCATGCGCATCGGCGAGATCGTCTCGAACGCCGCCGCCGATCTGGGCTATTCCGGCGCCGGCACGGTCGAGTTCCTGTACGAAAACGGCGAGTTCTTCTTCATCGAGATGAACACGCGGCTGCAGGTGGAGCACCCGGTCACCGAAGCGATCACGGGCATCGATCTGGTGCATGAGCAGATCCGGGTGGCCTCCGGGGGCGGGTTGTCCGTGCGCCAGGAGGACGTGCGCTTCCTGGGCCATGCCATCGAATGCCGTATCAATGCGGAAGATCCCCGCACCTTCGTGCCCTCGCCGGGCGTGATCACCCATTTCCATACGCCCGGTGGGCTCGGCGTACGCGTCGATTCGGGTGTATATTCCGGCTACCGTATCCCTCCTTATTACGACAGCCTCATCGGCAAGCTGATCGTGCACGGGCGGCATCGGGTGGAATGCATGATGCGGTTGCGCCGGGCGCTTGACGAATTCGTTGTTGACGGCATCAATTCCACATTGCCCCTTTTCAGGGATCTCGTCGGAAATGTCGATGTGGCGAACGGCGATTACGACATTCACTGGCTCGAGCATTACCTGGCTGAGAAGCCCTAGAGCGCCTTGCGGGCAAGTGGATCCACTTGCCGCTGCGCAAATGCGGCAAAAACAGAGAGGTGGAGCGGTATCACAGGCGAGCGCCGACGCATGTCGCCACGAACCATCGTTCTGTTTCACGGAAAGGTGGAAACGGTTTGACCGCTTGATTTCGCGCCAATCCGGACCGATGGCCGCCCACTGCTCCTCCCGGAGCTCTCCGCCTGTGCGGGTGGCGCGATGACGCATCCCTTCCCGCCCAGCTACCGCATCGCACCGGATCTGCTTTTGCGCGCCTACGCCACAGGCGTGTTTCCGATGGCGGAGCATGCCGACGACCCGGAGGTCTTCTGGGTGCGGCCGGAAATGCGCGGCGTCATACCGCTCGATAAGTTCCACGTGCCCCGCAGCCTGAGAAAACTGGAGCGTCAGCAACGTTTCGAGGTCCGCTACGATTCGGATTTCCCCGGCGTCATCGCCGCCTGCGCCGAACCCGGCCCGGAGCGGCAGGACACCTGGATCAACGCGCCCATCCGCGAAGCCTACACGGAACTGTTCGCACGCGGCTATTGCCATACGGTCGAGGCGTGGCGAGAAGGACGCCTGGTCGGCGGCCTGTATGGCGTGACGCTCGGACGCGCCTTCTTCGGCGAGAGCATGTTTTCGCGTGAAGCGAACGCCTCGAAGATCTGCCTCGTGCATTTGGTCGAGCGGCTGCGCGAGCGGGGCTTCATACTGCTCGACACCCAGTTCACCACTCCGCACCTGAAAAGGTTCGGTGCGGTGGACGTCCCGCGGCGGCGCTATGAGCGACTTCTGACCGAGGCGCTCGAGGAAACCGCGGAATTCTGAGTGTCCTGAGCGAGATTCGTCATGATGGCGAAAATGGTGACCTTCGAGCACCGGAAGCGCGAAAAAAACGCCATGTGCTGCCGCGGCGATTCTCGGGTCAGATACCTCGAGCCGGTTGGCGACCTGTCAGTTGGTCTCCGGGGGCGGGACGTCGGAGGATTGCTTGCAGCTCTTCAGCCAGACGTCATAGACGGCGTGCTCCACGGCATTCAGGCCAGGGCTTTCGGCGAACATCCATCCGGTGAAGATACGGCGGATATTTCCTTCGAGCGTGATTTCGTCCACCTCGACAAAGGCGTCGGTCTTCGGCTCTTCCGACTCCGGCGAGCTGTAGCACACGCGCGGCGTCACCTGGAGTGCGCGAAACTGCATCGTTTCGTTCATGTAGACGTCGAAATTGATGATTCGGCCGGTAATCTTGTCGATCCCAGTGAACTCGGCCACAGGGTTCTTGATCCGCTCCGCATCGGCGGAACCGGCGAGAATGGCCGTCAAAACGCCGGTCGCGAACAGAATCTTTGCAGGCGCAATCAGCCGGTGCGTCCAATTCATTTCTTCAACCACAATCTCCAACCGCCGCGTCGTCCCGGCGGAAATCCCTTTCACGCTATTGCGCAATTGTGGCGAGAAAACCGGCTCAGTTGCCCGGTGTCCACGCGTCGTAGTCACCCGTCACGCGGGGGCGATCTTCGTTGGTGAGCACCGACCCGCGCGGCCGGTAAGCGGCCGGCGTACCGGTGAGATTCGGCAAGTGCGGCTTCTGCCATTCGTGCGGCGCATACTCTTCCGCTGCCGGCGGGGTGTCCACCTTGTGATGCAGCCAGCCATGCCAGCCCGGCGGCACCATGGAAGCCTCGGAATACCCGTTATAGATCACCCAGCGGCGCGTGCGGCCCTCCGAATCGGTGCCGCCCTGGTAATAGACGTTGCCGAACTCGTCCTCGCCCACGCGCCTGCCGTTGCGCCACGTGTGAAAGCGCGTGTTCAGCGACTGGCCGTTCCACCAGGTGAAGAACTGAAGCAGAAACCTTTTCATTGCACTCCTCGCGGCGCACCTCGTGAGCCCATGCCCGTCTTATGGCGATCACGCGACGCGAACGCAAGGCCCGTGCGGCGATGCGCGTTCATTCGAGCCAAATCTTGAAACCGGCATGGCTCTTGGCAAAGCCGAGCCGCTCGTGGAACCTGTGCGCGTCCGCCCGTGCCGAATCACGAAATTCCGCTTGTTCCCGCCGCTCATCCTTCACCGTATACGGCAAGGGGGTGTTCAAAAAGAACGATCCGGGAGCCTTGCGGATCGGCTTCCCGGCCGGCTTCCTCAAAACCGCGGGCACGGTAGAATGCGATCGCCCGCACGTTCCCTTCGGCCACTTCGAGCCGCATGCGGCGCGCCTCGGGATAGCACTCCACGATCTCGTTCAAAAGGCGGCTGCCGATTCCCCGCCCCTGCAGGCCGGGAAGAACGTAGAGTTGGCGCAACGCGACCGTTTTGCCGCACGCGCTCGCCTCTGCGTAGGCCACTCCGGCGATGCATGCGCCGTCATCGGCAACGATGAACTCCGAGCGCGGCCGCTCCAGCCGCGCGGCGAGCGCGGGAATGGAGTGCCAGGAATCGACGATCTCGCTTACCCTGTCGCGGCCCATCAGGGCGTCATAGCTGTCGTGCCAGGTCTCGACCAGGAGCGCGCGGACGGCTTCCAGATCCGCACGCATGGTGGTACGGACGAAGAAGCGTTCCGCCGTTTCAGTCATCGACGCCGAGCTTCTGCCTGACCAGCGCGTTGACGGCCTGCGGGTTGGCCTTTCCGCCCGTCGCCTTCATCACCTGACCTACGAACCAGCCGGCAAGCGTCGGCTTCGCCTTCGCCTGCTCGACCTTGTCCGGATTGGCGGCGATCACCTCGTCGACGGCTTTCTCGATAGCGCCCGTATCGGTGACCTGCTTCATGCCGCGCTCTTCGACGATGGCGTGCGGATCGCCGCCCTCGTTCCAGACGATCTCGAAGAGGTCCTTGGCGATCTTGCCGGAAATGGTGCCGCCCTTGATGAGATCGATGATGGCGCCCAGCTGCTCGGGGGAAACCGGCGTCTCGGCAAGGTCCCTGCCCGCCTTGTTCAAGGCGCCAAGAAGGTCGTTGATGACCCAGTTCGCCGCCGCCTTGCCGTCACGGCCGGCCGCCACCTTCTCGAAATAGTCGGCGACAGCCTTCTCGGAAACGAGCACAGAGGCGTCATATTCGGACAGGCCCAGATCGCGCATGAGCCGCGCTTTCTTTTCGTCGGGCAGTTCCGGCAGGCCGGCCGCCAGCGCATCCACATAGGCCTGGTCGAATTCCAGCGGCACGAGATCCGGATCGGGGAAATAGCGGTAATCATGCGCTTCTTCCTTCGAGCGCATGGAGCGGGTCTCGCCCTTGTTCGGATCGAAAAGGCGCGTCTCCTGGTCGATCGTGCCGCCGTCCTCCAGAATGGCGATCTGCCGGCGCGCTTCCGACTCGATCGCCTGGCCGACGAAGCGGATGGAGTTGACGTTCTTGATCTCGCAACGCGTGCCGAACGGCTCTCCGGGCCGGCGCACCGAGACATTGACGTCGGCACGCAGCGAGCCCTCGTCCATATTGCCGTCGCAGGTGCCGAGATAACGCAGTATCGTGCGCAGCTTGGTGACGAAGGCCTTCGCCTCGTCGGCCGAGCGCATGTCCGGCTTGGAGACGATCTCCATCAGCGCGACACCGGAGCGGTTCAGATCGACATAGGACAGGGTGGGATGCTGGTCGTGCAGGCTCTTGCCGGCATCCTGCTCCAGGTGCAGCCGTTCGATACCGACCTCGATCTCCTCGAAGCTGCCGTCCCTGGCCGGTCCGACCGCGACGATCACGACGCCCTCGCCGACGATCGGCTGCTTGTATTGCGAGATCTGATAGCCCTGCGGCAGGTCGGGATAGAAATAGTTTTTGCGGTCGAAGACCGAACGATGGTTGATCTGCGCCTTCAGCCCCAGCCCGGTGCGAATAGCCTGCTTGACGCATTCCTCGTTGATGACGGGAAGCATGCCCGGCATGGCGGCATCGACCAGCGAAACGTTGGAATTGGGCGCGGCCCCGAAAGCCGTCGAGGCGCCGGAAAACAGCTTGGCGCGCGAGGTCACCTGGGCGTGGATCTCCATGCCGATGATGACTTCCCACTCACCGGTGGCACCCGGAATCAGGCGCTTGGGATCAGGCGTGCGCGTGTCGATGATTGTCATGAGCCGTGCAGTCGATTTCAAGGATTGAACTGCCGCCTTCGCTAGACCAATCGCGACAGCGAGGCAAGCGCGCGCCGTAAGGGCGAAGCCACTTCCACGCCCTCATTCCCGCCTTTGCTGCAATCGCACCGCCGCCGGTGGTGGGGTAGCCGGGCGTCCCTCACGCGGTCGCGATATAGCTGCGGATGTCCTCCGCTTCGCGCTCCACCTCCTGGATGCGACGCTTCACCACGTCGCCGATCGAAATGATGCCGGCAAGACGCTTGTCCTTTTCCACCGGCAAATGGCGAAAACGCCCGGCGGTCATGATCTGCATGACCTCGTTGACGGTGTGGTCTTCCCGGCAGACTTGAACGCGCGCTGTCATGAACGCCGAAACCGGCTGGTCGAGAGCCTTGGCGCCTTCCGCCGCGATCGCCCGCACAATGTCACGCTCGGAAAGGATGCCGGCGATCCGCTCCTTCCCGTCGGTCACCACCACCGCGCCGATACCGTGCTGCCCCAGCAGCGCGGCGGCATCATGGACCGTCTTGTCGGCGGCGATGGTCACGACCTCGCGGCCTTTGGTGTCGAGAATGGCTTTGACCGTCATGGGCGTCCTCCTTCTCTGCCGCCCCTCCTAGGCGTGGGCACGATGTTGCGACGAGTTGACGCGCTTTGCAAGGCCGGTCACCGGCCGGACGGTGCCCGCCCCCGCGGACGGTCGAAAAACGGCATGCCGAAAAATCCCACCAGAAATCCGCCGATATGCGCCTCCCAGGCGATACGCGGCGTGCCGCCGATACCCGATCCCAGTCCGACGATGAGGTTGACCACCATCCAGACGAGCAGAAACACGACCGCGATGCGCGAGCGGAAGACGAGCGCCAGCGGCAGGACAGGTCCCGCGAAGCCGGGTTTGCCAGCGGACCGGTCGATTCGAAAAGCAAAGCGCGCCGCCGCTCCCATCATGCCCGAGACGGCGCCGGAAGCGCCCACCAACGGCGCCGTGTCGTAGGGGTGCAGCGCAAAGTGGAGAAGCACCGCGGCAAGAACGGTTGCCGTCCACAAAAGGAGGAAGCGCCCGGTGCCCAGCCGGTTCGCCAGGGGGGAGCCGAAGGCGGCAAGCCAGATCATGTTGACGGCCAGGTGCGCCACACTCCCGTGAAGGAATGCATAGGTGAAAGGGCTCAGCAGCGCATAGATATCCAGCGGATAGCCGCCCGTGTAGCGCAACGGCAGAAAAGCAAAATGCACGAGCACCAGGAGATCCGCCGGTTGGCTCAGTAAGAGCGTACGTATCAGGTGAACGCCGACACACAGACCAACAAGGGCGATGACCACGCCCGGCAAGTTGAACACCGGCTCACGGCGCCGGGCGCCGTCCGTCTCCTGTCGCCCCTCGTCCTCGGTGCCTGTCCTGTCGTCCATGCCGTCCGCTTCTGTCGATGCCGCCAGCGTGTGCGGTATCAGAGATAGCGGAAAAACAGAAGCCGCCCAGCATTCGCGCTGGACGGCCTCCCGGTCGAGTCCCCCGACCCGTACCCCTTCCGAGCAAGTACCGTGCCAGTTTCGGTACCTTGCCACCGGGTTCGGCCGGGACCGGGGTGGTAACCTTTTGCTAACCCTAACAAATCCCTCCCGTGCACAACGCCGCGCCGGGCTGGCACGACACCTGCATCTTCGGTCATGTAGGTGGCCGGCCGATCGGCCCTGTCCACCTTTGAGACAGGAGCGCGAAATCAGAATGGAACACACTGGCATGAACAAGGACGGATCCATGAACCTGTTCCGATATTGGAACAGGCTGCGCGGCGACCGCCCTGCCCCGCGGCGCAGTGAGATCGAGCCCGCCGAAATCAAGACGCTTCTGCCCGACACCTTTATCCTGGAACGCGACGCCCGCGGCGAAGCCGTCTTCCGCCTGGCCGGCACCCGCCTGTGCGCGACCTATGGCAAGGAGCTCAAGGGCCATTCCTTCCCCTCGCTCTGGCACGGGCGCGACCAGGAGACAGTCGGTCGCCTCGTGCATCATGCACTCGACGACAAGTCGGTCGCGACAGTCGCCTTCGAGGGAATGAGCCGGGAGGGACGGATCAACCGCTTCGAACTCATCGCCCTGCCGCTCGAAGGCGGGCAGGAGAGCCTGCGTGCGCTCGGCACCATCCAGCCATTCATGAAGCCCTTCTGGCTCGGGGCCGACCCGATCGTGGAAAACCGTATAGAGTCCTTCCGCCTGATAGACCCGGACAGGGAGGCGCCGCTCCCGTACGACCGGACCGCCCTCTCCGTACCGCCGCTGCAGCCGGCGGGCGACACCGTCTCCGCCCGGCTCGACGGGCGCCAGGGGCGGCGCATTCACCATCTCGTCGTCTTCCAGGGCGGCCGCACATAGCGCATTTCCTCGTTACGACTGATGAGATCAAACGGCGGCCGGCTTACCCGATCTTAAGATTTATGGCGGTACCGTCCGCAGCGGATTGACCGGCTATCCGGAGAGCGCGGCCGGAACGCAACGATGATGACCATGCCCGCAGCGACAGATCCGGTTTCGATACGTCCCGAAAGGCGTGCTTTCCAGCGCGTAACGGTTTCGATTCACGGCCGCTATATGCTGCAGGACCGTTCGGAATATTCCTGCCGGGTGGTTGAAATGTCGCCGGGCAATGCTGCGCTCGTCGCCGAGCGGCCGGGTCTTCCGGGTGAACGGGTCATCGCCTATCTCGACCATCTCGGCCGCATCGAGGGACGCATCACGCGCCTGACCGATGACGGTTTCGTCATGACCGTGGTGGCTTCGGAGCGCAAGCGCGACAAGCTCGCCGCACAGCTCACCTGGCTGGCGAATAGACACGAGCTCGACCTGCCCGAGGACCGTCGGCACGAGCGCATCACACCGCGCAACCCGATCAGCACGCTGGGTCTGCCCGATGGGCAGACGCATCGTTGCCGCATCGTCGACCTGTCCCTGTCCGGCGCGGCCATCGAGGTCGACGTCAGGCCCGAACTGGGCAGCCAGGTCTTCCTCGCGACCATGCGCGGGCGGGTAGTGCGCCATTTCGACGACGGGATCGCCATCGAGTTTGCCGTCGTGCAGGAGCACGACACGCTCATGGCCACTTTCGCCGGCTGAACCTCCTTCCCCGTCACTCAGGACTGCGATCGAGAGCACCGTTTTCGATCGACGCAGCACGTGTGCTCACGCCACCTTGGTGCCGATAGAATTTAAGTAAACAATTTCGAAAATATCGATTTTACTTGGATGGTTACCAGAACCCTTAGAATTTGAACTTATTTCTACCACGGGTTTTTGCGCGGGATAAATTCGACCGTGGCATCGTCTCCTCAAACGGGGAGACGAACAATGCAAAAAACGAAACCAGCCGGGCTGTTGTCTGCTGGCGCCCTTCTGCTCGCCGCGATGTCGGTGGGCAGCGCGCACGCGGCTTCCGACTTTATGGCCATCGGGGACAGGACGTCGCAGCCCGTCGGGCATTACGAGTTCTGTCAACGCAAACCGGACGAGTGCGGCCCGACCGCGTCCGAGGAGAAGATGGTCCCGCTGACGCGTGAACTGTGGGCGAAGATGGTCGAGGTCAACAATGCAGTGAATACGACCGTCATTCCGCGTACCGATACCGAAAGCTGGGGCATCGAGGAGTACTGGTCCTTTCCGGACCTCTACGGCGACTGCGAGGACTTCGTGCTCGAGAAGCGCCGCCTTCTAATGGCGGCCGGCGTGCCTGCCTCGAACCTCCTGATCACCGTCGTGCGCCAGCCGAACGGCGACGGACACGCGGTCTTGACGGTGAGCACGAACATGGGGGACTTCATCCTGGATAATCTCGAGCCGCGCATCCTGGCCTGGTCGGAGACCGAGTACCAGTATTTGAAACGCCAATCCGCCCGGCACGCAGGCGAATGGACCGCCGTAAACGACGGCCGCGCCGTTGCCGTGGCCAGCGTCGGATCGGAACGCTGAACCTTCATGGCCTTGTCAGAGATTCCGAGTGGCTTGTTGTCGAGCAGGTTCGTGCTTCGCCCCCTGCTCCTCCGTGCGCTGTTAAGCATCGGCACGGTCGCCATCGAACATTGCTGACGGGCTTAATGGAAACCCGGTCGAGTCCCCACCTCCCCGTCCCCATCGACCGGGTTAGGAGCCGGCCCTCCCCGGGGCCGGCTCCGCTTTTCTTGCGGAGCGCAGTACGGCGCGCCGCGCGGACGGCAAGCCCGAAGGGCACACCGTTTACGCGCCTTTTCCATGTGCGGCGATTCTGGTGATAACTCTTGCGAGAGGGGCTTGCGGCTTCGCCGCACCGCCGACTCCGTGTCGCTTCGCAGCGGAAACGACGCAGGAAGCTCAAATCTATGACGAGGACGCAGCCTGGTTTATCGGATCAAGACCGAAGCGCTGCCGCACCGGCAACAGCTGGAGCAGGCTGGCCGGAAGACCGCAGCGTCTTCCGCTCACCGGCGGCACGGATCAATCCAGGTCTATGTCGAGGATGGCCATTGAAAAATTGTAGGACAGCTCGCCCTCATCCTCGTCCTTGAAGATGATGCCGAGAAATTCGTCGCCGAGATAAAGCTCGCACGAGTCGTCCTTCTTGGGCCGCGCCTTGACGCTCAGTGCGGGATTCTTGAACGTGCGCTTGAAATAGGCGTCGAGCTTCCTGATCTCTTCCGGCTTCAACAAACTTCTCCGCTGGCTGTTGCGATGGCCGCGCCGCTTCTGGCACGCGGGCGGCGCGAATGTAAAGCCCTCGATCCGCCGTCCAGCCGCGAAAGCGGCTGCCGAGACTGCTCAGGTGTCGCGCAGAAGCTGGTCCATGGCGCGCGACGGCTCCTGGCATCCGGCCTCGCCTATGATGCGGGCGGGCACGCCGGCGACGGTCTTGTTGGGCGGTACCGACTTGACGACGACGGAGCCGGCCGCAACCTTCGTGCAATGGCCGATCTCGATATTGCCAAGAATCTTGGCGCCGGCGCCGATCAGCACGCCATGGCGCACTTTCGGATGCCTGTCTCCAGCCTCCTTGCCCGTGCCGCCGAGGGTGACATTGTGAAGGATGGAGACATTGTCCTCCACCACCGCGGTCTGACCTACCACGAGCCCCGTGGCATGGTCGATGAAAATGCCCTTGCCCATCTTCGCCGCCGGGTTGATGTCGGTCTGGAAGACGACCGAGGAGCGGCTTTGCAGGTAAAGCGCGAAGTCGTGGCGCCCCTGGTTCCACAGCCAGTGCGCCAGCCGATGCGTCTGGATGGCGTGAAAACCCTTGAAATAGAGCACCGGCATGACGAACCGGTCGCAAGCGGGATCGCGGTCGTAATATGCCTGGATGTCGACGCGGACCTCCGTGCCCCAGTCCGGCTGGTCCTCCCACATGGCCTGGAAGGTCTGCCGGATGAGATCGGCGCTCAAATCCTGATGGTCGAGTCGCTCGGCCACGCGGTGGATGACCGCATCTTCAAGCGAGCCATGGTTTAGCACCGTTGCGTAAAGGAAGGCCGCCAACAGCGGATCGTTCTCGACCGCCGCCTGCGTTTCCTTGCGAATCTCGGACCAGATCGGATCCATGGATTGCGGCGCGTCGCTGCGCAGGGCGTGTCTGGCCTCCATACGGGCCTCCCGTGCCTGTGGCTGTTCGAAGCTCATTGCTAATTTAGGACACAAATGCGTTTCAATGAAACACAAAAAGCCTGAACACCGTTCAAGTACAATTGAGCATGCGTCTAGAGGGCATGCTCCTTCAGGAAATCCAGAACGCGCGCCTTGAAGGTTCGGTCTCCGACCGAAAGCATGTGATCGCGGCCCTCCACGGCGAAGGCCTCGCCATGCGGCAGCATCTGCGCCAGCGGCTCCGGCGCGCCGGCGATGTCGTCGTTCGTGCCGACCGCGACCAGCGTCGGCACCGTGATTTCGGAAACCTGCTCGGGCGTCAGCAAGGTCCGCGAAGTGGAGATGCAGGCGGCGAGCGCGTGGCGATCGCTCTTTGTCTGGTCGGCGAAGGCGCGGAACATCCGCCCCCGCTCATGACCGATGCTGTCGGGGTCCTCCGCAAGCAGTGCGTCGGCGATCGCATCCCAATCGCCGACGCCTTCGACCATGCCGATGCCGAGGCCGCCGAAAACCAGCGTGACCGGCAGATCCGGATGGCCGAGGGCCAGAAAGGCGGCGATGCGCGCGCCCATCGAATAGCCCATCACATGCGCACGCACGATACCAAGATGGGCCAGCAGCGCGGCCGCATCGCCGGCCATCTTCTCCGGCGTATAGTCCTGCGGCTCATGGCTTTTCGACGAGCGCCCGTGGCCGCGATTGTCGAGCGCGATCACCCGGTATCCGGCATCACGCAGGGTCTTCACCCACCCCGGCGAGACCCAGTTGACGAGATGGGTGGATGCGAAACCATGGATGAGGAGGACGGGATCGCCCTCTCCCTCGTCGATGAAGGCGATCTCTAAACGGTCATGGAAGAAAGACTGCATGTGCTCAAGAGGCTCCCGCCACAGAGTTCAACCGTTCTGGGCGACCGCGTCGATCAGCGGATGACGCAGGCGGTCGCCGACTTCGATACCGGTTCTCTGCGCGGTTCCCGCCTTCAGTTCAAGCACAAACTGTGCCCGCGCGTCCGGGGCTATGCCATCGGTCGAAAAGGGTTCACCGCGTTCAATCGCCTGCACCCTTCCGTCCTCGCCGACGAAGAGCAGGTCCAACGGCATCGGCGTGTCCTTCATCCAGAAGGCGCGATTGCGGCTTTCCTCGAAAACGAAGAGCATTCCGTGATCGTCGCCCATGCTGCGGCGGAACATGAGTCCCCGCGCCCGCTTCTCGGCGGTGTCGGCAATCTCGATCGTAAAGCTGCGTTCGCCTGCCCCGGTCTCCGCCAGGAGCGGTTCGGGATGGGTGGGCAGAAGCATCGGCTCCTGCGCCCAAGCCATCGTGCCGCCGCCCACCATGAGGGCAAGCGAAAGAAGAAACGAGATCACATGGCGCATGGAAACACTCCGGTCCGGCGCCGGCCTTTCAATGGGAGACCGGCAGCGTTCCGATATCCGGGTGAATTTCGGCGGCCATAAGGCCCTTTTCCCCACGCCCGTAGCGCACGAGCACCACCTGCCCCGGGCGCAGCTCCGTCACGCCATAGCGGCGCAACGTTTCCATATGGACGAAGATGTCCTCCGTTCCTTCACCGCGGGTGAGAAAACCGAAGCCCTTGGTGCGATTGAACCATTTCACGAGCGCACGCTCGAGCCCGCTCTCGGGAGCGACCTTCACGTGCGTGCGCTGCTCCTGGTCCTCGGCGGGATGGCTGGCGGTGGAGTTGTCCATCGACAGGATCTTGAACGCCTGGAGCCCCTTTTCGCCGTAGCGGGCCAGGCAAACGGCACGCGCACCGCTAAGGGCGGTTTGATAGCCGTCACGCCGCAGGCAGGAGACATGCAAAAGGACATCGCCCAGTTGCGTGTCGTCGGGGAGGATGAAGCCGAACCCCTTGGCCACATCGAACCATTTTATGGCGCCGGAGATCTCGATCAGCTCCGACGTTTCTTCCGTGTTGCCCGCCCCCCGGGCCCGTTCGCTACCTGCAAGCCCTCGTGCCGTTGAGGAATTGTCCTCCATTCGTTTTTGCCTTTCCTCAAGTCCGCAGGACTGATTCTACGACCGAAGGATAGCATTGCACATTCATGACTTAGCAAGTCCTGCACGGCGATTTTCAACAGCGTCCGGGATTTACTTCGGCGACGATGTAATGCTGCTATAAATGGCATCTGATCCGGGCCCCATTGCCGCGGGGCACTGCTCCACCCTATCTTCCACGCCTATCGATCACAAAGGAGAGGCCTGCCATGCGCTATCTGCACACCATGGTCCGCGTTCGCGACATCGATGAATCCCTGGATTTCTACTGCAACAAGCTGGGTCTGGTGGAAAAGCGCCGCGTCGAGAACGAGAAGGGGCGCTTCACCCTCATTTTCCTTGCCGCTCCCGAAGATGCGGAAACGGCCGAAAAGACGCGGGCACCGCTGATCGAGCTCACCTACAACTGGGATCCGGAAGACTATCGGGGCGGCCGCAACTTCGGCCATCTGGCCTATGAAGTCGACGACATCTACGCGACCTGCCAGCATCTCATGGATGGCGGGGTGACCATCAACCGTCCGCCGCGCGACGGCCACATGGCCTTCATCCGATCGCCTGACGGCATCTCCATCGAGCTTCTGCAGAAGGGCGAGGCAAAGCCGAAAGCGGAACCCTGGGCGTCGATGGAAAATACCGGGACCTGGTAAGGATTTAAGGCATAGGCAGTGGGAGCAGGGAGTGGCCAATGGCTGGTTTTTCCCCCTCCGCTGCCTTATTGCCTTACGCCCTACCACCCTATTCCGGGGAGGAGCATGAAAGAGGTTCTCAAGGAACTTGAGCGGCGTCGCGCCGCCGCTCGCGCCGGCGGCGGCAAGGCACGCATCGACGGACAGCACGCCAAGGGCAAGCTGACGGCCCGCGAGCGCCTCGAGGTCTTTCTCGACGAAGGCTCCTTCGAGGAGTTCGACATGTTCGTCGAGCATCGGTCCACCGATTTCGGCATGGAAAAGACCCGGTATTCCGGCGACGGCGTTGTCACCGGCTGGGGTACCGTCAACGGGCGCGCCGTCTTCGTCTTCGCCAAGGACTTCACCATCTTCGGCGGTTCGCTTTCCGAGGCCCACGCCGAAAAGGTGATGAAGGTCCAGGACATGGCGCTCAAGAACCGGGCGCCGATCATCGGCTTTTACGACGCCGGCGGCGCACGCATTCAGGAGGGCGTGGCCGCGCTCGGCGGTTATGCCGAGATATTCCAGAGGAATGTTCTGGCCTCCGGCGTCATTCCGCAAATTTCCGTTATCATGGGGCCGTGCGCGGGCGGCGACGTCTATTCGCCGGCCATGACGGACTTCATTTTCATGGTGCGCGACACCGCCTACATGTTCGTCACGGGCCCGGATGTGGTCAAAACCGTCACCAACGAGTCGGTCACGGCCGAAGAACTCGGCGGAGCGCACATCCACACGACCAAGTCCTCCATCGCCGACGGCGCCTATGACAACGACGTCGAGGCGTTGATGCAGATGCGCCGCCTGATCGACTTTCTGCCCGCCTCCAACACGGGCGAGATGCCGGCGATCGAGCACCACGGCGACATTCGCGAGCCGGACGATGCGCTGGACCGGCTGGTCCCAGCAAACGCGAACAAGCCCTACGACATCAAGGAATTGATTCTGAAGACGGCGGACGAAGGCGACTTCTTCGAGATCCAGAAGGACTTTGCGGGCAACATCGTCACGGGGTTCGGCCGCATCGAGGGCCGCACCGTGGGTTTCGTGGCCAACCAGCCGATGGTGCTCGCCGGCGTCCTCGACTCGGACGCCTCGCGCAAGGCCGCCCGCTTCGTGCGCTTCTGCGACTGCTTCAACATCCCCCTCGTCACCTTCGTCGACGTGCCCGGCTTCCTGCCCGGCACGGGCCAGGAATATGGCGGCCTCATCAAGCACGGCGCGAAGCTGCTCTTCGCCTATGCCGAGGCCACCGTCCCCAAGATCACCGTGATCACACGCAAGGCCTTCGGCGGCGCCTACGACGTGATGGCGTCAAAGCACTTGCGCGGAGATGTCAACTATGCCTGGCCGACCGCGCAGATCGCCGTGATGGGCGCCAAGGGAGCCGTCGAGATCATCTTTCGCAAGGACCTGGACGATGCCGAGAAGATCGCCCGCCATACGCGCATGTACGAGGAGCGTTTTCTTTCACCCTTCGTGGCGGCCGAGCGCGGCTATGTGGATGAAGTGATCATGCCCCGCTCCACCCGCTTCCGGGTCGCACGGGCGCTGCGCATGCTGCGCGGCAAGGAACTGGCGAACCCGTGGAAGAAGCACGACAACATTCCGCTGTGATGCCCCGCGTCAGCCTTCCCCGCCAAGCCGCTTAACACCCGCCTCCGAGCCGCTGGCCGACAACTCGACAGGACGGCGTTGAACGGGACTTTGAAAAAAGACGACAGCCCGCAGTTGCAGCGCCGCTGCGAGTACCTGCGATTCCATTTCCGGAACGCAGCACGCCTCGCCGGCATGGCGGGCGTTCAATTCAAGAGCAATCGCCGGAACGTTGACGTGCCCCTCGCGATCCAACGCATGTCTTACCGTTGCCTCAAGGTCCTGCAAGAGCTCAACCATATACATGCCTCTCGATAGCGCGGAAGCCTGCCCCCGAAGTTTCGATGGATACTGTGACAGTAGCGCACCTAGCGCTTCTAGCAAGACTTTTCCTTCTATTTTTCAATTAGTTAGTATGACATGTTCATTGTGCATGTTCTCTCGATTACACGAAATGAGTAAGCAACTCATTTTGCATTCTTGACGCATCGGTAGGGCATGCCCATCTTCCTTGGTCCATTCTCAGGTGGAGTCGCTTGCTGTGTGGAGGGAGAGGTGGCGGCGCTGGTACGACCCGAACGTTTGCAGATCATGCTGAGCGAGGAAGAACTCCGCGCACTCGAGGATTTCAGGTTCGAGAACCGTATGCCCAGCCGTGCGGCGGCAGTGCGCGAGCTGCTGCGGCGCGGCTTGTCGGCGGGTGGGTTCTTGAAGGCGGCTGACGGTGCGAAGTCCCAGGACTTCGGCGTTATCGACGACAACCCGCAGTACGATTCGCAGGAGGAGGCTTAGGCTCTGCTTTCTCGGCGGCCGTTCAGAACAGGCGTGGCGGTACGAACAGGCAGATTGTCCGCGAGTCGTTCCTTCCGGCCACCGAACACCAGTGGTAAACGCCGTCGGGAGAGATCTTCACGCGGTCGTCCGAATAGCCGACCACCTCACCCGTAGGCTCCAGGACATAACCCTGCGGCCGTTCGGATACGAGATCGGCGGGAATCTCGCGGCAGTCCTTGTTTGAGCAGCATGCGAAGGGATACGCCCAGCCTGTTTTTGCCTGATGAGCGAGCCCTGGCGCCGGCGCCGCAGAAGCGGCAAGCAGCACCAGCACGCTAAGGGCAGGACCGGGCGGAAATGCGTATGCGCAAGACATAACCTTCCTCAGGGTTGCCCCCGGAACAATCTCACCCAGGCAACGTCCCAGCCCATCGGATGTGTCGCTGCTCCGAGCCGCGTGGACACAGAACCGCGGCTCGCAGTCTTTGTTCCCGCCGTGAACGAAGCTTGCGGGCCGACATTGACATTTGTTGTTCTGCGTTGTCGGTTGCGCCGGAACGCATGCTCGGTGCGTGTGTCATTGTCGAGCGGGGATGAGGATGCCGACCAAGACCGATATTGCGCGTCGGGTGTACAATCACACCTGGAAGCTCGACCCGATCATCCGCAGCCTGCTCGACACGGATTTTTACAAGCTGCTCATGCTGCAGATGATCCGCGGGCTTTATCCGGAGGTGAACGCGACCTTCTCGCTCATGAACCGCAACAAGGCGGTCCGGCTCGGCGACGAAATCGATGAAGGCGAGCTGCGCGAACAGTTGGATCACGCCCGTACGATTCGCTTCACTAAAAAGGAGATGATCTGGCTGGCCGGCAACACCTTCTACGGGCGCAGACATATTTTCCAGCCCGAGTTTCTGTCGTGGCTGGCAGACTTTCGCTTGCCGGAATACGAGCTACGGCGCCACAATGGGCAATTCGAACTGCATTTCCACGGCAGCTGGTCGGAAACGACCATGTGGGAGATTCCGGCGCTCGCCATCATCAACGAGCTGCGCTCGCGCGCGGCGATGCGCTCCCTGGGGCCGTTTGCGCTCGACGTCCTCTACGCACGCGCCAAGGCCAAGGTCTGGTCCAAGGTCGAGCGCCTCAAACGCTATCCGGAAATTCGGATCTCGGATTTCGGTACCAGGCGCCGCCATTCCTTTCTCTGGCAACGCTGGTGTGTCGAGGCGTTGAAGGAGGGCATCGGCGATGCCTTCACAGGTACGTCGAACGTGCTTCTGGCCATGGATTCCGACCTCGAGGCGCTCGGCACCAACGCGCACGAACTGCCAATGGTGCTGGCCGCGCTGGCGCAGACCGACGAGGAACTGAAGGCCGCACCCTACAGAGTGCTCGAGGACTGGCAGACCTATTACGGCGGCAATCTGCTGATCGTGCTGCCGGACACCTTCGGCACCGACGCCTTCCTGAGGGATGCGCCCGACTGGGTCGCCGGTTGGACCGGCTTCCGCCCCGACAGCGCACCGCCGATCGAAGGCGGCGAGCGCATCATCTCGTGGTGGAAGGAGCACGGCTACGATCCGCGCGAGAAACTGCTGATCTTTTCCGACGCCCTCGACGTCGATACGATCGAGCGCACCTATCGACACTTCAAGGGGCGCGTGCGTATGGCCTTCGGCTGGGGAACCAACCTCACCAACGACTTCAAGGATTGCGCACCGGAGGAGATCGACAGCCTCAGGGCCATCTCGATGGTCTGCAAGGTGAGCGACGCCAACGGCCGGCCGGCGGTCAAGCTTTCCGACAACCCGGAAAAGGCGACCGGCGATCCCGACGAGATCGCGCGCTATCTGCGGATCTTCGGAAGCGCCAACCGGACACGCCAGACCGTTACCATCTGAAACCGCCGGCCGGAAAGCGCCTGGAGCCGTTCGGGCGTAGCTTTTCGGCTCACGCTCGATGAGCCATGCCGTTACGTCAACGCATCACCACCGGCCGGGCCCACCGAAGCCATCTCGACAAGGGGTTACTGCTTCTCGTCCTTTTCCTCGAGCATCTCTTTCACGACCGTCGCCAGCTGCTTGAGGGAAAAGGGTTTCGGCAGGAACTCGAAAATCGCATCTGACGGCAGGTTCTTGGCAAAGGCGTCTTCGGCGTAGCCCGAGACGAAGATGAACTTGATGTCCGGCTGCGCCTTGCGCAATTCTCCAAGAAGCGTCGGCCCATCCATCTCGGGCATGACGACGTCGGAGACGACGATGTCGATCTTGCCGTCAAGCTCATTGAAGATCGCCAGCGCTTCCGTGCCGGAGCTTGCCTCGTGCACCTCGTACCCGCGCGAGGAAAGGGCACGCACGCTGCCCATGCGTACCGCGTCCTCGTCTTCCACCAAAAGCACACGCGCCGAACCCGACAGGTCGCGGTTTGCCTCGCGCGCCTTCGATGCTTGCTCGGCCGCTCCGTTCTCCGCGGCCTGCTGGGCAGCATCGGTCTCCGAGGCCGTCGGGACGTGCCGCGGCAGGAAGATCCGGAAGGTTGTCCCCTTCTCCACCTCCGAATCGCAGAAAATGAATCCGCCCGTCTGCTTGACGATACCGTAAACCATCGACAGGCCGAGCCCCGTCCCCTTGCCCACTTCCTTGGTGGTAAAGAAGGGCTCGAAGATCTTGCGGATCGTCTCCGGCGCAATGCCCGTTCCCGTGTCCTCGACCTCCACGAGCACGTAATCGGCCGGCTGAAGCTCGCGATAACCGAAAACGGCGCATTCGTCCGCCGTCACGTTCTTCGTGCGCACCGTCAGCTTGCCCCCTTCCGGCATGGCGTCGCGGGCGTTGACGGCAAGGTTCACCACTACCTGCTCGAACTGCCCGATATCGGCTTTGACCGGCCACAGATCGTGGCCGTGCTCGATGGCCAGGGCGATGTCGTTGCCGACGAGACGCGACAGGAGCATGCGCAGATCGGCCAGAACGTCGGTGAGGTTGAGCACCTCCGGCCGCAGCGTCTGGCGGCGTGAGAAGGCCAGGAGCTGGCGCACCAGAGACGCCGCCCGGTTGGCGTTCTGCTTGATGTTCATGATGTCCGGGAAGGACGGATCGGACGGCCTATGGTTCGTCAGGAGCAGGTCCGACGCCATGATGATGGCCGTCAAAACGTTATTAAAGTCGTGTGCGATTCCCCCGGCAAGCTGCCCGACGGCCTGCATCTTCTGGCTTTGCGCCATCTGCGCCTCGAGCGCCTTCTGCTCGGTCGTCTCGACGGCGTAGACGATCGCCGCCTCCTCCGCACCCTCGCCGACGGGATCGGCCACCGCGTTGACGTAGAAGCGCATGTGACGCTCTTCATTGTCGGGCAGGACGGTATCGATCGGTGCGATGTCGGCCTGGCGTTGCTTGGCCTTCTCGAGTGCCATGGCGAAGGCTTCACGGTCGCGCTGGTGCATCACCGTGTCGAGGCGGATGCGCCGGTCCACCGCATCCCGATCGACCACGCTCGAGAACAGGGACAGGAAAGGCGCGTTGGTGCGCAGAATGCGCCCTTCGCTGTCGACGCTGGCGATCGCCATCGGCGTGGAATTGAAGAACCGCGTGAAGCGCACTTCGGATGCACGCAGATCGGCGGAGGCGTCCTCGCCCAGGGTACGGTTGAGCACGATGGTGCGTATCGGCCCGCGCGTTCCCTCGCGCGTGGTGGAAACGCGGTGCATGAAGCGCACGGGAAGCGCCTCGCCGCGCACCGTCGCTAGGTCGAGGTCGATGACAGCATTGCGCGTGGTGCCGTGCTCGGCCTTGACCGCATCGACGAGCGCCATGCCGTCGCCGGCGATGATGTCCGGCAATGTCAGGGCACCCGGCACGAAGTTCACCAGATCGATGCCCAGCCACTCGGCGAGCGTCGCGTTGATATAGGTCAGGCGGCCGTCGGGATCGGCGGCGAAGAATCCGGCCGGTGCATGATCGAGGTGGTCGATCGCCTTCTGAAGGTCGAGGAAGAAACGCTCCTGCTCCGCCCGCTCGTCGGAGATATCGGTGATAAGCCACGCCGACACCGGCTTGCGGTGGCCGGGAACCTTGAAGACGCGGGCCCAGGCGCGATACCAGCGCGCGCCCGGCTCGGCTCCGGCGCGAATGGGGCGCGACAGGCGGAATTCGCCGTCGCCGGCGCGCCCGTCGCGCAAGCCGCCGGCGAGGCGCTCGATGGTCGGCGCGGCCTCGGGATTGTCCGAGAGCAGCGATTCGACCGTCTTGACGTCGGCGGCAGAGCTGGCCCCGGTCAGCTCCGCATAGGCGCGGTTGGCGTAGAGGATTCGACCCTTTGCGTCAGTGACCAGCAGGCCCTCGTTCATCGTATCGATGAAGGCGCGCGACAGTTCGTCCCCGGTGGATCGCGGCGCGATCTGGATGAAACCGATGGCGCTGGCGAACAAATAGCCGACCCCGATCATTGCCATGATGCCCAGCACGCCCAGGAGGAAACCGTCGCCGAGCCGGTTCTGGAAGATGGCGAAGACCAGCGCCGAGCCGGTCAGAACGATGATGAAGATGATCAGCCGGGTAATGATGCCTGGCCGTGCCCCCTGGTCGATGATGGGTGCCGTGTCAATTTCGCCGCCACTGTGTCTGGCCATCCGTTCCCTGCCTGCTGTGCCGACTGCAAGCGGCCCCTTGGTTCCTTCGCCATATATCAGGGCACCGGCGCAGTGCAAAGGTAGCCAACCGTAAAGTCCCAGGGCTGTTCGGGGCTTGGCCGTGCCGCCGCCGCGTCCGCGTGATTGTGCCTTGTCGCCCCCGGTGACGGCGCATAGTTTACTTCCGTAAAGGGAAGCGAGCAGTGGAGCGTAGCATGAATGAGTGGTTGTCCGGCCTGGCGGGGGGAACCGTTGCCGGGGCATTTCTGTGGACGCTGGCCGCCCTCGCGCTGCTCGTGGTCGTGCTGATCGCCGTCCGCCTCTTGCGCGGCCGCGGCCGGGGCACCTTCATTGCCGGCGGGCGCAACCGGCTGCCGCGCCTGGCGGTCGTCGATGCCGTTGCCGTCGACAGCCAGAGGCGGCTGGTGCTGGTGCGCCGCGACGATATCGAGCACCTTATCCTGATCGGCGGCAGCAACGACGTGGTGGTGGAGCCGCAGATTCGCATGCGCGATACGGGAACGGCGCAACAGCGCCCCCGGCAAAACGCCCCGGCGCCGATACTACCGCGCCGCCCGGCCGCGCCTGCCCCAGGCCCGGCAGCACAGGCGGCGTCCGGAGAGCCCGGCACACCGCCTCAGAACCGCGCACCCGTTCCGGAAGACCAGCGCTCTGCACCCCGCGTCGAGAAAGCTGCCCCCGCCGACCGGGAAGAACCGCAGATGCCCAGGGTCGAGACGGACCTTTGGCCTGCGCCGCGGGCGCGCACGGAACCGGAAATTCCGACCCAGGAGCCGGCGCGGACGGACCACGCCGGGAAAGGCGGAGCCGACGAGACGGTTCCCGCGCCCGCCGTGCCGGACGAAACGCCCGCTCCCCACCGCCGGTCGGAGGCTTCCATCGAAGACGAGATGAGCCGGCTGCTCGATGACCTGTCCGAGGAGCGCGACAAGAAGGCCTGAGGGCCGTCTACTTCGCCTTGTCGCCCGAGAGCTTCTCCCGCAGCAGCTTTCCCCGTCCCTCGCGCGTGACCTGGCGCGCCCGGCCGAAGGCCAGTGCATCCTCCGGCACATCGTGCGTGATCACGCTTCCGGAAGCGACATAGGCGCCGGCGCTGATCGAGACCGGCGCGACGAGGGAGGAATTGGTGCCGATGAAGGCGCCCGCCCCGATCTCGGTGTGATGCTTGTTGAAGCCGTCATAGTTGCAGGTGATGGTGCCGGCGCCGATATTCGCGCCCGCGCCGACGGAGGCGTCGCCGACATAGGAAAGATGCGGCACCTTGGCCCCCTCGCCGATGCGCGCCTTCTTCACCTCGCAGAAATTGCCGATCTTGGCCTTCTCCATGATTTCCGCGCCGGGCCGCAGCCGCGCGAAGGGACCGACCGTCGCGCCTTCTTCGACGCGCGCGCCCTCCAGATGCGAAAAGGCATGGATGCGTACATCGGAGGCGACCTCGACGCCGGGTCCGAACCAGACATTCGGCTCGATTACCGTATCGGCGCCGATCTGCGTGTCATGGGAAAAGAAAACGGTCTCGGGGGCAATCAGCGTCACGCCCGACAGCATCATCGCGCGCCGCGTCCGCGCCTGCCAGATCGCCTCGGCCTCGGCGAGCTGGGCACGGTCGTTGACGCCGTGGGCGCTTTCGTGGCTCGTCTCGATGGCGACGACCGAAAGCCCGCGGCCGTTGGCGATCTCGACGACGTCGGTCAGGTAGTACTCGCCCTGGGCGTTGTCGTTTCCGATCGATTCCAGCAAGTCGAGAGCGCACCGGCCGGAAAGCGCCATCAGGCCGCTGTTGCAGAAGCCGATCCGCCGTTCCGCCTCCGAGCAGTCCTTCTCCTCGCGGATCGCGACGAGCTGGCCGCTGCTTTCGATCAGCCGCCCATAGCCGGCGGGCACGGGTGGGCGGAACCCGACCACGACCACATCCGCATCCCCGGCCAGCTTCGAACGCGCGTTCAAAAGCACCTCCGGTTCCAGCAGCGGATGGTCGCCGAACAGCACCAGCACATCGTCATAACCGCGGGCGAGCGCGGCGCGCGCGGCGAGCACAGCGTGGGCGGTACCCAGCCGCTCGCGCTGGGCATGCACTTCCGGCTTCACACTGCCGCCCGCCCTCCCCTCGAGGGCGGCCTCGACCTGCTCGGCCCCGTTACCGACGACGAGCGCCATGGCGTCCGCGCCGGCCTTTCCGGCCGTTGCCATCACATGCGCGACCATTTCCAGGCCGGCGATCTTGTGCAGCACCTTCGGTGTCGTGCTCTTCATGCGGGTGCCCTCGCCCGCGGCAAGGATGACGGCAAGGCAGCTTCTGTCGTCCATGGGAAAATCCGCTTTCAGACCGGGAATCGCTCGATCTGTAGCACCCGAGGGGACGGGCGCCAATGCGCTATCCGAGCCGGCCCAGGGCGGGAAAAGTTTCCAGCAGCCAATAAGCCATGGTCTGCATGCCGCCCGTCAGGAACAGAACGCCGGCGATCACGAGCAGGCCGCCGATCACCTTTTCCACCGTTGCCAGATGCATGCGGAAGCGCTGCAGGAAGCGCATGAAGCTGTCGGAGAAAAGGGCTGCGACAAGGAAGGGAATGCCGAGCCCGGCCGAATAGACCCCTAGCATCAGCGCCCCCTCACCCACCGTTTCGCGCCCGCCGGCAAGCGTCAGGATGGGGCCCAGGACCGGCCCGATGCAGGGCGTCCATCCGAAACCGAAGGCCAGCCCCATCACATAGGCCGCACCGAGACCCGCCGGCTTGCCGCCGGCCCGGAAGCGCGCCTCGCGGGAAAGCAGCGGAATGCGCACGACAC
Organism: Chelativorans sp. M5D2P16; assembly: GCF_034427935.1. NCBI lineage: Bacteria > Pseudomonadati > Pseudomonadota > Alphaproteobacteria > Hyphomicrobiales > Phyllobacteriaceae > Chelativorans > Chelativorans sp. M5D2P16. Next base: position 51,484 of record NZ_JAXQNM010000023.1, on the reverse strand, counting down.
CCAGGAAGTTGAGCCCCATGAGTATGATGACGACGCCGGCCGCCATGGCGAGTTCCTGCTGCCACGCGCGCAGCAGCGCCCCGATCGTCGAAGCGCCGGCGCCCAGCGCCACGAAGACGGTGGAAAAACCGAGGACGAAGGCGAGCGCGGCGGACAGCAGCGCCAGCCGCGCACCGGCGTGCTCCTCGGGCCGGCGGAAATCCTCCACCGAAACACCCGCCATATAGCAGAGATAAGGCGGCACCAGCGGCAGGACGCAGGGCGACAGGAACGACACGGCCCCCGCCAGAAGCGCGCTTGTATAGCCGATATCGATCGCCATTCCTCAATCCACATGATGCGGTCCGATGCCCCGCATATAACGGCCAACCGCCACACGCTCCAATCACCATCTCGTGGCAAAGCGCCGCAGCCGCGTAGGCCTTGGCGCAAAGGGCCGACAGACGCCTGCCGAGAGCGGCCTTTGGAGTTGACCGCCCGAGCGCGTCTCACTATGTTCCGCCGCACTTCGACACGGACGCCCGTGCAGGAGCGCGTAGCTCAGCTGGTAGAGCAACTGACTTTTAATCAGTAGGTCCAGGGTTCGAGCCCCTGCGCGCTCACCAAAAAGTGTCAATTAAACCAACAGATTATCGAGAACAGTCTACTTATCATTTCGCCAAAATGGCGTTTGGGTTCCGTATGGGTTCCGCGGGTTCCATGTTGCCCTTCCCTCCCCTGCTCCGCATAGTGGGCAGCCAACAAGAGAGGGTGGGGTAAGCTATGCCAAAAGCGACCATTGTTGTCCGTGAAGTCGGGAGCCTGAAACCAGACTACTCGCTCGACTTCGATCTTCCCGCATTGCCGAAGCCCGGCGACTACATATCAATCCATCGTCCTGACAAGCGGGAGCCGTATGGCGAAGACATGATCGTGCGGCAAGTCTGGTGGCGGCTGGAACATCCGGAGACTGCCCCCTATGGCAGCGACCAACCGAAGACCGGGGCGCTCAATGAAATCTCCGTTGAGTGCGATCCTGCAATCGGGCCCCACTCGAGCGATAGCTGGCGAGACTCGCTGGAACGCGCCCGTCAGCGCGGCCAAGTTCAGGAATTCGAGATTGCTCGACTCAGCATTCGCGAGGACGAGTTGAAGGATTGAGCGTGGCCTCTCCCTCGCGGCCAGGAATTCGCAGAAAGCCTGACGAACCGGTAGGCTGCCGAGAGCGCCTCCCTCTTGGCGCTGTGACCTCTATGATTGCTCATTCCTTAATTTCGAAGGGTTTCCTGCGACACGCGACATGGATGCGAAGTGACCGACACGCGCAAAATGCGAGTACGCCAGGCCCATCATGAATCATGCAGCGATCGAGCCTTCCGCTGGCCGAACCCGAACCAGTGCATAGACCTTTGGATTACCTGCACGGCCGTTCACACGCTGTACATGAGCGTCAACATGTCGATGCCGCATCCAGTAACCGAATGTTTCTGCTTGGAGGCGATTGACGTAACCAATTCGCACTCCATTGCAAATAACCTCGATGGCTGTGGATCATGAGGGTTTGACGGCTCGCGCCTAAAAATCAATTCATCGCCGACCGTTGCTGCGCACGTTCCACCTTTAAGGTGATAGCGGATTCCTGCAATGTCGAATATCAGGTCCCCAACCCGGAGCGACGGATCTAACTCGCCGACAACTGAAAACCCGTCACTCGGAAGCTTGGCTTCAGTATACGCTAGCAGCACGGCATCGCTAGGGCCTGAGTCAGGGGAAAATCCAAACTTTTGAAGGTATGCAGGGAAATCTGGACGTGTTCGCGTTAGACTCTCGGTAGAGATGACCACGCCGCCTGGCGTTTTTCATATTTGGAGCGGCACAGTCGGAGTTACTTTCCAGACGCGCACGATCGATTTCGAAATACCGGAGGAAAGCCTCGAAGGAGAAGAGCCGGTCAGCATCACGAGTTTTGGGATGACCGTCATTTTCCATCGTGTTTCTGACGATTATGCGGAGCTCGCCGGACCGAATGGGCGCCGCATTCAGATCGACGCTCTCCTGCGCGCAGAACAAGCATGGGCCGCTCATCGAGCGTCGGACGGAGGGTCTGGGTGATCAATCCGGCCCCATCGCCTCCGCCCTCTCTCGGGGTGTTTCTGGTCGGGACGGGCCGGTTCTGTCGCCGCGCGCAAGCGGCATCCTCTCCGCTTCGAATTCGCAGCATATGCTACTGTACGTTTTGCGAGATCAACTCGATCTCGATGCTGTCAGGAGGCGACCGTCATGGCCAAAGCTCACGACGACCACAACATCCCGTCTGAAGTCCGAGAGGCGATAAAGCAGTTCCTCGCTGCCGCTCATAAAGAGAAGGAGCCGTTCGCAGTGTCCGAGGCGCTCGGAGCAGTACGGCGCGTTTTCCCAGATCTCAGTGTCTCAGATAGCGAACTCATGGACGCGATCGCGAGCGAAGCATCAGTTGCAGGATTTGAGATAGATTATGACGGCGAGCAAGAGCCCAAGACGATCAGGCGGAAAGCCCTCGAACGGTGGGATGACGAGGGAGGAGCCATAGGCAGGAACGGCCGCAGCCAGTGAACCAGCCGAACTCTCTATTCCCGGCATATGAGACCGGATGGGCTCCGAGCCTGCTTACTGAACTGGCGCGAAAATCTCTTTGGAGGCAACCTAGCCTCCCAGTCAGCCGTTACGGGCCTATTAAGGGGAGGTGCGCATGCGCAATCGAACTGCGGCCCTATTGGCGCTCATAGCCCTTGCTGTCCTTGCAGCTGGCATCGTCCTTCTAGGAAGGGAGAACCTGCGCGCCACTGGGGAGGAAGAAAGCCCTCCTAGCGTTGCAGCCCCGGAGAAGGGCCAAGATTAGTAATTGGACGAGATAGCCCGAACACGCGCCCATGCCGCCCCTGCTTCAGTTCTTGGCCTCACGCTGACGCCGACGCTTGTTCTGCTTACGGGGCTCCATGGAAAACTCGGTTGATCAGCCCGCGGCTTGTCCTTTCAACCGAACAGATCTCGGAACTGCTCGACGATATTGAGCGCAGGGGCCGGTCGAGTTAGCATCCTTTTTTTGGAATGTAGGGTTGGCTTGGCGCCCCGGTCGGCGGTGTAAGCCGCAAGCGGGGGGCCGCGGTGGTCGCGGCCCACACTGTTACTCTTTGTCTTTCAAGCGTTTCCGGATCTTGTCTTCGGTCTCGCCAAGGCCATGCTTCGTGCGCTCGTCGAGCCCACCAGCAGTACCTCCTTCTTTCATCGGCTTATCGCCGCTGGCCTTGCGGATTTTCTCTTTTTCTTGATCGGAATGCGGTTGGTTCTTCATGTCTTTGTTCATGGGACTCTCCATCGTCTGCGGAACCAACATACCCACGGTCTGAATGTTCCCCGGTTCAAGCGACAGATCCTCTGAAGTGACGGTCGTCTTGCAGGCCAAGGCGGACACATTTCTGCGCAACATCAAGAGCGCCGAGCAGACGTTCATCGGCAGTCTCGACCGGATCAAGAACGAGGCCGATCAGGACGGGAGTACCCTTGCGATACAGATCGCGCTGCTGGGTGCGGGGACGATAATTGCGCTTCTGGGGCGGTTCCAGGATCTCTGAAGCGACGGCGATCCACCGCACGACCTGGCGGTGCCCCCTATCAAGGGCCCCGCCAGTTTCGCCTTGCCAGAGCTTATTGCATGGTAGTCTGGCCGGGTGGTGGCGGTGCACTCATGTCGTCAGGTCCAGACATCGTGGTTTGCCCTGGAGGGGGAGGCGAGTCAGCGGGCCCGGACATCGTGGTTTGTCCCGGGGGCGGTGGCGGATCATACGTCGGTTCTGATGTGCTACCGCAACCCGCCAAAGCAATTGCGGCGACAGCGGCAAATGACATCGGAAGAAGTTTCTTCACGTTGCGCTCCTTCAACTTCGGTGCACCCCGTCCGCCGGCGGTTTTGTCACATTCTTCATGCGTGCACAAAAGTCACAACTCATGAACCGTGTTCACGGTGATGTTGGTAGGGGAAGCCGGTTTCCGGCGCGGAAGGTCGCGCCTTGAGTGCTGTGGCTACCCCGGCACTCTTGGGAGCTTCAGGACATCGGAGAAGGTAGCGCGTTGGGATTGCAGCGATATGACGACGGCCCACCACCCTTTTTCGGGAGCGGCCGGATAAGCCGTTGCCCTAAGCGGGGAACAAATCGCCGCGTCCGCAGTTCGTCGCAATGCAACGCCAGTTGCTGTTCACCCCCCCGTGAACCACCGGCCCAGGCCCCCCACCTGGGCCGGTTCTTTTGTGCCAAAGTGTGCAACTCAAAACGGGCCCTATCTACAGTGCCTTCAGGTGGTTAGGTCAGAGGCGCTGCTGAGCCTATATGGGCTTGAAGAAAATGTGCGGATTGAACATGGCCGAAAGTCTGTCGAGATCCGCCTTCCAATCGATCGGCTCAGTAGGGTTCTGATTGTCCGACACTTCTATCGCCCAACCTTCAGCCAAAAATTCGAATATCCCCACCAGAACGGACCTCGGATCCTTAAAAAGGAAATTATGGACTTCCAAGTCTATCAGCGGACGATGCTCCTTGATCGTCTCCCGCGCCCCTCTCAACGCCGCGAGTTCGGACCCTTCGACATCGATCTTTAGGAAATGGACCTGTCGTTTGCGCCCAAACTGCAGGTCTAGCGGCACGATCGAAACGGACACATCTCCGCTAGAAGATGCAACACCATTGCCATGGTGAGATAGGGCCAAGGTGTTCATCACAGTATCCCCGATACCGTATGGGAAAACCTCCACATTCACGAGGCGATTTAGTTCCACATTTCGGCGCACAATTTCAGCGTTATCCGGAAGTATTTCATAGGAATAGACAAACCCATCAGGGCCAACCAGTTTGCTGAAGAGCAACGTCATGATGCCGTGGTGCGCACCACAATCAGCAGCCACCATACCTGGCTTGATGTTGTCTACGCACCATCGGCGCTCGATCATTTCCTGATTTTCTGGACCGTACCAATCCTCTGCGACAGGGTCGGTAATTAGGAAGTCGAACGACATCCCATACATCTGCCTGCCTTTGACAACATATTCTTCGAATTCCGCTCTCATGCACGCCCTCCCGGCAGATTGAGATGGTCTCCTCGACTCGATCCTAAGTTTAGAAACAGCAAATCTCAATGTCTCACGCGGTTCATAAATGGCGCCGATGAATACGTGACCTGAACCGTCTCATTGGGGGCAAGTTCGACGGTGTGCCCGGTATTGGTGAATGCAGTCACGCCCGCCACCACAATCGCCGAAACGGTTCCGCCCGAAATATAGATCGTCTCTGGAGACGGCCCCGCGCGATGGGTGAACGGTGATGCGCCGACCGCGATCGAGGAGCCGACTGGCGTATCGTTGTAGCCGGCATTCCCCTCAATGCGATTGTTGAGGCCCGTGGCACTGTTGATGGTGGTGGACGTGTTGCCGCGCATCGTGTTGTTCTGAATTTCGATGCGATCCCCTGCACCGGCTGCAATGAACATCCCATTGGAGTTTCCGGCGAAGCCGTCGCTCGCTCCGATCGTCATATTCCGCACGGAAACGTCGCTGACGCCAGCCGCTAACTCGACACCGATATTATTCCCTGCGGCGACACCCCCGTTGACGCGGGTGTTCTTCCACTTTGCGTCTGTGAGCTTGAGGCCGCTGCCTGAGTTCAGAACGAGCTCGCACCCATCGATTTCGACGCCATCGCTGGCTCCCGTACCCATCGACGCGAGAACGATACCTTCCCCTTGGCCGGCCGTGGAAAACCAGCTCGATGAAGCCATGATCCGAGCGATATTGCCCGAACCGGTGGCCGTGCACCACAGTGCCGCCTGCGATGCACTGTCGAGATAGCACTTGGCGGTGATCGTCGTGTTCAAGACGCTGTCGCCATCTTCGACATCGATCAACATCGAAAAGAGGCCCTGGAGGAACTGGCAGCCTACGAACGTCGTGGCCGTGCCGCTCTTGAGCCGCGCACCGGCATAGTGATGGTCCGACGTGTCGTTGGCGACGGTGACGAAACTCACCTGCACGCTGTGCGGTGCCGCAACGCCACGACCTCGGTATCGTGCCGGGCGATGCGGACATCTCCGGCCATCGCGACAATCGCACCGGAGCTGCAATGGCGAAGCATGCGAACACGTCTTGTCAGGGCCGGAGCCCATCGTATTGCCCTGTAGAGCGCGATGGATTGTTCGAAATCACCGCCACGGGAATCGATGACGATATCCAGATGCCGCGCGGTTACTTCTGCAGGTCACGGTAGCGGTCGATGTTGTTCTGCAATGACACCTTGAAGAAGAGATTGCTCATGCTGCACGCTCCCCCGGCCAGCCGGCCTTTTCGAAATGTTCTCGGCGCGGATGCGTCAGTTTGAAGGCGTCGCCCCGAAGCCTCTGCGCGGCCCGGCAATTTTCCAGCACCAAGGCCACCAGGGTGCAGACAATCGCGGAATCGTCGTCGTCGATTTCGGCGCCGATCCTGAGAAGAGCGAGCGAGAGGTCCGCAGCGCGATGAAGGGGGGCCTCCATGTCGCCAATTACATCGAAGGTTGTCCGGGCGGAGTCGTCGGCGGGAAGCTTCATGATTGAGCCCTACCTTTGACCGGAAAGGCAATGTCGAAGTCCGTGGGATACTCAGTGACATTTTCCAGCAGGATCGATTGCCGGCTGGGCGCAGATGGGAGGATATGGATCACCCATTGCTCGCCAGGCACGTCGCTCTCGATCCATTCGTCAATCGCCTCCACCAATTCTCGACAGAGGCGGCGCAGGCGCGCGATCGGTAGTTCTGATTGCCCGGTATCGGAGCGCGTGGTATCTATTCCATCGTTCATTTCAAATCCTCCAGTGGGTTGTTCGGACGTAGGCTCGGCGGTGTTGCAGCACTGGCCGGGCCTTTTCGTTTTCGGATAAGTCATGCAGCCACCTCGTCGCGTTCGGCCATCCGGGCGGCGATGTACTCGTTGACTTCCTCCTCAACGAATGCCTTGCGGATGCTACCGGGGAACGAAACGGGCTTGGGGAAATGGCCGTCGCGGACCTTCTGCCACAACGTCGTGCGCGACTAAGTTGTACGCCGGCAGGTTTCTTTTATGGATATGAGGTTGTGCACATGTGACTCCTTCGATTGAAGCAGTCACATTCAGTAAGCACGGCTCGGCCGGCTGTAATTCAGAGCTATTCGCGTTCGGGAAGCGTAGCTCTGAATGCTCGCCATGAGTCTAGCGCCGCGCGGGGGTTGCCCGGCAAGCGCAAAGCATTGAATGCACCGATCATGAATTCCGCGAAACACCCGGCCTCTGTCATGCTGTTTGGCGCATGGGTGCCCGTCCGCTCGAACCAAACCGCTTGCAGATGTCGGGCGATGCCTGCGTTTACCAGGTTGCGGCGGCCCGCCCGCGGCGCGGTGTCGATAACCTTACGCGCGCTCGGCAGGATCTCATCTATTAGCCCGACAAGCCTGTGAATCCTTGACAGATAAAGCTTCATTGCATGTTCGGGAAGGTTTGCGTCTTCAATCGCCGCGCCAAGCAATTCCATCTCCCCCCTAACGTCAGAGTGCAGCGAATACCACAACTTGGAAAATTCGTTCACGAGTTGGCGCAGCTTTGCCAGCTTCTCGCGTTCGCGTTGAGCGTTCATCGCACCCAGGCCGGCAGACGGAAGCCAGAGCGGCATCATCACATATTCAGCATCAAGCCGGTCGCCGATCGCAGGCGCTGGACCAAGGTGCTCATCAAGAAATTTGTCTAATTCCTTCTGACTACTCTCGAACTCGTCGTCGGTCCAACTGCCGGGCCACGCCATCACACGGCCTCCGGGCGGCGCAGCGGCCGGACCTTGGCTTCACGACCTTCAATTACTCCCCCTAGATGCTCCGCCCACATGTCGAGCGCGCGGCGCTTCTCTGGCTCATACTGGTTACGATTGTAGACGCCGGCGACGCCGGCCCGGAAGCCGGAGATATGATTCAGCACGGCCTCGACGATGTGCGGCGCGATGCCGAGCGCCGCCATGCCAGTGGCAACCGTGCGGCGAATGTCGTGAGGCGTCCAAGGCGCCTCCGCCTTCTGTAGCTTGAGCCTCACGGCTTTGGCGATGGCATTACTCTCGATCGGCTCGCCTACGCGTGAGAACAGCGGCGCGTCTAGTTCATCGTCAGCTTTGTCGAGTGCCCTTTCCACGATCTCCAGGGCGGTCGGCGATAGCGGCACCACATGGGCGAGCCCGTTTTTCGTCCTCGTGCCGGGTATGGTCCATAGCGCCCGGTCGGTATCCACCTCTCCGCGCGACATGCCACAGACTTCACCGGAGCGTTGGCCGGTGAGGAAGAGCAGGCGGAGAATGTCTTTTGTGGGCTCGCTCACAGCCGCCTCAGGAAGCGCGCTCCAAATCGTCCGCATCTCCGCATCGGAAAGCACACGATCGCGTTTCACTGCCTTTCCACGAGGCTTTACGCCAATGGCCGGAGAGGCATCCAGATAGTCGCTGTCAACGGCCCAGTTGAACATCTTTCGGACAACGGCGAGGATTTGGGTCGACTGCGCCACATGCCCAGCCTCGGCTTTCGCTTCGATGATGTCGAGCAAGTCACGCCGCTTGACCGCCACCGCCTTCATACGGCCAATTTCGGGATAGACTTCGCGCTTCAGAAGACGCTCGTCCTCGGCCCAGGTCTTCTTTCGCCGCTTGGCGTATTTCTCGATGTAAAGCTCGCCCAGCTTCTCCACAGTCATGGCAGCCTTGCGGGCGCGCTTTTCCTCGGAAGGGTCTTCGCCCGCCGAAACCGCCGTGACCATCTTCAGCGCGGCAGTGCGAGCCTTCTCCAGCGGCATGGCCGGGAAGCGGCCGACCTTCACGCGCTGCTTTGTGCCGTCGCTCTCTCTGGTGAAAACCACGTTCCAGGTCTTCGTGCCATTGGGCGACACGCGCAGGGCAAGCCCGCGCACCATCTCATCTTGATAATCCGTCCGCTCCTGCACCTTCACGGTTTCGCAGAAACGGGTGGTGAGGTTCTTTCTCGGCATGAGCTCCACCTACTTATGTTCAGCCTACTTATCTCGCCTTGGGTTCCGTATGGGTTCCAGAAGTGCGAAACTCGTGCGAACGACCTTGAACAAGGTGAAACACACAATCCCTTGAAATGCAATGTGTTGCGGGGTTGTTTCCTGTTTACCGCTGTTTGAGAATGTTCTGTCAGACGCCACTTTTAATCAGTAGGTCCAGGGTTCGAGCCCCTGCGCGCTCACCAAAATCGGAACATAAGCCGAAAATTCACCCGATTTCACGCGCCATTCGGCGTGCCAGAATCGCCCAGAATTCCAGGCTGTTGCCTGGGTTGGCGCAGTGTCGGTGGCGTATGGGAGGCTTGCCGGTTTGCTTTGGCCGAGATGGCTCAGGTCTGAGAGGGTTGGTCGAGACGGGAAACGGAAAGCACGCCGCTCAAATCATAAGGCGGTGGTTCAAAAAACGTCCCCAATTCGAAACCGCGTTGCGCGCCCTGTCCGGGAAGAAGAACGTTCAACATCGTTTTCGAAACAAAGAGATAACCCCTCCCGCATTGTTTGCGGAAGGGGCGCACGCGGCGCTTGTCAGCTTGGATAGCGTCGACGTTAGTCAAGCATTCCTGATCGGCTCTTGCCCTTCTCGCTAATACCGCTCGTCGCACGGCGCGGTGTAGATGCTTCCGTCCGCCGCCCGGTATCGACAAAATTCCTGTCCCTGCCGCCGCGGCGTTGTCGCTGAGCCAATGACACCACCGAGAATCGCTCCACCTGCCGCGCCGGCGAGCGTGCTCTTTGTATCGCGGCCGAGTGCCTGTCCAGCAAGCGCTCCAGCGCCCGCACCCAGCAAAGCCCCGGTTCCCGCGCGTTGCTGCTGCTCATTCGCCGCGCAACCAGCTAGCGCCACCGCCAAAAGCACCACCGGGACAAATGCCCATTTACGAATTTTCATGGTCGATTCTCTCCATAACTCCCCCTGCGCCACTCTGATAGCAGGAGGCGCAGAAGCAGACCACTGGCATGCTGAAAAAAGCCCACCGTATGATGCCGGCAGGGCGCCGTCTGTCGCGGTGGTGTAGTGGCACCGGCATGCCAACGGTTGCGGCGGTCGCGCATCACCATATCACCTTCGATAGGCTTAAGGCAGTCGCTGCGCGCAGCGTAAAAAGTCGATTCCCTCATCGTCAAAGCAGGTGGCGATTCCGAAGAACTCTCGATCGGCCTCGAGCCGCAGGAGGTCCACTATCGCCGGGCGCAAGCCCAGGCACGCATCCGAGTGACTCCCGCAGCTCGCCAGCGCATGCCTTTCGCAGGAACCATTCTGCTCCCCTCATGAGTTGTCGTATTCCTCATCAGGAGGCGAAGATGATTTTCATGACCGCTCTGTCGATCGCGTTGGTGCTGCTTTCAGTCCTCATCCACTATGAGGCTCTACGGATAACCAGTGCAGTGCTTCCCACTCAGGAAGACCACAACCGCTCGCGCATCCTGGTGGCCTTCATAGGCATCCTTTGCGCACACCTGCTATCGATTCTGATGTTCGCGGGCAGCTACGCCTATCTGCACTCGATCCGGCGTTTCGGCAGCCTTGACGGCAAGATCGAGGGCAGCCTCGTCGACTTCGTGTACTTTTCTCTTATGAGCTTCACCACCCTGGGCGTGGGCGACATCTATGCGACGGGGCCGATGAGGATCATCGCGGGGTTTCAGGCCCTGAATGGATTTGTCCTCATCGGATGGTCCGCGTCCTTTGCCTATGTCGTGATGCAGCGAACCGAAACCTAGCGCGAACCTGTCCGCGCTTCGCACGTTCTGTCGCACGGCGGGCCACGGGAAAAGACTGGAGTGCTGTGTTGTCCAAGTGGCGCCAGATCAGGGAATGGAGAAAGACGCACCCACGCGAGGACAAACCTCCGCCGGAGGCGATCCCTCCCCTGCTCCCGACCCTCGTCAAAGCGATCCCGCAGGGTCCGGATTACGAGGTGAAGTGGGACGACTACCGGATCGGTGTGCATCTGAAGGACTGCCAGGCACGAATCTACACCCGCAACCTTTTCGACTGGACCGAGCGCTTCCCATCGATCACCCGCGCCGTGAGGCTCTGAAGGCAACGGAAGCATTCATAGACGGCGAGGCCGTCGTGCTGGATGGAAAGGGCCAATTTCCCTGATCATCCGAGTGGCCATTGGAACGGCCGCTTCGCTGGAACGTTCCCTGCAATTCCGGCGACCAATCAGGAGATCCAGGCGTGTGCGCAGCTTTCTGATCCTGACCGCCTTTATCCTCTGCGCCGTCACGTTTTCGGGGAAAGCCCTCGCCCAGGACGGTGGGGAGGAATCCGCCGAACCTTTCGCGTTCGATCTCGAGGCGATCAACGAGGGCCTGCCGCCGGCGGATCCACCTCTTCAACTCGACACGCCGCTCGCGGCAATCGAAGCTTTTCTCGACGCAGTCCAGAACGAGGATTTTGCCAGGGCTGCGCATGTTCTCAATCTGAATGCGATTCCAGTTGAGCAGCAGAGCGAGCGGGGGCCCGAGCTCGCTCTCAGGATGGCGTTCGTACTCAGGCGGTTTGATCTGGTGGACTGGAGCGAACTGCCCGACCAACCGGACGCGCGCGTTCTGCGATGTCCAACGGTCGGTTGCTCCCTACAGCCGGCGGTCGGTCGAACTTGGAGAGGTAATGCTTAACGGGCGGCCCGTTCCGATCAGTATTCAGCGCTTCCATACCGGTGAGAAAGAGGCGACCTGGCACTTTTCTCCCTTCGCCGTGCAGCATGTGAGCGACGTTTTTTTTGAAATTAAACCGGGACTTCTCGGCCGCTGGATACCCCTGAGGGAGCGCCTGAAGTCGTTAGGAAGGCCCTCGATATGGGAGTGGTCGGCAGCCTCTGCCCTGCTCCTGGCGGCTGTCCTCTTCGGTCTCTTGGTCCGCTTTCTCGCGCGCCTTGTTTCACGCCGCATGTCACCCCTGAGAGCGCAAAAGGCACAGAAACTCGTCTCGCCGCTCGCCATCTTGTCGGCAGCGCTCGCGTTTCGCGCGGGAACACAGCACCTCTTTTTGCTTACCGGACCGGTCGCGGCGTATCTCGACATCGTGTCCGATTGGTCGCGTTTGCAGCGGGAGCATGGCTGCTCGTGCGGATCGCGGACTTTCTCACGCTCGGGCTGAGCGAACGCTACGTGGTCCCGCTGGCGGAAGACGACCCGGAAAACCGCCGCATCAAGACGACTACCTATGTTGCACGGCGCCTGGCGCTCGCCGTGATCGCGCTTCTTAGCATCGGCTATGTACTGGTGCGGGTAGGACTTTTCGAGGATTTCGGCATTTCGGTATTGGCGTCTGCAGGTGCTCTCGGCGTCCTCGTGGCGATCGCTGCCCGACCGCTCCTGGGCAACATGGTATCGGGGCTGCAGATTGCCATGACCGATCCGGCACGTATTGGCGACATCGTTGTCTTCGACGGGCAGTGGGCCATCGTCGAGGACATCTCCTTCGCGCATACTGTCCTACACACATGGACCGATACGCGGCTGATCGTCCCGCACTCGGAGTTGCTATCGCGGCCCTTTGAGAACTGGTCGAAAAAAGGCGAGGCGGTGAAGCAGATCGTGAAGCTGCCGGTCGATTATCGCATCGATGTCGACAAGATCCGGGAGAAGGTCGCGGCGATCGTCAAGGACGATCCCCGCTCGACAGACGACAAGCCACTTGTCGAGATGGCCGAAATCACCGGCGAAACCGCGGTGCCGTGGATTTGGATAGCAGGGACGGATTCCTTTTCCTGCTGGTATCTGCACAACGCGGTGAAGGAAAAACTGATTGCTTACCTGATAGACCTCGATGGAGGGGCCTACTTGCCCCGGAAGCGCCATTTGCTCGTATCGGAGAGCGACCAGGAGCTTGGGGCGCGCTAAGTCGTCTGGTCACTTGTCCGCAACAGCGGCCGCGTCTTCCATCTTGATTAACAGGACGGTCACCTACTTACGTCATCGTAAAGGACCGGTATGGGCACCTGTTCCCGAACGAGGATCACGCAACGGCGATGGGTAAAATCGCCAGACGCATTATGCAACATGACAGGCTTTGCCCCTACCGCACCGCCCGAAATCAAATTGGTTTCGGAAAGCAGCATGATACGTGGGTTCAACGGCTTGCAGCGTCCCTTTCAGGTCCATAAGAACGCGCGGCGCCCATGTCCCGCAGCACCGGCATGAGGGCCTCGGGCAGATCCTCGGCGATCAGCCCCGGCCCCACCGCCCTGCCCGCCTCGGCGTGCAGGTAGACCGCCGCGCAGGCCGCCTCGAAGCCGGGCATGCCCTGCCCCATAAGCCCGGCGATCATTCCCGCCAGCACGTCGCCGGAGCCGGCGGTGGCGAGATCGGGCGTCGCATTGGCGTTGATCGCCGTGCGCCCGTCGGGCGCCGCGATAACCGTATCGGCACCCTTAAGCACGACGACGGCATGGGCCCGCACGGCCGCGTGGCCAGCCCTTTCCGGCTTTGACAGGGCCTCCTCACCCGCGAGATCGGGAAACAGGCGGGCGAACTCGCCCTCATGCGGCGTCAGCACCAGCGTGGAAGCACTCTTGTCCGCGGCTTCGAAAAGAGGCGCAGGATCGTCGGCAAAGGCGGTGATCCCATCGGCGTCCAGAACGAGGTGCGCACTTTGTGCGGCCGCCGATCCGGACAGAACCCGTTCGGCGAAGCGGCGGGCCCGTGACCCGACGCCGAAGCCGGGCCCGAGGACGAAAGCGCAAGGTCGGCGCTGTTCCATGAAAGCCTGAAGCTCGGCCTCATCCTCGACGCGGCGCAGCATGATGGCCGTCAGATGCATGGCATTGACCGCAAGGGCAGAGGCCGGAGAAAGAAGGGTGACGGCGCCGGCACCGATGCGCGCCGCGCCGCGTGCGGCAAGCCGCGCCGCGCCCGTCACCGTCGGCGGTCCGCCAAAGACGCCGACATGGCCGCGCCGGTATTTGTGTGTGTCGTAACGAAGCCGTGGCAACAGCGCCCGCCAGAGCACCGGGCCGTTCTCAAAACAGGTGGGGCCGATCTCCTCCAGCACGCGCGCGGGGATGCCGATATCGGCAACGACCGTCTCTCCGCAAAGGTCACGCCCGGGATAGAGCAGATGGCCCGGCTTCCTGCGGAAGAAAGTGACGGTCAGGTCGGCGGCGAGTGCGGTTTCCAGCACGTGACCGCTCGCGCCCGAAACACCGGAGGGCAGATCGATGGCGACCGCCTGCACCTTCGCCGCCGCCGCCCTTTCGAGCGCAGTGCCCGCTGCTCCCTCCAGGGGCTTGGAAAGCCCGGCGCCGAACAGGGCGTCGACCACCAGCCGCCCGCCTGCCGGGCGGAAATCCGCCAGCGGGCCGGCATCGAGCGGACATTCCTCGGCCGCGCGGCCGCCATCCGTACCGGGCGGCGGCGGCGCTTCACGCCAAACGCGCACGTCGAGGCCGTTTTCCGCCAGGAGCCGCGCGACGACATAACCGTCTCCGCCATTGTTGCCCGGTCCGCACAGGACGTCGTAGCCGGCAGCATCGGTAAAGCGCGACAGGATCTCGGCCGCCACCGCCGCCCCGGCATTCAGCATGAGCCGGTAACTGCCGCCGTCTTCCGCCGCCAGTCGGTCGGCGACCGCCATTTCGTCGGGCCGGAGAAGCTCGTGCATGAAAAATCATCCCTCAAAAAAACATGGGGAGGATATTGGCGCGCCCCGGCGCTCAGGTAAATGGCGCCATGCCATGCTCATTCCTTTTGCACCGTGCACATTATTTGATCACGCGTTAGAGTGGGCCTGCCGCGCCCGTCTCGCGCGTCGGAGAGATATGCGCGAGGGGTGCCGCCATTCAGACGCCGCCTGAAGGCGGGAAGAGGCGGAAAAACGGCCCCTCCCGCCGGTTGGCATGGTTCGTGCATAGGAAGAGGCGAGCGGGGGGCGCACCCTGCTTTCAAGCAATCGGAGGCCGCCGAAACATGAAGAAGATCGAGGCGATCATCAAACCGTTCAAGCTCGACGAAGTGAAGGAAGCGCTTCAGGAAGTCGGGTTGCAGGGCATCACCGTCACCGAGGCCAAGGGCTTCGGGCGGCAGAAAGGCCACACGGAACTCTATCGGGGCGCCGAGTATGTCGTGGATTTCCTGCCGAAGGTGAAGATCGAGGTGGTGCTTTCCGACGACATGGTCGAGGCGGCGGTGGAGGCCATCCGCAAGGCCGCTCAGACGGGACGGATCGGCGACGGGAAGATTTTCATCACCAATGTCGAGGAAGTCATCCGCATCCGGACGGGCGAAACCGGCCCCGATGCGGTTTGAACCGACCGGCACCGATTGTAGCAATGTGTCAAAGGACAGGATCTGAAAGAAGATGACGACAGCACAGGATATTTTGAAGCAGATCAAGGACAACGACGTGAAATTCGTCGATCTGCGCTTCACCGATCCCAAGGGCAAGCTGCAGCACGTGACGATGGATGTCGTGGCGGTCGACGAGGACATGTTCGCCGACGGCGTCATGTTCGACGGCTCCTCGATCGCCGGTTGGAAGGCGATCAACGAGTCCGACATGGTGCTGATGCCGGAGCCTGAGACGGCCCATATGGACCCGTTCTTCGCCCAGTCGACGATGGCCATCGTCTGCGACATCCTCGACCCCGTCTCCGGCGAGGCCTACGGCCGCGACCCGCGCGGCACCGCGAAGAAGGCCGAAGCCTATGTGCGGGCGGAAGGTATCGGCGACCAGGTCTTTGTCGGTCCCGAAGCCGAGTTCTTCATCTTCGACGACGTGAAGTTCAAGGCCGATCCCTACAACACCGGCTTCAAGCTCGACTCGACCGAGCTTCCCTCCAACGACGACACGGACTACGAGACGGGTAATCTCGGCCACCGTCCGCGCACCAAGGGTGGCTATTTCCCCGTCCCGCCGGTCGACTCGTGCCAGGACATGCGCTCGGAGATGCTGACGGTGCTCACCGAAATGGGCGTCGTCGTCGAGAAGCATCACCACGAGGTCGCCGCCGCCCAGCACGAACTCGGCATGAAGTTCGACACGCTGACGCGCAACGCCGACAAGCTGCAGATCTACAAGTACGTCGTCCACCAGGTGGCCAATGCCTACGGCAAGACGGCGACCTTCATGCCCAAGCCCGTCTATGGCGACAACGGTTCCGGCATGCATGTCCACCAGTCCATCTGGAAGGACGGCAAGCCGACCTTCGCCGGCAATGAATATGCCGGATTGTCGGAGACCTGCCTCTATTACATCGGCGGCGTCATCAAGCATGCCCGCGCCATCAACGCCTTCACCAACCCGTCCACCAACTCCTACAAGCGTCTGGTGCCGGGCTTCGAGGCGCCGGTCCTGCTTGCCTATTCGGCACGCAACCGTTCGGCTTCCTGCCGCATTCCCTTCGGCTCCTCGCCGAAGTCCAAGCGCGTGGAGGTACGCTTCCCCGACGCGATGGCAAACCCCTATCTCGCCTTCGCGGCCATGCTGATGGCCGGCCTCGACGGTATCAAGAACAAGATCCATCCGGGCCAGGCCATGGACAAGGATCTCTACGACCTGCCGGCAAAGGAATTGAAGGAGGTTCCGACCGTCAGCGGCTCGCTGCGTGAGGCGCTGATGAACCTCGACCAGGACCGCGCCTTCCTGAAGGCCGGCGGCGTGTTCGACGACGACCAGATCGACGCCTACATCGAGCTGAAGATGGCCGAGGTGCTGCGCTTCGAGATGACCCCGCACCCGGTCGAGTTCGACATGTACTACTCCGCCTAAAGGCGGCGATCCGCTCATATTGGGGGGCGGCAGCAAACCCCGGGCCTTTCGGTCCGGGGTTTTTTGATGCGCGGAAGAAGGCGTTTACATCACACCGGCCGACCAGCCGACGATCTCGCCGGCCACGCTCTGGAAGGCCCGGTTGAGCGCGGCAACGAAGACTTGCGCGCCGCTGCCGGCAACCGGCTCGGTGGCAGTGAAATCTCGCGAGGCGCGCACGATGCCGTTGCGGTCGTTGAGCACGCGTGCGTTGATTTCCACCCACGCCTGGTCACGGCCCGGCCCGAGCTTTATCTCGAAGGCGCGAATGTCGAGGATGATCTGGTAGTCGATGGCAAGGCCGTCACCCGGACGGCCGACGCCGCCGAAACGGCCCGAGTCCTGATAGGCCTCGATCATTCTCGCCTGAACGAGCTTCGGAAGCCGGTCCGACCATCGGGCGCCGCCCAGGAGCTGCACCGCGCCATCGGCCGTACGGATCACCAGATCCTCACCGTCGAGCAGCCGCAGGGCGGCGGGCTCGGGCACGAGAATCTGCGTGCGGCTCAAGCGTCTGCCCTCGGTGGGCGGCATGGGCGCGCTGATCTCGTAGGCGTCGATCGGCGCCGGCCCGAACCCGGGGACAAGGGCGCATCCGCTGAGCAGGGATCCGGCGAGAACGAGCCCGCAAAGTGATAGCTTCATACGCAACGAAAAGCTCCCGACGGACTGCCCCACTCGTTCCGGTTACTTCTTGCGAAGCCGGCACACGCTTGTCAACGCCGGTTGCGGCCCTCGTAACGGCGAATCGAGCCCTCGCCGCCGGTTATGATGCGCTGCGGATTCTGCTCGAACTGGGTGATGGCGCTCTCGATCCGGCTGATGGACCGGCGGCTCTCGTTGACCAGGGCCTCGATGTCGCGCAGACCCTGACCGGAAAAGCGGGCAAGCCCGTCGGTGATTGGGCCGACACGGGACTGCAGCGTCTCGGCAACCTCGCGGAACGCCTGTAGCGTCGCCCGCGCTTCGGCGACGAGATCGTTGCCGTCTCCCGAATCCAGCATGTTGTCGACCTTGGTCAGAACGCCGTCCACGCGCACGGACGCCTGATTAAGTCGGCTCGCCAACTCCCTGGCATCGCTGATGAATTGGTCGATGTCCTCTTCCCGCTCGCTGATCGTTTCGCTGACCCTGGCGATGTCGGCGGAAGCCCGGTCGATCGACGAGCTCGCCTGCTCGAAGTTGCGCACGGCGTCGGCGACAGTCTGCGGATCGACCCCCTCGACGATGTTATCGACCCTGTCGATGGTCTGGTTTGCCTTTTGCGAAAATGAGTTGATCGAGGCAACGGCCTCGTCGACGCCGGCGACGATCGTGTCCAGTTGGTCGCTCGCGCTGGATAGGCGTTGAGTGAAGTTGTCTACATTTTCGAGAATCTCGGCAACCCGGTTCCTATCCACAGAATTTATGAGTTGCTCGGCGGCGGCAAGCGTGGAATCGAGACGACCGGAAACCTCCGAGATCGTCTGCGACAGTCCGCTTACATTCTCCAGGAAGGTGTCGATTCCGTCGGCGTTACGCGCCAGCCCGTCGGAAAAGCGCTCGACGTTCTGAAAGGTATTGATCAGGGGCTCTCCGGCATCCTCGACGAATCCCTCGAGGCGCCCGATCACCGAATCGGCCCGCGTAAGCAGGCTCTGCGTCGTCTGCAGCAGGTTGGCGATAGGCGACGGGGTGGCCATTATCACGGCGATCTCGCCCTGCTCCTCCGCGAGGTCGAGAAGATTGGGCTCGCCCGGGTCACCGCCCGACAGCTCGATATTGGCCTGCCCCGTCAGCCCGGCCAGGCCCACATCGGCCCTGGTCGAACGGGTGATCGGCGTCGACCGCCGAACGACCGCATCGGCGATGGCTACGCTCGGATTGTTGACATCCAGATGGACGCGGTTGACGTCACCCACCTTCACCCCGTTGAACAGGACCGCGCTGCCGGGACCGAGACCGGCGGCGGAGCCGGGGATGCGAAACTGGATCGGCGCGGTGGCGCCGCGATCTCCGAAGCCGGCAGTCCAGTAGATGAAGGCAAAGGCGGCGAGAATGGCCAAGACCGTGAAGAGGCCGACGATGACGTAATTGGCTCTGGTTTCCATGTACTACCGTTCTCTCGATCCGCCTTCGGATGGGACGATGCGCCGTGCGCGCTTGCCTCTGAAATAGGACTTCACCCACGGCTCCTCGCTGCGCATCATGTCTTCCACGGTACCTTCCACGAGGACCCGCTTCTTGCCAAGCACCGCAATGCGGTCGCATACGGTGAGCAAGCTGTCGAGGTCGTGTGTGACCATGTAGACCGTCAGGCCCATCGTATCACGCATCTTCGCCACAAGTTCGTCGAACTCGGCCGCACCGATGGGGTCGAGACCCGAGGTGGGCTCGTCCAGGAACACGATGTCGGGATCGAGCGCCAGCGCCCTCGCCAGGGCCGCACGCTTGATCATGCCGCCGGACAGTTCCGAGGGATACTTGTTCGCCGCGTCACGCGGCAGCCCCACGAGCTCGATCTTGAGCAGCGCCAGTTCGTCCATCAGCCTGCGCGGCAGGTCGATGTATTCGCGCATGGGCACCTGGATGTTCTCCAGCACCGTCAGCGCGGAAAACAGTGCACCCTGCTGGAACAGGACCCCCTGGCGCATGTCGATCAGCAGGCGCTCCTCATCGTCGACCTTCGACAAGTCTTTGCCGAACAGGCGTATCGTTCCGCCCGCCTTCGGCACCAACCCCAGGATGGTGCGCAACAGCACCGACTTGCCGGCGCCCGACGCACCCACGAAACCGAGGATTTCGCCGCGATAGACATCGAGGGATAGATCTTCCAGCACGGTCGTCGTGCCGAAGCGCACGGTCACGTCCTCCGCACGCAGGATGACCTCGCGCTCTCTGGCGTCCCCGGAAGCGTCCTGTCCTTGGAGTTCCGCCGTCATCAGAAATCGATCGCCGCGTAAAAAATGGCGAAGACGCCGTCGACGACGATGACGATGAAGATCGCCTTGACCACCGACGCCGTGACATGGGTTCCCAGCGACTCGGCGCTGCCGCCCACCTTCATGCCCTCGACCGAGGCGATGATACCGATGATCATAGCCATGAAAGGTGCCTTTATCAGTCCCGCGAAGACGCTGGTCAGGTCGATTGCGCCCCGCAACCGGTCAATGAAGGCGGCCGGGGCAATGCCGGAATAGAGCCAGGCCACGCCCATGGCGCCGCCGAGTGCTGCGAAGTTGGCGATGATGGTGAGGCACGGCACGGCAATGACCAGCGCAACGAGGCGTGGAAAGACAAGGACGCCGATCGGATTGAGCCCGATCACGGTCAGTGCATCGACCTCCTCGCGCATCTTCATGGAGCCGATTTCAGCCGTGATCGCGCTGCCGGACCGGCCGGCGATCATGATGGCCGTCATGAGCACACCGAGTTCTCGCATAACGAGGATTCCCACCAGGTCCACGACGAAGATCTCGGCGCCGAAATAGCGCAGCTGGAACGCACCCTGCTGGGCGATGATGGCACCGACGATGGCGGACATGAGCACGATGATGGGAATGGCGCCCACGCCCATGCGGTCGATCTGGCTGGTAATGGCGGCGGGATTGACGGCATGCTTACGCCCCAGCTTCATTTGCGCGCCGCTGATGGTGGCACCCAAGATGTTCAGGCCGTAGAGGATATCGTCGCGTATGTCGTAGACGGAGCGACCTAGGTTCGCCAGGATGCGGATGATCAGGAAGCGGCGCCGCTCTTCCGCCGGGGGCTCAGGCTCCTCGGCGACCGGCTCGACCGCTGCAAGCAGGACCTTGGCCGCCTCCGTTTCTCCCGAAACCTCGGTCACCGCGCCGCGGTGCTGCTGATCGGCGATGAGCCGCCCGATGAGCCATGCCCCGGCGGTGTCCAGTTGGTTGACGTCGGAAAGGTTGACGCGCAGCTCTTTCACGCCTTCCCGCTTCAAAAGGTCGCGCACCTGCCGGTCGACGTCCCCGACCGTTCTGGTCGTCCAGTTGCCCGCAAGACGGCAGTCGAGGACGCCCTCCCCGTTCTCCGCCAGGTTGATGCGCGGCCGGTCCGTATCGTCCTGCCCACTCCTGCCGCGTGCTTGCCTCAATGCTCCGAACACCATAAGCACCATCCATAGAGTGGAGCGACCGCGAAAGAAACCGCTTTTACCGGCAGAACGCGGGTATAGTGGCCGGCAGCGATTTTGTATCCGAGGTGTTCATGACGCGCACGCTGACTGTCAAGATCGAAAGCTTTCCCATCGCCGGGGTCTTCCGCATCGCCCGGGGCGCGAAAACGGAAGCCACGGTCGTCACCTGCATGATCGGCGAGGCCGGTGCGATCGGCCGTGGCGAGTGCGTGCCTTATGCCCGGTACGGCGAAAGCATGGAGAGCGTCGTCGCACAGATCGAGACGATGCGCGGCGAGATCGCCGAAGGGATCGACCGGCAGGCGCTGATGGAGCGCATGCCTGCCGGCGCGGCGCGCAACGCCGTGGATTGTGCCCTGTGGGACCTGGAGGCCAAGCGAACCAGCCGGCGGGTCGAGGATCTCGTCTGCGCTGCCCCTCCGGCTCCTCTCGTCACCGCCCAGACCGTTTCGCTCGGCACGCCGGAGGAGATGGCTGCCCAGGCCCGGGACAGCGCCGGCCCGCTCCTTAAGATCAAGGTCGGCGCCGAGAACGACGCGGCGCGCCTGGCCGCCGTTGCAGCCGCCGCTCCGGACAGCCGCCTGATCGTCGATGCCAATGAAGGCTGGAACGAGACCAATCTCGAGGAGAACCTGCGCGCGGCGGCGCAAATCGACGTCGCCCTCATCGAGCAGCCGCTGCCCGCCGGCAAGGACGCGATCCTCGGCGAGATCCCCCATCCGGTTCCGATCTGCGCGGACGAGAGCCTGCACACCGCCGACGATCTGCCGAGAATCAAGGATCTTTATGACGCCGTGAACATCAAGCTCGACAAGACCGGTGGGCTCACCGGCGCTATTCTCCTGCGCGACCGGGCACGTGAGCTCGGGCTTTCGGTGATGGTCGGCTGCATGGTCGGCACGTCGCTCGCAATGGCGCCTGCCGTCCTGCTCGCCCAGGGCGCCGATTTCGTTGATCTCGACGGACCGCTTCTTCTCAAGCGGGATCGCATTCCGGGTCTCGTCTATGCCGATTCGCGCGTCTTTCCGCCGGAGCCCGAAATGTGGGGCTGATCAGGCCGCCTCGGACACCTCCTGCCTGACACGCACCTTCGCTGGCCGGGGTTCGGTCGCGGGCGTGGCGATTCCGGTCCAGGTGACGATGTCGAAACGGCCGTCGAAATCCTCCACCAGCGCGGTGCAGCTTTCCACCCAGTCGCCGGTGTTCATGTAGTCGATCCCGTTGATCTCCTCGATCGCGGCGTGGTGGATGTGTCCGCAGATCACGCCGTCGACCTCGGCGCGCGCGGCCTCCTGCGCAAGCACGTTCTGGAAGGAGCTGATGAATTTGACCGCCTTCTTCACCCGCACCTTCGCCCAGGAGGAGAAGGACCAGTAAGGCCGGCGAAAGAGGCGGCGTACGACTCCGATCAGCCGGTTCACGACGATCGCGATGTCATAGGCCTTGTCGCCGAGATAGGCGAGCCAGCGGGCATTATGGACCACGGCATCGAACTGGTCGCCGTGTACGACGAGGAAGCGCCGCCCGTCTGCGGCCTCGTGAACGGCCCGGTCGGCCACGACGATGCCACCGAAATGCACGCCCTGAAACGACCGCAGGAACTCGTCGTGATTGCCGGCTATGTAGTAGATGTTGGTCCCCTTGCGCGCCTTGCGCAACAACTTCTGCACCACGTCGTTGTGCGCCTGCGGCCAGTGCCAGGAGCGCCTGAGCCGCCACCCGTCGACGATGTCGCCGACCAGATAGATCGTCTCGGCATCGTGATAGCGCAGGAAATCGACGAGGAATTCCGCCTTCGCCGGTCTGGAGCCGAGATGGATGTCGGAAATGAAGATGGTGCGGAAGGTGCGGGGCGCGGCAACGGGCATCGTGTCTTCCAGACAATGTGCGGTTGCGGTCCCTATGCCCCGATTCATGTCACAACCATGTGACGGTTGCCACACGAGGTTCCTGCGGGTAGACGATCAGGGCATCTTGCAATCGGGGGTACCGGATGGATCTCGGCATCAAAGGCAAAAACGCCATCATCTGTGCGTCGAGCCGTGGCCTGGGGCGCGGATGCGCCACGGCGCTGGCGGCGGCCGGCTGCAACATCGTCGTCAACGGACGTGATGAAAAGACGGTGCGGCAAACGGCGCAGGAGATTCGCGACCGCTTCGGCGTCACGGTTCACGAAGTCGCCGCCGACGTGTCGAGCCAGGCGGGGCAGAAGGCTCTGCTCGAGGCCTGCCCGGAGCCGGACATTCTCGTCAACAACAATGGCGGCCCTCCGCGCCGCGACTTCCGCGCGCTTTCACGCCAGGACATGCTCGACGGCGTGACGCAGAACATGGTCGTGCCGCTCGAGCTCATCCAGGCGACGATCGACGGCATGGCCGAGCGCGGCTTCGGGCGCATCGTCAACATCACCTCGCTGTCGGTCTATATGCCGATTGGGGGTCTCGACCTGTCATCGGGCGCGCGCGCGGGGCTGACGGCTTTCCTCGCCGGGGTCGCGCGCGGCTTTGCCGGCAAGAACGTCACCATCAACAACCTGCTGCCGGGCAAGATGGATACCGAACGCCTGCAGAGCGGCATCCGCTACGGCGCCGAGAAGACGGGAACCAGCTATGCGGAGCAGGCAGAGCGCCAGGCAGCGGAAATTCCGGCCAAGCGCTTCGGCACGCCGGAGGAATTTGGCCAGGCCTGCGCCTTCCTTTGCTCGACCCATGCGGGA
Source organism: Chelativorans sp. M5D2P16 (assembly GCF_034427935.1). Taxonomy (NCBI): domain Bacteria; kingdom Pseudomonadati; phylum Pseudomonadota; class Alphaproteobacteria; order Hyphomicrobiales; family Phyllobacteriaceae; genus Chelativorans; species Chelativorans sp. M5D2P16. The sequence continues at coordinate 27,800 of NZ_JAXQNM010000023.1, read as the reverse complement.
TATATCAGCGGTCAGAATCTGCTGATGGATGGCGGCCTCTATACCAGCGCCTTCTGACGATCACTTCTGCATCCGCATCTGCGGCGAACACTCCGGAAAACGAAGGAGAAGAAATTTGAAACTCTTGCGTTTTGGCAACAAGGGCTCGGAAAAGCCCGCCGTTCTGCACAGCGACGGCACCATACGCGACGTGTCCTCGCTCGTGCAGGACTTCACGCCCGAAACGATCTCCTCGGCCCTCACGCGCATTCTGGGCTCTGCCGATCTCAACAGCCTGCCGGAAGTGCCGGCCTCGGTCCGCATCGGCGCGCCGATCTCCCGCACCGGGCATTTCATCGCCATCGGCCTCAACTACGTCGACCATGCCGAGGAATCCGGCATGCCGGTCCCGGACGAACCGGTCGTCTTCTCGAAAGCGCCAAGTTCCCTCTCCGGCCCCGATGACGACGTCATGCTGCCCAAGGACTCGGTCAAGACCGACTGGGAGGTCGAGCTTGCCGTCGTCATCGGTGAGCGCTGCGACTACATCAACAAGGAAGACGCGCTTTCGGCCGTCTTCGGCTATGCGATCTGCAACGACGTCTCCGAGCGCGAATACCAGGCCGAGCGCGGTGGCCAGTGGATCAAGGGCAAGAGTGCGCCCACCTTCGGCCCGCTGGGGCCGTGGATCGTCACGACGGACGAGATTCCCGACCCGCAGAACCTAGACATGTTCCTGGACGTCAACGACGAGCGGCGCCAGACCGGTAACACCAGGACGATGATCTTCACGGTGGCCGAGATCGTCTCGTATCTCTCGCGCTTCATGGTTCTGGAGCCGGGCGATGTCATCACGACCGGCACGCCCCCCGGCGTTGGGCTCGGAATGAAGCCGCAGGTCTATCTCAAGGCCGGCGACGAGATGCGCCTCGGCATTGCCGGCCTCGGCGAACAGCACCAGCGTGTGGTTACCCGCCAGTCATAATCCGGCGGAAAGGGGGAACGGTCATGGCGGAGCGCAAGGAAATGGCGGAGAAGGGTTCGGACCTCGACGAGAGCGCCCTGTTTTTCCATCGCTATCCCATCCCGGGAAAGCTGGAGATCCAACCGACAAAGCCGCTCGGCAACCAGCGCGACCTCGCACTGGCCTATTCGCCGGGCGTCGCCGCGCCTTGTCTAGCCATCAAGGACAACCCCCAAATGGCCGCCGAATACACCTCCCGCGCCAATCTGGTCGCCGTTGTGTCGAACGGCTCCGCCGTGCTCGGCCTGGGCGACATCGGGCCGCTCGCCTCCAAGCCGGTAATGGAGGGCAAGGCTATCCTCTTTAAGAAATTCGCCGGCATCAACGTCTTCGATATCGAGGTCGACGCCAGCGAGGTCGATGCGCTGGTCAATACGGTCGCAGCGCTCGAGCCCACTTTCGGCGGAATCAATCTCGAGGACATCAAGGCGCCGGAGTGCTTCGAGGTCGAGGAGCGGCTGAAGGAGCGGATGTCCATCCCCGTCTTTCACGACGACCAGCACGGCACCGCCATCATCGTCGCCGCCGGCATCCTCAACGGGCTCGAGCTTGCCGGCAAGAAAATCGAGACTGCCAAGATCGTCACCTCGGGCGCGGGCGCGGCGGCGATCGCCTGCCTCAACCTCCTCGTCTCGCTCGGCGCCAAGGTCGAGAACATCTGGATCACCGACCGCCACGGCGTGGCGTATCGCGGGCGCACGGAGGAGATGGACCGCTGGAAAGAGCCCTATCTGAAGGATACGGACAAGCGTGAACTGGCCGAGGTCATCGGCGGCGCGGACGTCTTCCTCGGGCTGTCGGCCGCCGGCGTCCTGAAGCCGGAAATGCTGGCCGAAATGGCGGAGAAGCCGCTGATCATGGCGCTCGCCAATCCCGTGCCCGAAATCATGCCGGAGGCCGCGCGGGAAGCCCGCCCCGACGCCATGATCTGCACGGGGCGCTCGGACTACCCGAACCAGGTCAACAATGTCCTGTGCTTCCCCTATATCTTCCGCGGCGCGCTCGACGTCGGCGCCTCTGCGATCAACGAGGAAATGAAGCGCGCCGCCGTACAGGCGATCGCCGCCCTTGCCCGGGAGGAGCCTTCCGACGTCGCCGCGCGGGCCTATTCGAGCGAAACGCCCAGCTTCGGTCCGGAATTCCTGATCCCCTCGCCTTTCGATCCGCGGCTGATTTTGCGCATCGCCCCGGCGGTCGCCAAGGCGGCCATGGAAGCAGGCGTCGCGTCGCGGCCGATCGAGGATATGGAAGCCTATCTCGACCGGCTCAACCGCTTCGTTTTCCGCTCGGGCCTGGTGATGAAACCGGTCTTCTCCGCCGCCAAGCAGGCCGGGCGCAAGCGTGTCATCTATGCCGACGGCGAGGACGAGCGGGTGATGCGTGCCGCCCAGGTGGTGCTTGAGGAAGGCATTGCCGAGCCGATCCTGATCGGCCGGCCGAGCGTGGTGGAGACACGGCTGAAGCGCTACGGCCTGAAGATCAGGCCCGGCACCGATTTCGAGATCATCAATCCCGAAGACGATCCGCGTTACCGGGCCTATGTCGACCTTCTGATCCGCATCGCCGGCCGCCGCGGCGTGACCACCGAGGTTGCACGCACACTCGTGCGCACGAACACGACGGTGATCGCCGCCCTGGCGATGATGCGCGAGGAAGCCGATGCGATGATCTGCGGCCTGGAGGGCCGCTTCGAGCGCCACTTGCGCTATGTCGACGCGATCATCGGCCGGCGCGAGGGTGTACGCGAGGTTTCCGCTCTCTCGCTCCTGATCACGCAACAGGGCGTGATGTTCTTCACCGACACCTATGTGACCGTCGATCCCTCCGCTGAAGCGATCGCCGAGACCACCATCCTGGCGGCGGAGGAAATCCGCCGTTTCGGCATCGTGCCGAAGGCCGCGCTTCTGTCCCACTCGGATTTCGGCTCGCGCGATTCAAAGAGCGCGCTGAAGATGCGCGAGGCGGTCGCCATCCTCCACCGCATGGCGCCGGACCTGGTGGCCGACGGAGAGATGCATGGCGATTGTGCCTTGTCGGAGAGCTTGCGCCAGCGGGTCTATCCGCACGCGGAACTGCAGGGCGAGGCCAATCTTCTGGTGTTCCCGAACCTTGACGCGGCGAACATCACGCTGACGACCGTCAAGGCGATGACCGATGCACTGCATGTCGGCCCGATCCTTCTCGGCCCTGCCCGGCCGGCGCACATCCTCACCCCATCCGTCACCTCGCGCGGCGTCGTCAACATGACGGCCATCGCCGCGGTTGAGGCCCTTCAAAGCCAGAGCCGCGCCGCGGCCCTCCCGGCCACCACCTGAAAGGCAGGTCCGGCGCAATCGCGCGGCAGCCTTCAGTCGCGCTGCCGCAGGTCCGCCGAGATCGCTTCGGCAACCGCGCGCTTGCGCAGATCGCGGATAACTTCGGCCCAGGCGAAGCGGATCGAGTTTTCGACGATCTCACGGTCGTAGCGCTTGAGGCTTTCCTCGATCGGCGCCCAGCGATAAAGCGCCTTCGGGCTCTCCGTGAAACAGTCGTTTCCTACCGCAAGGTTTTCCCAGCGGATCCCGTCCAGCCGGTTGGAGAAATCGATGCCCCAGGAGGCCAGCATCGCCTCATCCTGGAAGTCTTCGCGATTGGCCGCCAACCCGGCCGCAAAACATTCCTGCGCGATACGGCGCGCGTCGGCCCCTTCGAGCCGTCCATTCCGCATCACGTGCGCACCCGCGTGCACGGCAATGTCGGACAGGCATGCGGCAAAGACATGCCGCTTGGCGATGTTGATGGACTCCACGAAGACGTCGTCCTCGAACATGCTGGGATAACGCGTCCCGATGCGCGCCTTCAGATATCCGTAAAGTTTCTTCTGGGCGACGAAAGCGGCGCGGGTGTGCGCGAAGTGGCACAGCGCCTCCACGGTCTCGATCGGCCCCGTTTCGCGGCGCACACGCAGGCGCTGAAAGATCTGGTGGGCGAACACTTCCACCCGCCTCCGCCAAGAGGTATTCCCCGCGCTGGAGGGCTCAATTCCACTGGAACTCAACGATTTGTTCCATTTTTGCGATAAATCGCTCAAAATACACGATGCATCATTGTGAACGCGATTCGTGTTTCTTGCAATGGTGCAAGACATCGGCTCTGTCCGCTGTCTGGAGGACTTCGGTACTGAAACCGCAGCGGAAGAGGAGGAAGATCATGTCCGCTGAAAATACCGATGTACGAGATCGCTACTGGCATAAGACCAGGAACCTGACCATCCTGGTCTTGGTACTGTGGGCGTTCTTCTCGCTTGTTATCCCCGCAATGGTCGGAACACTCGACAACGTGACGTTTCTTGGCTTCCCGCTTGGGTTCTACATGATCGCGCAGGGCTCACTCATCGCCTTCGTCCTGATCATCTGGTTCCAGAACTGGCGCCAGGATGTCATCGACGATGAGTTCGGCTTCGGCGACGAGCAGTAGGGAGGAACCGGTATGGCTCTGATTCAGGGACGTTTCCTAGACAATATCGGTCGTGTCTACGGCATCTATACAGGCGGGTTCATCGCCTTCATCCTCTTGATGGCAGTCCTGGAACAACTGGGTGTCGGCGCCGACACGATCGGAATCCTGTTCGTCGGCTTCACCATAGCCATCTACGCGCTGATCGGCTGGTTGTCGCGCACGATGGAGGTCGACGCCTACTATGTGGCGGGCCGGCAGGTGCCGGCCGTCTATAACGGCATGGCCACCGCTGCCGACTGGATGTCGGGCGCCTCGTTCGTGGCGCTCGCGGGAGGAGTCTATTTCGGCGGCTATGGCTACATGGCCTTCATCATCGGATGGACGGGCGGCTACGTGCTCGTCAATTCGCTGATGGCCCCTTATCTGCGCAAGTTCGGCTGCTACACCGTGCCCGACTTCATCGGCACGCGTTATGGCGGCAACCTGGCACGCTTCTGCGCCGTGGTGGTGCTGGTCGTTGCCTCCTTCACCTATGTGACGGCGCAGATCAACGCGACGGGAACCATCGCGGCACGTGCCCTGCATATCCCCTTCTCATGGGGCGTGTGGTTCGGACTTCTGGGCATCCTGCTGTGCTCGATGCTGGGTGGCATGCGCGCGGTGACCTGGACGCAGGTGGCGCAGTATATCGTGCTGATCATCGCCTATCTGGTGCCGGTGATCTGGATGTCCAACGTGCAGGGCTTCGGGATCATTCCGCACTTCACTTATGGCGAGGCGGCCGCCAACATGGCGCAGTTCGAGGCGCAATACGGGCTCAATCCGCCAGCCGAAGAGATACCGGGACTGTCGGTTCTGACGACACCGCATACCGGTCCCGTCGGCGAACTGGCTCAATGGAAGTTCGTAACCCTGGCGCTGTGCATGATGGCGGGAACGGCATCGCTGCCGCACATCCTGATGCGCTACTTCACGACACCTTCGGTGCGTGCGGCACGCAAATCTGTGGGCTGGTCGCTGCTGTTCATCTTCCTGCTCTATTTCACGGCGCCCGCGCTCGCCACGCTCACCAAGCTGCAGCTTCTCGATCCCAGCCTGCCAACGGCCATCATCGGCAAATCGTTCGACGAGGTCGCCTCGCTCGACTGGATTCAGAACTGGTCCAGCGTGGGCTTCCTGGCGATCGCCGACCAGAACGGGGACAATATCCTGCAGCTCAACGAGTTCTTCATGCGGCCGGATATCGTCGTTCTGGCGACACCGGAGATCGCCGGTCTCCCCTATGTCATCTCCGGCCTGGTGGCCGCCGGTGGCATGGCGGCGGCGATGTCGACGGCGGATGGCCTGCTTCTGGCCATCGCCAACGCGCTCAGCCACGATCTCTACTACAAGATGATCGATCCGAGGGCCGATACCTCGGTCCGGCTGATCGTCGCGCGCATCCTGTTGCTCGGCATCGGCGCGCTGGGTGCGCTGATCGCTTCCTTGCAACTGACCGGCATTCTGGGCGCGGTGGCATGGGCGTTCTGCTTCGCCTGCTCGGGCCTGTTCTTCCCGCTCATGCTGGGCGTGTGGTGGCGAAGAGCCAACCGGGAGGGTGCGATAGCAGGGATGATCGCCGGCTTCGTCGCCGGGACCGCCTACCTCTACTACGTCTACAATGGGGGAACGCCCTGGCTCGGCCTGGATCACCTGCGCTTCGGCATCGTTGGCATGGCGGCGAGCCTGACCGCCATGGTCGTCGTGACGCTTCTAACCCCGGCCCCGGACGAGGAGATCCAGCGCATGGTCGACGACACCCGCGTTCCCGTCGGCCCGCCGATTCTCGGGGCGGCGCACTGACCGGACTGTTGCCAGAATCACCGGGGGCGGGACATTCTCCCGCCCCCGGCACGTGGATGGAGCGGAATTGATCGATGCAGGATGCGCTGGCTGCCCACCCGGTCTGGGTGATCGTCGTCGATTATATTTTGGGCGCGATTATGTGGACGTTGATCGGGCGGGCGGCGATGAACATCTTCCTGCCCGAGGATTCGAACTTCTTCTTCATGCGCTTCTTCGTGCGCGCGACCGACCCGGTGCTGCGCCTCTTCCGGCCGATCACGCCCGGTTTCCTGATCGACTTTCTGGTGCCGATCTATGTGGCGTGGTTCTTCTTCATGATCCGCTTTTATCTGATGCCCTGGCTGCTTGGCTATTCGGTGATGGGCATGCTGTCCTTCCCGCTGGAAAGCGAGATCGCCGCCCTGCTCTACCAGGCGTTCAACCGGTAAGCCCGGGCCGGAAGCGGCCATAAATCACGTTCAACCTCGCAACGAAGACGGCGGGCTGCTTGCAACCTATGTCCGCTTCACGGGCTAATCGTGATCAAGCGCTTCTACGAGCGCGGCCGCGCCGCGCATGTCGCGTTCGCGGGCGGCCCGGCGAGCAGTCGCTTCGGCATCCTCCCCCCATTGGGAGATGTTCCAGTCCTCGTCGACATGCGCGGCGTTCCAGGCGGTTCCGACGTCGAGCGCCCGGGCCTCCACCGCCAGCGCCAGAAGAGCCGAGCCGGTGAGCGACGTCATCACATGCATTGCGGCGATGCGCAGCGGCTCGCGGCGCGGCCGCAGATGGCCCCCGACGGCGGCGATGGTCGCGCGCGGCTGCTCCACGTGCATCACGCCCTCGGCGAGCACAAAACGCGCCCCCAGCGTCTGCTCCGCCCAGTCGAGCACCGGGTCCCAGGCTTCCGCCTGAAGCGCAACGAGACGCTCCGGCCCCTCGGCGCGATAGCACAGGAGGTCGCTCGAAGCGTAGCGCAAAATATCCTCGGCGACGGCCTGGACATCGTTGGCCACGCCGTCGATTGCCGTGTTGGCAAGGCGCGTCACCGGCATTGACATCGGATCGATATGGTCGCCCTGGGCGTCATATTCCGCCCTGACAAGACTTGCGGCCGCAGCGGTGGGCAAAACGAGTTCCGCACCCGCCGGGGTGCGCACGGCGCGGCCGTCGAGCAGGATGCGATGTGCCGTGCCTTCGCCGGCCATGTCGACCTCGCCATAAAAGCGCTTGGGCAGCGGCTTGCGCATCTGCTTTTGCGCGCGGCGCATCGGATCGGGGTCGGAAAGGTGACGATGTTCGTCGAGATCGTTCAGGATATCACGCATGGCTCTCATATAGGGGATGGGCGGCGCCCCGTCACCTGACGACGGAGAAAGATTAGGCCGCGGTCTCGGCGGCCGCCTCGTCGAAACCGAGCAGGTTCCAGCTCTGTCGCATATGCGGCGGCAGGTCGGCCGTCACGTCGATGGCGCCGCGGTCGGGGTGCGGGATGACGATCCGTCGTGCGTGCAGGTGCAGCCGGTTCTGGATCCCGCCGGGAAAGTCCCAGTTCTGGTCCGCCTCGAAGTATTTCGGATCGCCGATGATCGGGCAGCCGAGCGCGACCGCGTGCACGCGCAGCTGATGCATGCGGCCGGTGACCGGCTCCATCTGGAGCCAGGAAAGTGCGGTACCCGCCTGCTCCACGAGGCGGTAAGACGACACGGCGTGATCGGCATCCGGCGTGCCGTGCCGCACGACACGCATGCGGTCACCATCCGGGGTCTGCTCGCGCAGAAGCCAGCTGGAGATACGCCCTTCGCGCTTCTTCGGAACGCCCTTGACCAGCGCCCAGTAGATCTTCTGCGTCTCGCGGCCGCGGAAGGATTCGGTGAGCCGGACCGCCGCCAGCCGCGTGCGCGCCACCACGAGCACGCCGGACGTATCCCGGTCGAGGCGGTGGACCAGGCGCGGCTTCTCGCCCTTCCTGCTGCGCCAGGCCTCCAGCATGCCGTCCACGTGGCGGTTGATGCCGGAGCCGCCCTGCACGGCGAGTCCGGCCGGTTTATTGAAGACGAAGACCTTTTCGTCCTCGTAGATGAGCATCTTGGCGAGCACCTCGCCGTCGCCCTGGTCGCGGATGGTGCGCATGGTGGTCGGTCCGGTATCCTTCCGGTCGACCGCCAGCGGCGGCACGCGGATCATCTGGCCGGGCTGCACGCGTGTGTCCGCCTTCGCCCGGCCGCCGTCCACCCGCACCTGGCCGGTACGCAGGAGCTTCTGCAACTGCCCGAAACCGAGCCCCGGATAGTGCGCCTTGAACCAGCGGTCGAGCCGCATGCCGGCTTCGTCGCGTTCTACGGAGATTTGCTCTACACCTGCCATTTCACCACCACCTTCGAGGGCGGCCATACCACTAGAGCATGCTTCTTGCGAGCCACAATCCGGCAAAGAGCGCCAGAATGGAGACGATGACGCTCACCGAGACGTAGGCCGCCGCCGGTCCCGCCGCGCCGCGCTCCCAAAGCACGGCGACATCGAGCGAGAAGGCAGAGAAGGTCGTAAAGCCGCCAAGAATTCCGGTCGCGACGAACAGGCGCAGCTCCTGCGAGGCGTTCAACTTGCGCGCCAGGATTTCGATGAACAGCCCCATGGCGAAGGAGCCGATGATGTTGACCGTCAACGTGCCCCAGGGAAACACCGCACCCAGTGCGCGTGCAGCCGCTATGTTCGTGAAGTGGCGCAGTCCCGCACCGATGGCACCGCCAGCACAGACAAGGATCAGGTGATACATCGCACTCCCGTTACACGCTCGAGGGGCTGATTCCGGTGGGTGCCGATCATCGTCCAGTACTTGTAGAATACCTGCTTCGCACCATCGACCAGCACCGCGACGTGGAGAGCGCGACCGGCCAGGAAATCGGCCGCAAAAGCGAATCTGGGGAGCGTTCTGGATTGCTTTTTCGTCATCGTTTCAAAAAATCTCTGAAAAATTACTCGTCGCGTCCCGCCCTCTCGCGGCGGAGTTTCGACCAAAAGTCGAGCCGCTTGCGAATCTCGCGCTCGAACCCCCGCTCCGGGGGATCGTAGAAAATCCTCCGCCCCATGGCTTCAGGAAAATAGTCCTGACCGGAGAAAGCTTCCGGCATATCATGGTCGTATTGATATCCGCCGCCGTAGCCGGTCTCCTTCATCAGCTTGGTCGGCGCGTTGAGGATATGTTTCGGCGGTAACAGGGATCCGTGCTCTTTCGCCGCCGCCATGGCGGCCTTGAAAGCGGTGTACGCCGCGTTGGATTTGGGTGCCGTGGCGAGATAGATGCAGGCCTGCGCCAAAGCGAGTTCGCCCTCGGGCGAGCCCAGATAATCATACGCGTCCTTCGCCGCATTGGCGACTGTGAGCGCCTGCGGATCGGCGAGGCCGATGTCCTCCACTGCCATGCGCACCAGGCGCCGGCCGATATAGAGCGGGTCTTCACCGGCATCGAACATGCGCGCGAGATAGTAGAGCGCTGCGTCGGGATCGGAGCCGCGCACCGATTTGTGGAGCGCGGAGATGAGATTGTAGTGGCCGTCCTGCCCCTTGTCATAGACCGGGGCGCGGCGCTGCACGACGCGCTGCAGGGCTTCGGCGTCGAAGACCTCGCCCTCGCCCGCGGCCCGCCAGACCTCCTCTGCCAGGGTGAGAACGGCGCGGCCGTCGCCGTCGGCCATACGCAAAAGGACCGCCCTCGCCTCCTCATCAAGCGGCAGTGGCCGGCCTTCCGCGCTCTCCGCCCGCTCAAGCAGGCGCTCCAGGCTGTCGCTCTCAAGCGGGTGGAAATTGAGAACGCGGGCGCGCGACAAAAGGGCGGCGTTCAGCTCGAAGGACGGGTTTTCCGTGGTGGCGCCAACCAGAACCACCGTGCCGTCTTCCATGACGGGCAGGAAGGAATCCTGCTGAGCCCGGTTGAAACGATGGATTTCGTCCACGAACAGCAGCGTCTGCCGGCCCTGACTGCGGCGCAGGCGCGCGGCCTCGAACACCTTTTTGAGATCCGCCACGCCGGAGAAGATCGCCGAGATCTGCTCAAAGCCGAGCGATGTCTCGCCGGCCAGAAGCCGTGCGACCGTGGTCTTGCCCGTTCCCGGCGGCCCCCAGAAGACGAGCGAGCCGAGCGCGCCCGAGCGGACCATGCGTGTAAGCGTGCCATCTGCCCCGGTCAGGTGCTCTTGCCCCACGACGTCGTCAAGGCGTTGCGGGCGCAGGCGGTCGGCCAGCGGCTTTCCAACCTCCGGGGCGGGTGGTTCGTTACGGTCGAAAAGGTCGCTCATGTGTCGTTAAAACCGCATGGTTTGCGAGATCATGCGTCCGTTCCGGTCGATCGTGAAGCGCCACCAGCGCGTATCCGCTTCCGCCGCCCTCTGCAACTGTTCGACGCTCTCGATCTCCTCCCCATTGAGCGCGCGGATGATGTCGCCCGGACGCAGGCCGATGCTGGCGGCAGGCGAGTTGCGCGCCGCCGCCACGACGACGATCCCCTTCTTGGCGATCGGCAGGTTCAACTGCTGCGCAAGCACTGGTGAAAGCGCGGCAACCCGCGCCCCGGCCAACGGCCCCTGCCCGCCGATCTGAACCTCCTCCGTCGCGGTCTCGGGCGCCCGCTCTATGGGCAGCGACAGGCGCTCGCGCTCCCCGTCACGCACGATTTCGATTTCCACCGGTTCTCCGACCGGCAGCGTGGCGAGGCGGTAGTCGAGCGCTTCGGGCGTGTCGACCGCTTTTCCCTTCACCCCGACCACGACGTCGGCCGCCTTCAACCCCGCCCGTGCCGCCGGGCTTTCCGGCGCGACATCGGTGACCAAAGCGCCGGCAGGCCGCTCCATGCCCAACGCCTCGGCGATGTCGGGCGTAACGCGGTCGAAGCTCGCCCCGACATAAGGACGCGCGAAATGATCGGCGCCGCTTTTTGCCGCTTCCACGACAGAGCGCACGACATTGGCCGGAATGGCGAAGCCGATGCCGTTCGAACCGCCGGAGCGGCTGTAGATGGCGGTGTTGATGCCGACCACCTCGCCGCTCATATTGATCAGCGCGCCGCCGGAATTGCCGGGGTTGATGGCCGCGTCCGTCTGGATGAAGAAGCCGAAGTCGGAAATGCCGCTCGGCGTGCGCGCAAGCGCGGAGACGATGCCGCTTGTGGTGGTCTGGCCGACGCCGAAGGGATTGCCGATGGCGAGCACCAGGTCTCCCACCTCGAGCGCTTCCGAATCCCCGAAACGCGCGGCGGGAAACGGGTCCGCCCCCTCGATCTTCAGGACCGCCAGGTCGAGGCGCTCATCCTTGAGCAGGATCTCGCTTTCGAATTCGCGGCCGTCGGCCAGCGCCACCTTCACCTCGTCGGCTTCGCGGATCACGTGGTAGTTGGTGACGACCAGACCGGACGGATCCACGAGAACGCCCGACCCGAGGGAGGAACGCACGCGCGGCGGCATCTGCGGAAAGGAGAAGAAGCGCTCGAAGAACGGATCCCCCATGAAAGGTGAGCGCACGTCCACCCGCGCCGAGGCATAGACGTTGACCACGGCCGGCGCCGTTTCTCGCACCAGCGGCGCGAAGGAAAGCTGGATCTGGCGCTGCGAGAAGGGAACGCGCCTGGCCGGTGTCTCCGATCCGGTTTCCTGCGAGCCTGTCTGCGTACCGCGCAGAAAGTCGAGCAGCCCGTTACCCCTTTCATCCGCCTGCTGGGCGAAGGCGGACGGTGGCGCACCGGCCACAAGGGCGCTTATCAGCAAGGTCGTGCAGAAGCGGACAAAGGGTACGTGTGAAACCATAGCGAATCCGTCCAGACTCCAAAACAACCGGCGCCTTTTCCCAGATGATTGTGCAGTTTAGAAGGCCGCTGCCCCCTTCCCGAAGCACCAACGAAAAAGGGGGCCGCGGCCCCCTTTGAACGATGATGCGAAACCGGTTCAGGCCGCCTCTGTTTCCTCGCCAACACCTTCCGCCTCGGCGCGGGCGCGGTCGGCCGCACCCCTGGCGGAAGTGTCGCGGTCAACGAACTCGATCACCGCCATGGGTGCATTGTCGCCGTGGCGGAAGCCCGCCTTCATGATGCGCGTATAGCCGCCGTTACGCTCCGCATAGCGCGGGGCGACCGTGTCGAACAGGCGGCGCACCAGGGCCTCGTCGCGAACGGAGGCGATCGCCCGGCGACGCGCGGCTAGGTCGCCGCGCTTGCCGAGGGTAACGAGCTTCTCCACGATGGGCCGCAGCTCCTTGGCCTTCGGCAGCGTCGTGACGATCTGCTCATGCTCGATAAGCGAGGCCGCCATGTTGGCGAACATGGCCTTGCGGTGGCTCGATGTCCTGTTCAGCTTGCGGCCGGATTTTCCGTGACGCATGGCTCTGTCTCCTTCACTTCCCCGGGCACCGCCACAAGGGTCAATACTGGTCTTCGTAGCGCTTGGCGAGCTCTTCGATATTGTCCGGCGGCCAGTCCGGCACTTCCATCCCGAGGTGCAGGCCCATGGAGGCCAGAACCTCCTTGATCTCGTTCAACGACTTGCGGCCGAAATTCGGCGTGCGCAGCATCTCGGCTTCCGTCTTCTGGATCAGGTCGCCGATATAGACGATGTTGTCGTTCTTCAGGCAGTTGGCCGAGCGCACGGAAAGCTCGAGCTCGTCGACCTTCTTCAGAAGCGCGGGGTTGAAGGCAAGCTCGGTGACCTGCTCTTCCGGCTGGGCCTTCTGCGGCTCCTCGAAATTGACGAAGAGGCCGAGCTGGTCCTGCAGGATGCGGGCGGCAAACGCCACCGCGTCCTCGCCCGAGATGGAGCCATCCGTCTCGAGGGTCATGGTCAGCTTGTCGTAATCGAGCACCTGCCCCTCACGGGTGTTCTCGACCTTGTAGGAGACCTTCTTGACCGGCGAATAGAGGCTGTCGACGGGAATGAGCCCGATCGGCGCATCCTCGGCCCGGTTGCGGTCAGCCGGCACGTAGCCCTTGCCGGTGTCGACCGTGAACTCCATGCGGATCTCGGCATCCTGGTCGAGCGTGCAAATGACGTGATCGGGATTGAGAACCTCGACATCGCCGACGGTCTGGATATCGCCGGCGGTCACCGCACCGGGCCCCTGCTTGCGCACGACCATGCGCTTGGGCCCGTCGCCTTCCATCTTGATGGCGATTTCCTTGATGTTGAGAACGATATCGGTCACGTCCTCGCGCACGCCGGCAATCGAGGAGAACTCGTGCAGCACGCCATCGATCTGCACGGCGGTCACAGCCGCACCGCGCAGCGAGGACAGAAGCACGCGGCGCAGGGCGTTGCCGAGAGTGAGGCCGAAGCCACGCTCCAGGGGCTCGGCGACGAGCGACGTCTGTGTGCGGCCCTTGGACGTGAACTCGATCTTGTTCGGCTTGATGAGTTCCTGCCAGTTTTTCTGGATCATGAGCTTTTCCTTCCGTTACCCCACCACCATCCAATCGTGGCAGGCGCTCTGGAAACCGCAGAGGAGCGCCAAGAGCGCTCGTACGGTGTGGATCGGTATGCTAGACGCGGCGCTTCTTGCGCGGACGGCACCCGTTGTGCGGGATCGGCGTCACATCGCGAATGGAGGTAATGGTGAAACCGGCCGCCTGCAAGGCTCTGAGCGCCGATTCGCGGCCCGAGCCGGGACCGGAAACCTCGACCTCGAGCATGCGCATGCCGTGCTCCTGCGCCTTGCGGGCGCAATCCTCGGCCGCCACCTGTGCGGCGAAGGGCGTCGACTTGCGCGAACCCTTGAAGCCCTGCGCACCGGCCGAAGACCAGGCAATCGCGTTGCCCTGCGCGTCGGTGATGGTGATCATGGTGTTGTTGAAGGTCGAGTTGACGTGCGCGACACCCGACGAAATGTTCTTGCGTTCACGGCGCTTAACGCGTGCGGCTTCCTTGGCCATGGTCTTCCTTTCAGTCGATCTCTACACCGCCGTAATGCCAGCGGCTCCACCTCGGTGAATGGTGAAGTGGTGAATGGTCGCCGGCCAGGACGTTCGGCCCTCAACCATTCACGATTGACCATTCACCTGATTACTTCTTTTTGCCCGCGATCGGCTTCGCCGGCCCCTTGCGCGTGCGCGCATTGGTGTGCGTGCGCTGGCCGCGCACCGGCAGCGAACGGCGATGGCGCAGGCCGCGATAGCAGCCGAGATCCATCAGCCGCTTGATGTTCATCGACGTCTCGCGACGCAGGTCACCTTCGACCTGGTACTCGCGGTCGATCGTCTCGCGAATCTGCAACACCTCGGCGTCGGTCAGCTGATTGACGCGGCGCTCTTGGGGGATGTTCACCTTGGTCACGATGTCACGGGCAAGCTTCGGCCCGATGCCGTGGATATATTGCAGCGCGATCACCACGCGCTTGTTCGTCGGAATGTTGACGCCAGCAATGCGGGCCACGTCGGTCTCCTTGGTTCTGCCGCCTGTCCGGCGGTCTGTTGACCCTCGACCGGACAAGACGAAAGCGCCCGGTCCGGCCATCACTCTTTCGACCGGCACCGACCGCTTTGGGATTCAAGCGAATTGGCGCCGTCTTTGGCGGAATCGCGGGGAAAAGTCAACTCCCCGGCGACATTGTTTCAGCAATGGGCGGCAATCCGGCCAAGCAAGGCACCAGCCGCCGTGCTCCACCCAGCTAAATCGATCTCAAAACCTCTTCGATCCTGCCGGTCACGTCGGATATGCTCGCCATGCCGTCGACCGTGTGCAGCCTTCCCTTGGCATAGTAATAGCCGGTGAGCGGCGCCGTCTTCTTGTAGTACTCGCGCAGCCGCTCCTCGAAGACCTCCGGATTGTCGTCCTTGCGCACCGGCTGTCCCGCGGATTGGGCCTCCTGCGCACGCTTGACGATACGGCCGACCAGCGCCTTGTCATCGACCAGAAGTTCGATCACCGCATCCAGCTTCAGTCCGCGTTCGGCCAGCATGTCCTCCACCGCGTCGGCCTGGGCCAGCGTTCGTGGATAGCCGTCGAGAATGAAGCCGTTCGCGCAGTCAGGCTGGTCGATGCGCTCGGCAACGATGGCGTTGACGATCGCGTCGGACACCAACTCGCCGGCATCCATGACGGCTTTCGCCCGCATGCCGACCTCGGTTTCCGCCTTCACCGCCGCGCGCAGCATGTCGCCGGTGGAAAGCTGCGGAATGCCGTGCCTTTCGACCAGGATCTGCGCCTGGGTCCCCTTTCCGGCCCCCGGGGGCCCGAGAAGTATCAGCCTCATCTTCCTCTTTTGCCCCCCCGAAGCTTCGATTTCTTGATCAGACCTTCGTACTGATGCGCGATCAGGTGCCCCTGCACCTGCGACACCGTGTCGAGCGTCACGCTGACCACGATGAGCAGCGATGTACCGCCGAGATAGAAGGGCACGCCGGTCGCCGAAATCAGGAACTCGGGCAGCAGGCACACCAGGACGAGATAGATGGCACCGACCACGGTGATGCGGGTCAGCACGTAATCGATATATTCAGCCGTCCGCTCGCCCGGTCGGTATCCGGGAATGAAGCCGGAATGCTTCTTCAACTGGTCGGCGGTGTCCTTGGGATTGAACACGATCGCCGTGTAGAAGAAGGCGAAGAAGGCGATCAGTGCCGCATAGAGCACCATGAAGAGCGGCTGGCCGTGGCCTAGCGTGGCCAGCACCGTCCCTGCCCAGGCGGGCAGCTGGGACGTGTCGGAGAAGCCTGCCGCCGTCGTCGGCAGAAGCAGCAGCGAGGAGGCGAAAATGGGCGGAATGACGCCGGCCGTATTGAGCTTCAGCGGCAGGTGCGAGGTATCGCCCTGGAACATGCGGTTGCCGACCTGGCGCTTGGGATACTGGATCAGAAGCCGCCGCTGCGCCCGCTCGAAGAAGACAATCACGCCGATCACAGCGATCGCCAGCACGATGATGCCGATGATCAGGCCCGTCGACATGGCACCCGTGCGGCCGAGCTCCAGGGTCCCGCCGATGGCCGAGGGAAGGCCCGCCACGATGCCGGAAAAAATGATCAGCGAAATGCCGTTGCCGATGCCGCGCGCGGTGATCTGCTCGCCGAGCCACATCAGGAACATCGTGCCGCCCACCAGCGTGATGACGGCGGAAATGCGGAAGAACCAGCCGGGATCGGTGACGATGTTCGCCCCGCTCTCCAGCCCTATGGCGATGCCGTAGGCCTGTGTCGTAGCGAGCAGCACCGTGCCGTAGCGCGTGTACTGGTTGATGACCTTGCGGCCCTGCTCGCCCTCCTTCTTCAGCTGCTCGAGCGACGGGACGACCGAGGTCATGAGCTGCATGATGATGGAGGCGGAGATATAGGGCATGATGCCGAGGGCGAAAATCGCCATGCGCTCGACCGCGCCGCCGGCGAACATGTTGAACATGCCGAGTACGCCGCCGGATTGCTGCTGGAAGGCCTGGGCGAATGCTTCCGGGTTGATGCCCGGCATCGGAATATAGGTACCGAGCCTGTAGACGAGCAGCGCGCCGAGCGTGAACCAGATTCGCTTCTTGAGGTCCTCGGCCTTGGCGAAGGCCGCGAAATTGAGATTGGAAGCAAGTTGCTCGGCTGCCGATGCCATGAAGAATTCTCCGCTTCGTCACGCGCCCACCGCGCGACCAGGAAAGTGAAACCGGCTGCCTTGGCCGCACGGGCCAGACCCGCGACGACAGACGTGCCGGACCTCACTTAGGGCGGATCATGTGCCGCGGCGATGATGCCGGGCACATGTGCCGACGCCCGAAATAGGCCCCACCGGGCCGGGATGCAAGCGGCAGATCGTCCCGCCGCCCGCCTCAGGCGCTATTCGGCCGCCTTCTCCGGTAGCTTGACCGAACCGCCGGCCTTCTCGACCTTTTCGACGGCGGATTTCGAAGCCCCGGCGACGTCGAGCGTCACCTTGGCCTTCAAGTCGCCGCTGCCGAGAACGCGCACGCCATCCTTGGCACGGCGCACCACACCCGCCTTGATCAGGGCCGCGGTGTCGATGGTCACTGCGCTGTCGAGCTTGCCCGCATCGATAGCCGCCTGGATCCTGCCGACGGAGACCTCGTTGAAGTCCTTGCCGAAGATATTCTTGAAACCGCGCTTCGGCAGGCGCCGGTAGAGCGGCATCTGCCCGCCCTCGAAGCCCTTGATGGCCACGCCCGAGCGCGACTTCTGCCCCTTCACGCCGCGACCGCCGGTCTTGCCGGTGCCCGAACCGATGCCGCGCCCAACACGCTTGCGCGAATGGGTGGCACCTTCCATGTCCCTGAGTTCGTTGAGTTTCATCGCTGCTCTCCTCGGGTCCCTCAGGCCTCGTCCACGACGCGCACGAGGTGCCCGACCTTGGCGATCATGCCGCGCACGGAAGGGGTGTCCTCCAGTGTCGAACGCCGGTGCATCTTGTTGAGCCCGAGACCGATCAGCGTTGCGCGCTGGTCGCCGGGGCGGCGGATAGGGCTACCGGTCTGCACGACCGTGATCGTCTTGCCCTTCTTCTTCTCAGCCATCTTCGTCATTCCTCACAAGAACCGCGGGCGCCTACTCTTCCGCGCCGGCCGCCACCGCACCGCGGCGGGCCTGCAGGGTCGAATACTTGATGCCGCGATGGGCGGCGATGTCCTTCGGATGCATCTGGTTCTTCAGCGCATCGAAGGTAGCGCGCACCATGTTGTAGGGGTTCGCGGAGCCGAGCGACTTGGCGACCACGTCCTGCACCCCGAGCATTTCGAAGACGGCGCGCATGGGGCCGCCGGCAATGATCCCGGTACCGGGCTTGGCGGCGCGCAGATGGACGCGGCCCGCGCCGTGGCGACCGTCCACGTCGTGATGCAGGGTGCGGCCGGCTCTGAGCGGCACGAAGATCATGTCGCGCTTGGCCGCCTCGGTCGCCTTGCGGATCGCCTCCGGCACCTCGCGGGCCTTGCCGTGGCCGAAACCGACGCGGCCCTTCTGGTCGCCGACGACGACGAGTGCGGCGAAGCCGAAGCGGCGGCCACCCTTGACCACCTTGGCAACGCGGTTGATGTGAACGAGCTTGTCGACGAACTCGCTGTCGCGCTCATCGCGATCGCGGCGGTCGTCCCTGCGGCCTTGTGCCATTGTCCTTGTCCTTGTTCTTTTCCGGTAGCACGGGGTTGAGTTATGTGCCGGACGCAAACGGGCGTCCGGCGGCGGTTAGAAGCTCAGCCCACCCTCGCGGGCGGCGTCGGCCAGCGCCTTGACGCGGCCGTGATACAGATAGGCGCCGCGGTCGAAAACGACGTTCTCGACCCCGGCCTTCTTGGCACGCTCGGCGATCAGCTTACCGATCTCGGTCGCCGCCGATACGTCGGCGCCGGTCTTCAGCTTGCCCCGCAAGTCTTTCTCGAGCGTGGAGGCGGCAGCCAGCGTGTGGCCCTTCACGTCGTCGATCACCTGCGCATAGATGTTCTTCGACGAGCGATAGACGGAAAGCCGCGGCCGTCCGTTCGCAACAGCCTTGACCTTCCGGCGAACGCGCCCGGCGCGCCGCGTAACGGATACCTTCGACACCATGATCGCGTTCCCTACTTCTTCTTGCCTTCCTTGCGGATGATGGTTTCACCCGCGTATTTCACGCCCTTGCCCTTGTAGGGCTCGGGGCCACGGAACTCACGGATCTCCGCCGCAACCTGGCCGACGACCTGCTTGTCGATGCCGCTGACCACGATCTCCGTCGGCTTGGGCACCGTAATGGTGATACCTTCCGGCGCCTCGTAGTTGACATCGTGGCTGTAGCCCAGCGAAAGCTGCAGCTTCTTGCCCTGCATCGCCGCGCGGTAGCCGACACCGTTGATCTCAAGCCGCTTCTCGAAGCCGTCCTTCACGCCATTGACGATGTTGGCGATCTGCGTACGCGACATGCCCCACTTCGAGCGGGCCACCTTCGACTGGTCGCGCGGATCAACCGCGATCGCGCCATCTTCGAGCTTCACCAGCACCTCGTCGTTGACGACGAATGTCAGTTCGCCCTTGGGCCCCTTGGCCTTGACCGTCTGGCCCTCGACTTGCGCCGTCACGCCCTCGGGAAGCGGAACCGGTTTCTTACCTATACGAGACATGGAATCTTGTCCTCGTTCTAATCTCAGAGCTCCGCGGGATCAGAAGATCTGGCAGAGAACCTCTCCGCCGACATTCTGCTCGCGCGCCTCGTGGTCGGCCATCACGCCCTTCGGCGTGGACAGGATGGCGATGCCGAGGCCGTTGGCGACCTGCGGAATCGACCTGACCGAAACATAGACCCGCCGGCCCGGCTTCGAAACGCGGGCGATCTCGCGAATAACCGGGGCGCCCTCGAAATACTTCAGCTCGATCTCCAGCTCGGACTTGCCGTTGCCGTAGTCGATCTCGCTGTAATCGCGAATGTAGCCCTCGGACTTCAGCACATCGAGCACCCGGCTGCGCAGCCGCGAGGCGGGCGTGGAGACGGTCGTCTTCTTGCGGCCGATAGCATTGCGGATGCGGGTCAGCATATCGCCAAGTGGATCGTTCATGGACATCTCTCGACCCCTCTCACCAGCTCGACTTCACAAGGCCCGGGATGAGGCCGCTATTGCCCATCTCCCGAAGCGCGATACGCGACAGCCGCAGCTTGCGGTAGTAGGCCCGCGGACGACCGGTGATCTCGCAACGATTGCGGATACGCGTCTTCGAAGAGTTGCGCGGGAGCTCGGCGAGTTGGAGCTGCGCCTTGAAGCGCTCCTCCATCGGCTGCTGCTGGTCCTTGATGATGGCCTTCAACGCCGCACGCTTGGCAGCGTAGCGATCCACCATCTTCCGGCGCCTCTTGTTCTTCTCGACTGCGCTAACTTTTGCCATTTGGAATCTTCCTTGTGCTCGCCTGCCGTTACTGCCGGAAGGGGAAGTTGAACGCCTTCAGAAGGGCGCGTGCTTCCTCGTCGGTCTCGGCGGTCGTACAGACGATGATGTCCATTCCCCAGATCTGGTCGACCTTGTCGTAATTGATCTCGGGGAACACGATGTGCTCCTTCACGCCCATGGCGAAGTTGCCGTGGCCGTCAAAGCTCTTCGGGCTCAGGCCGCGGAAATCGCGCACCCGCGGCAGCGCCACGTTCACGAGCCGGTCCAGGAACTCGTACATGCGCTCACCGCGCAGCGTCACCTTGGCGCCGAGCGGCATACCCTCGCGCACCTTGAAGCCGGCGATGGACTTGCGCGCCCGCGTGATGACCGGCTTCTGGCCGGCGATCAGGGCCAAATCCTCGGCGGCGATCGTCGGCTTCTTGGAGTCGCCCGTCGCCTCGCCGACACCCATGTTGATGACGACCTTGTCGATGCGCGGGACCTGCATCTCGTTCTTGTACTTGAAGGTGTCGAGCAGTTCTTTGCGCACGACCTCCTCGTACTGCTTCTTAAAGCGCGGCTGGTAATCTGCCTTAGCCATCGATCAATTCTCCCGAGCGCTTCGCCACGCGCAGCTTCTTACCGTCCTCCTGGAGGCGGAAACCGACGCGGGTCGGCTTGCCGTCCTTGGGGTCGGCCAGCGCCAGATTCGACACGTGAATCGGCGCTTCCTTGGTAATGATGCCGCCTTCGGACTGCGCGGACTGCTTCTGATGCCGGCGCACGATATTGACGCCGCGAACCAGCGCCTTCTCTTCCTTCGGCATCATCTTCAAAATTTCACCGGTACGACCCTTGTCGCGGCCGGCCAGCACGACGACCTTGTCGCCCTTTTTGATCTTCTGCATTTCCGGCCTCCTTCAGAGCACTTCCGGCGCCAGGGAGATGATCTTCATGTGGTTCCTGGCGCGCAGTTCGCGCGGAACCGGTCCGAAGATACGCGTGCCCACCGGCTCTCGCTTATTGTCGACAAGAACGGCCGCATTGTTGTCGAAACGAATGACGCTGCCGTCGGAACGGCGAATGTCCTTCGCCGTGCGCACGACCACCGCCTTCATCACGTCGCCCTTCTTCACCCGGCCGCGCGGGATGGCCTCCTTCACGGAGACGACGATCACGTCCCCCACCGAGGCATATTTCCGCTTCGAGCCGCCGAGCACTTTGATGCACATGACACGACGGGCGCCCGAGTTATCCGCCACGTCGAGGTTTGTTTGCATCTGTATCATGACTGGCCGCCTTCTATTCTTTTCCGGAAGGCCGGCTGCCTTCCGATTCTTCCAACCGTTATTGTGCCTGGGCTTCGTTCACGACGATCCAGCACTTTTCCTTCGAAATCGGGCGCGTCTCCTGGATCAGCACCGTGTCGCCGACCTTGCACGCATTGTTCTCGTCATGTGCCTTGTACCGCTTGGAGCGGCGCACCGTCTTCTTCAGGAGCGGATGGGCGAACCGCCGCTCGACACGGACGACGATCGTCTTGTCGCTCTTGTCGCTTACCACGGTGCCTTGCAAAACGCGCTTTGGCATCTTCGTCCTCAGGCCTTCTTGCCGGCCGCTTTATCAGCGGCAATTGTCTTGATGCGCGCAATGTCACGGCGAACATGCTTGACCCGCGCGGTTTTCTCCAACTGCCCCGTCGCCTTCTGGAAACGGAGGTTGAACTGTTCCTTCTTCAACTTGGCCAACTCGTCGTCGAGCTGGTCGGGCGTCATCGCCCTCACGTCTGCGGCCTTCATGACGTCATCTCCTACTCTGCGATGCGCTGGATGAAGCGCGTCTTGACCGGGAGCTTGGCTGCGCCCAGACGCAACGCCTCGCGCGCTATCTCGTCGGAGACGCCGTCGATCTCGAACATGACGCGCCCCGGCTTCACCCGGCACGCCCAGTAATCGACCGAGCCCTTGCCCTTACCCATGCGCACCTCGGTCGGCTTGGAGGTGACCGGCACATCGGGGAAGATGCGGATCCAGACGCGCCCCTGGCGCTTCATGAAACGCGTGATGGCGCGGCGGGCGGCCTCGATCTGGCGCGCGGTGACGCGCTCCGGCTCCATCGCCTTGAGGCCGTAGGAACCGAAGTTCAGCTCCGTTCCGCCCTTGGCGATACCGTGGATACGCCCCTTGAACTGTTTGCGGAACTTCGTGCGCTTTGGCTGCAGCATCTTCTACTCCATTCCGTCAGGCGTTCTCGCGGCGACGGCCGCCGCCCTGTTCGCCTTCGACCGCACGGCGTTCCGACGCCATGGGATCGTGCTCCATGATTTCGCCCTTGAAGACCCACACCTTCACGCCGCAGATTCCGTAGGCGGTCTTCGCCTCGGCCGTGCCGTAATCGATGTCCGCCCGCAGCGTGTGCAGCGGAACGCGGCCTTCGTGATAGCGCTCGACACGCGCGATCTCCGCACCGCCCAGGCGCCCGCCGCACTGGATACGGATGCCCTCGGCGCCGAGCCGCAGGGCCGACTGCATGGCCCGCTTCATGGCACGGCGGAAGGCAACGCGGCGCTCGAGCTGCTGGGCAATCGACTGGGCGATCAGCGTCGCGTCGATCTCCGGCTTGCGCACCTCGACGATGTTCAAATGCGTCTCGGCATTCGTCATCTGTGAGATCTTGCGGCGCAGCTTCTCGATGTCGGCGCCCTTCTTGCCGATGATCAGCCCCGGGCGCGCCGAGTGAATGGTCACGCGGCACTTCTTGTGCGGACGCTCGATGACGACCTTGGAAATCGCCGCCTGCTTGAGCTCCTTCAGGATGTAGTCGCGGATCTTCACATCCTCGTGCATCAGATTCCCGTATTCCGCGTTGTCCGCGAACCAGCGCGAATCCCAGGTGCGGTTGATGCCGAGCCGGAGACCGGTTGCGTTGACTTTCTGGCCCATCAGGCGGCCTCCACTTGCTCTTCGACTTCTCGAACCACGATCGTCAGGTTCGAGAAGGGCTTCTCGATACGGTTGGCGCGGCCGCGGCCACGCGCATGGAAGCGCTTCATGACGATCGACTTTCCGACATAGGCCTCCGCCACCACGAGCGCGTCCACGTCGAGGTCGTGGTTGTTCTCGGCATTGGCGATCGCCGATTCCAGCGTCTTCCTGACGGTGCCGGCGATACGCTTGCGCGAGAACTCCAGGTCGGCGAGCGCATTCGAGACCTTCTTGCCGCGGATCATCGCCGCAACGAGGTTCAGCTTCTGCGGGCTGACGCGAATGGTGCGCAGAACGGCACGCGCCTCGTTGTCCTTGAGCCTGCGTGGCGCTTTGGCCTTGCCCATGGTTACTTCCTCTTTGCCTTCTTGTCCGCCCCGTGGCCGTAATAGGTGCGGGTCGGAGCGAATTCACCCAACTTGTGGCCCACCATCTCTTCCGACACGAGCACCGGAATATGCTTCTGGCCGTTGTAGACGCCGAAGGTCAGCCCCACGAACTGAGGCAGGATGGTGGAGCGGCGGCTCCAGGTCCTGATGACCTCCTTGCGCCCGCTTTCGCGCGACTTGTCGGCCTTCTTCAGCAGGTAGCCGTCGACGAAGGGGCCTTTCCAGACTGATCGGGTCACGGTTCCCTACCTTTCCTTACTTCTTGCGCTGATGACGCGAGCGCATGATGAACTTGTCGGTCGCCTTGTTGGACCGCGTCTTCATGCCCTTGGTGGGCTTGCCCCAGGGCGACACCGGATGACGGCCGCCCGAGGTGCGGCCTTCACCGCCGCCATGCGGGTGATCGACCGGGTTCATGGTCACGCCGCGGTTGTGCGGGCGCTTGCCCATCCAGCGCTTGCGGCCCGCCTTGCCGAGGCTGACATTGCCGTGGTCGGGGTTCGACACGGCGCCGACGGTGGCCAGGCATCCACCCGGGACGAGGCGCTGCTCGCCGGAGTTCAGGCGCAGGATTGCCCTGCCCTGGTCGCGGCCCACGAGCTGCGCGTAGGCACCGGCGGAACGTGCGATCTGGCCGCCCTTGCCCGGCTTCATCTCCACATTGTGGACGATGGTGCCGACGGGCATGACCGCCAGCGGCATGGCATTGCCCGGCTTCACGTCGACGCTCCTCTCCGAGGAGATGACGCGATCGCCCACAGAAAGCCGCTGCGGGGCCAGGATGTAGGACAGCTCGCCGTCATCATAGCGTACGAGCGCGATGAAGCCCGTCCGGTTGGGATCGTATTCCAGCCGCTCGACGACGCCGGAAACGTCGAACTTGCGGCGCTTGAAATCGATCAGCCGGTAGGCCCGCTTGTGACCGCCGCCCTGGAACCGCGCGGTGATGCGGCCGGTATTGTTGCGCCCACCCTTGGCGGTGAGGCCAACGGTCAGCCCCTTCACCGGCTTGCCCTTGTAAAGGCCTGAGCGGTCGACGATCACCAGCTGGCGCTGGCCCGGCGTGACCGGTTTATAGTTCTTGAGTGCCATATCCTAAATCCTCGCGGCCTCTCAAAGACCCGTCGCGATGTCGATCGAATGGCCCTCGGCCAGGGTGACGACCGCCTTCTTGACGTCGCTCTGCCGACCGATGGTGCCGCGAAAACGCTTCACCTTGCCCTTGCGCACAAGCGTGTTGACGCCCTTGACCTTGACGTTGAACAGCGCTTCCACCGCCGCCTTGATCTCGGGCTTCGTGGCCTTGCGTGCCACGTTGAAGACCACCTGGTTGTTCTCCGCGGCCAATGTCGTTTTCTCCGTGACCGCCGGGCTGACGATCACGTCGTAGTGGCGAAGATCCGTCATTTGAACCGCTCCTCGAGGGCCTCGACCGCGGCCTTGGAAAGCACCAGCTTCCCGCGGCGCAGAATGTCGTAGACGTTGATGCCCTGAATCGGCAGCACGTCGATATTGGGAATGTTCGCCGCCGCGCGCTTGAAGCCGGCGTCGATCTCGGCCCCGCCCACCATGAGCGCGTTGTCGAGACCGAGCTTGGCGAAGTTCTCCACCAGCGCCTTCGTCTTGCCGTCCGCGAGCGCCAACTCGTCGATGACGATGATGTCGTCCGCCCTGGCCTTGGCCGAAAGCGCATGCTTCAGGCCGAGCGCCCGCACCTTCTTCGGCAGTTCATGAGCATGACTGCGCACGACCGGACCATGCGCCTTGCCGCCACCGCGGAACTGCGGCACACGCGCCGAGGAGTGGCGGGCGCGGCCGGTGCCCTTCTGGCGATACATCTTGGCGCCGGTACGCGCGATCTCCGCGCGGCCCTTTGTCTTGTGCGTGCCCTGCTGGCGCTTGGCGAGCTGCCAGCGCACGACACGATGCAGAATGTCCTCACGCGGATCCAGTCCGAAGATGGCATCGGAAAGCTTCAGCTTCCCGGCATCCTTGCCCGCAAGGGTCGTTACCTTGAGATCCATTATTCTGCCCCCTCGCTGGCGGCGCCTTCGGCCTTGACGGCATCGTTCTGCGCAGCGGCACGAATGGCGCCGGGCTGCGGCGCGTTATCCGGAAGCGGCGCCTTCACCGCGTCACGCACCATGATCCATGCACCCTTGGAGCCCGGAACGGCGCCGCGGACCAGAATGAGGCCGCGCTCGGTATCGGTGGAAACCACTTCCAGGTTCTGGCTCGTGACACGCCGGGCACCCATGTGGCCGGCCATCTTCTTGCCCTTGAACACCTTTCCGGGATCCTGCCGCTGGCCGGTCGAGCCGTGTGCGCGGTGCGAGACCGAATTGCCGTGCGTGGCACGACCGCCGCCGAAATTGTGGCGCTTCATGACACCCTGGAAGCCCTTGCCGATCGAGGTCCCCGTCACATCGACCTTCTGGCCGGCGACGAAGTGATCGGCCGTGATCTCCGCTCCCACGTCGAGCAGATTGTCCGGCGACACCCGGAACTCGGCCAGCTTGGACTTGGGCTCGACATGAGCGGCGGCGAAGTGGCCGCGCAGCGGCTTCGGGGTGTTCTTCACCTTGGCCAGCCCCACGCCGAGCTGAACGGCGGTATAGCCGTTCTTCTCCTCGGTGCGCTGGGCCACGACCTGGCAATTCTCCATGCGCAGCACCGTGACGGGGATGTGCTCGCCCGCCTCGTTGTAGACCCGCGTCATCCCGATCTTCTGTGCAATAACACCTGAACGCATCGGTTCGATTTCCTTTCAGGCTTCCCGTCGCCCGGCCGCTCTCGGCCCGGCGCGGGGTCCTACCTTGTCTTCCGCCTACAACTTGATCTCGACGTCGACACCCGCGGCGAGATCCAGCTTCATCAGCGCGTCCACCGTCTGCGGCGTCGGATCCACGATATCCAGAAGACGCTTGTGGGTCCGCATCTCGAACTGCTCGCGGCTCTTCTTGTCGATATGCGGCGAGCGGTTCACCGTGAATTTCTCGATCCGCGTCGGCAGCGGGACGGGGCCACGGACATTTGCGCCGGTGCGCTTTGCCGTGGACACGATCTCGCGTGTGGAGGCGTCGAGCACCCGGTGGTCGAACGCCTTGAGGCGGATCCGGATATTCTGTCCGTTCATCTCTCAGTTCCTTGTTGGACCGCGGCGCGGGTCACCCGCGCCGCGCCGGATGCTTGCCCGTTTACTCGGTGATTGCGGCGACGATGCCGGCGCCGACGGTGCGGCCGCCTTCGCGGATGGCGAAGCGCAGGCGCTCCTCCATGGCGATCGGCACGATCAGCTCCACGTCCATCGTCACATTGTCGCCCGGCATCACCATCTCCGTGCCTTCCGGAAGCGAACACACGCCCGTCACATCCGTCGTGCGGAAGTAGAACTGCGGACGGTAGTTCGTGAAGAACGGCGTGTGGCGACCGCCCTCCTCCTTCGTCAGGATGTAGGCCTCCGCCTTGAACTTCGTGTGCGGCGTCACCGAGCCCGGCTTGGCCAGAACCTGGCCGCGCTCGACGCCCTCGCGCTCCACACCGCGCAGAAGCGCGCCGATGTTGTCGCCCGCCTGCCCCTGGTCCAGGAGCTTGCGGAACATCTCCACGCCCGTGCACGTCGTCTTCGACGTCGGCCGGATGCCGACGATCTCGATCTCGTCGCCGACCTTGATCACCCCGCGCTCGACGCGGCCCGTCACAACCGTGCCGCGGCCCGAAATCGAGAACACGTCCTCGATCGGCATCAGGAACGGCTGGTCGATCGGACGCTCCGGCGTCGGGATGTACGCGTCCACCTGCTTCATCAGCTCGCGGACCGCATCCTCGCCGATCTCCTTGTTCGAATCCTCGAGCGCGGCAAGCGCCGAGCCCTTGACGATCGGAATGTCGTCGCCCGGAAACTCGTAGGCCGACAGAAGCTCGCGAACCTCAAGCTCGACAAGCTCCAGAAGCTCCGGATCGTCAACCTGGTCCACCTTGTTCAGAAACACCACGATCGCCGGAACGCCAACCTGGCGCGCCAGAAGAATGTGCTCGCGCGTCTGCGGCATCGGCCCGTCCGCCGCCGAAACAACCAGGATCGCGCCGTCCATCTGCGCCGCGCCCGTGATCATGTTCTTCACGTAGTCCGCGTGCCCCGGGCAGTCGACGTGCGCGTAGTGCCGCGCATCCGTCTCGTACTCGACATGCGCCGTCGAAATCGTGATCCCGCGCGCCTTCTCCTCAGGCGCCGCGTCAATCTGATCATAGGCCCGGAAGTCGCCGAAATACTTCGTGATCGCTGCCGTCAGCGTCGTCTTCCCGTGGTCAACGTGACCAACCGTCCCGATGTTCACATGCGGCTTCGTGCGCTCGAATTTACCTTTGGCCAT
>NZ_JAXQNM010000022.1:0-18671 GCF_034427935.1 Chelativorans sp. M5D2P16 | reverse complement strand
ATGGCCAAAG
Source organism: Chelativorans sp. M5D2P16 (assembly GCF_034427935.1). Lineage (NCBI taxonomy): Bacteria > Pseudomonadati > Pseudomonadota > Alphaproteobacteria > Hyphomicrobiales > Phyllobacteriaceae > Chelativorans > Chelativorans sp. M5D2P16. The sequence continues at coordinate 18,661 of NZ_JAXQNM010000022.1, read as the reverse complement.
GTAAATTCGAGCGCACGAAGCCGCATGTGAACATCGGGACGGTTGGTCACGTTGACCACGGGAAGACGACGCTGACGGCAGCGATCACGAAGTATTTCGGCGACTTCCGGGCCTATGATCAGATTGACGCGGCGCCTGAGGAGAAGGCGCGCGGGATCACGATTTCGACGGCGCATGTCGAGTACGAGACGGATGCGCGGCACTACGCGCACGTCGACTGCCCGGGGCACGCGGACTACGTGAAGAACATGATCACGGGCGCGGCGCAGATGGACGGCGCGATCCTGGTTGTTTCGGCGGCGGACGGGCCGATGCCGCAGACGCGCGAGCACATTCTTCTGGCGCGCCAGGTTGGCGTTCCGGCGATCGTGGTGTTTCTGAACAAGGTGGACCAGGTTGACGATCCGGAGCTTCTGGAGCTTGTCGAGCTTGAGGTTCGCGAGCTTCTGTCGGCCTACGAGTTTCCGGGCGACGACATTCCGATCGTCAAGGGCTCGGCGCTTGCCGCGCTCGAGGATTCGAACAAGGAGATCGGCGAGGATGCGGTCCGCGAGCTGATGAAGCAGGTGGACGCGTACATCCCGACGCCGGAGCGTCCGATCGACCAGCCGTTCCTGATGCCGATCGAGGACGTGTTCTCGATTTCGGGCCGCGGCACGGTTGTGACGGGCCGCGTCGAGCGCGGGGTGATCAAGGTCGGCGACGAGATCGAGATCGTCGGCATCCGGCCGACGTCGAAGACGACGTGCACGGGCGTGGAGATGTTCCGCAAGCTCCTGGACCAGGGGCAGGCGGGCGACAACATCGGCGCGCTTCTGCGCGGTGTGGAGCGCGAGGGCGTCGAGCGCGGCCAGGTTCTGGCCAAGCCGGGCTCGGTGACGCCGCACACGAAGTTCAAGGCGGAGGCCTACATCCTGACGAAGGAGGAGGGCGGTCGCCACACGCCGTTCTTCACGAACTACCGTCCGCAGTTCTACTTCCGCACGACGGATGTGACGGGCGTGTGTTCGCTTCCGGAAGGCACGGAGATGGTGATGCCGGGCGACAATGTGACGATGGACGTGGAGCTGATCGTGCCGATCGCCATGGAGGAGCGCCTGCGCTTCGCCATCCGCGAGGGCGGCCGCACCGTCGGCGCCGGCATCGTCGCCGCAATCACCGAGTAAAGGAAAGGCGGGCAGGGCGTGGACCCTGCCGCCGGCCGAAATCCGGCGGCGATGTCGCAATCATGCCGCCGGATGCATATCTGGACAGGCGGACACCGATTCGACGGGATTATGCTTGAAGCCTGCGTGGTCAGGCATTAGAAGCGTCGGGCGGGCTGCAGGCCGGATAGGGGTATAGCTCAGTTGGTAGAGCGGCGGTCTCCAAAACCGCAGGTCGGGGGTTCGAGCCCCTCTGCCCCTGCCAGCATGTCAAGTGCGTCCGGATAAAGACACTTGCGTGAATGCGAATTCGGAACTATGTAGGGCCGTAGACGGACGGTGCGTGGAGCCTGGATGAGGCTTTACGCGCCTTTGTCGTGTGTCTGGAGATAGGTGGCGATTCGCGCCGGAACCAGGCAATTCCCGGGTCGGGCCGGGACGAATAGAGTCCGGATTCCCGGGTGCTCAAGAAATATTAAAAAGAGCGGCAGATGGCGGCGAAGACCACAAATCCTTTCACCTTTTTGCAGCAGGTGCGGGCCGAGACCGCGAAGGTGACGTGGCCTTCGCGGCGCGAAACCCTGATTTCCACCGTCATGGTGCTCGCCTTTGTTGCCTTGGCCGCGCTGTTCTTTTTCGCCGCCGACCAAGTGATGGCGTGGGCCATCGAACTGATCTTGCAGATCGGCGTCTGACAGCGGCGGCACAGGGAGAATTTTTGAGATGACTGCGCGGTGGTACATCGTCCACGCCTATTCGAATTTCGAGAAGAAGGTTGCCGAATCGATCGAGGAGCAGGCACGCCAGAAGGGGCTGTCGGATAACATCGAGCAGGTGGTGGTGCCGACCGAGAAGGTCGTCGAAGTGCGCCGCGGCCGCAAGGTCGATGCCGAGCGCAAGTTCTTCCCCGGTTATGTGCTGGTCAAGGCCAATCTGACGGATCCCGTTTTCAGCCTGATCAAGAACACGCCGAAGGTGACCGGGTTCCTGGGCGACTCGCGTCCGGTGCCGATCACGGAAGCGGAAGCCGAGCGCATCCTGGTGCAGGTTCAAGAAGGTGTGGAGCGGCCGAAGCCTTCCGTTACCTTCGAAATCGGCGAGCAGGTACGCGTCTCCGACGGCCCGTTCGCTTCCTTCAACGGCTTCGTGCAGGAAGTGGACGAGGAGCGCTCGCGGCTCAAGGTGGAGGTCTCAATCTTCGGGCGCGCGGTGCCCGTCGATCTGGAATTCGGTCAGGTCGAGAAGGGCTGACCGGGGTTCCGGTTTCCGGAACAAACGGGTGGAAGGAAAGGCGGCGTAGCCGGCCGCCCGTTCCGCACCACCGAACTGCAACCGCCGGAATTTCCGGCATCAGGAAAGGCAGATGAGAGATGGCTAAGAAGATCGCAGGCCAGCTCAAGCTCCAGGTCCCCGCGGGGTCGGCGACGCCGTCGCCGCCGATCGGGCCGGCGCTTGGTCAGCGCGGCATCAACATCATGGAGTTCTGCAAGGCGTTCAACGCGCAGACCCAGGAGATGGAGAAGGGCTCGCCCATCCCGGTGGTGATCACCTACTACCAGGACAAGTCCTTCACCTTCACCATGAAGACGCCGCCGGTGAGCTTCTTCCTGAAGAAGGAAGCGAAGCTGAAGTCCGGCGCCAAGGAGCCCGGCAAGCAGACCGTCGCGAAGATCTCGCGCGACAAGGTGCGCCAGATCGCCGAGGCGAAGATGAAGGATCTGAACGCGTACGACGTGGATGCCGCGGTGCGCATGGTCGAAGGCTCGGCCCGCTCCATGGGCCTGGAAGTGGTGGGCTGACGATATGGCGACGAAACTTTCCAAGCGCGTGGCCCAGAGCCGCGAGGGCCTCGACCGCAACAAGCAGTATGCGCTCGAGGAGGCGGTGAGCCTCTTGAAGGAGCGGGCGAACGCCAAGTTCGACGAGACGATCGAAGTGGCGATGAATCTCGGCGTCGATCCGCGTCATGCCGACCAGATGGTGCGCGGCGTGGTCAACCTGCCGAACGGCACTGGCCGCACCGTGCGCGTGGCGGTGTTCGCCAAGGGCGACAAGGCCGACGAGGCGAAGGCCGCCGGCGCCGATCTGGTCGGTGCCGAGGATCTGGTCGAGGCCGTGCAGAAGGGCGAGATCAATTTCGACCGCTGCATCGCCACGCCCGACATGATGCCGCTGGTTGGTCGCCTGGGCAAGGTGCTCGGTCCGCGCGGGCTGATGCCGAACCCGAAGGTGGGCACGGTCACCGCCGACGTTGCCGCCGCGGTGAAGGCCTCCAAGGGCGGCGCCGTCGAGTTCCGCGTCGAGAAGGCGGGCATCGTGCATGCCGGCGTCGGCAAGGTCTCCTTCGACGCCAACGCCATCGCCGAGAACGTGCGCGCCTTCGCCGATGCGGTGATCAAGGCCAAGCCGGCGGGCGCCAAGGGCAATTACGTGAAGCGCGTGGCGCTCACCTCGACCATGGGGCCGGGGCTCAAGATCGACGCCTCGACCTTGTCAGCGTCGTGAAATGAAGCCGGGGAGGCATCTCCCCGGCGCATCCATTCCGGGTCGGAAACGGCCCGGAAGCCGGAGGGAAACTTCCGGCAATCCTGTCCGAGATTGCAGGTGGCTCGCCTTAATTCCTCTTCAGGGCCTGCATGAGACGGGGAAGAGCCGACAAAGGCATGCCGCAAGGCAGCCTGTGAAAGGTTCGAACCGTGTTGGCCTTTTGTCCGTCGCCGGTTTCCGGCATGGCGAAAGGGGGCAGGATCCTCGAGCGTCGTTCGGGTGATCCGCAATCGTGGGTGGCCCGGCCGGCAAAAGGCAAACCGGCGGAAGGCCCTGACAAGGGCGCCGCCAACTGGAGAAAGGCTGTGGACAGAGCGGAAAAGCGCGAATTCGTCGCGGGTCTGAACCAGGTGTTCGAAAGCACCGGGTCCGTCGTCGTGGCGCATTACACCGGCCTGACCGTCGCGCAGATGAACGACCTCAGGTCGAAGATGCGTCAAGCGGGCGGAACGGTGAAGGTCGCGAAGAACCGCCTCGCCAAGATCGCTCTTCAGGGCACCCAGTCCGAAGGCATTCAGTCCCTCTTCGAGGGGCAGACGCTGATTGCCTATTCGGACGATCCGGTTGTCGCTCCGAAGGTCGCCAACGATTTCGCCAAGGGGAACGACAAGCTTGTCATTCTCGGCGGCGTGATGGGCGCGACTGCACTCGACGCCGACGGCGTGAAGGCACTTGCCTCGCTGCCGTCGCTGGACGAGTTGAGAGCGAAGATCGTCGGCATGATCTCGACGCCGGCAACCCGGATCGCGCAGGTCGTCAACGCACCGGCGGGCCAAGTGGCCCGGGTCGTCGGCGCCTATGCCCGGAAGGACGAGGCGGCGTGAGGCCGTTTTTGACCAACAACACAGTTCGAACATGTAAGGAAATGAACAATGGCTGATCTTGCGAAGATCGTTGATGACCTTTCGAGCCTCACCGTCCTCGAGGCGGCTGAGCTTTCGAAGATGCTGGAAGAAAAGTGGGGCGTCTCCGCGGCGGCGCCCGTAGCCGTGGCCGCTGCCGGCGGTGCGGCGGCGCCCGCCGAGGCGGCCGAGGAAAAGACCGAGTTCGACGTCGTCCTGGCCGATGCCGGCGCACAGAAGATCAACGTGATCAAGGAAGTGCGCGCCATCACCGGCCTCGGCCTGAAGGAGGCCAAGGACCTGGTCGAGGCCGCGCCGAAGGCGGTCAAGGAAGGCGTGGCGAAGGACGAGGCCGACAAGATCAAGGCGCAGCTCGAGGGAGCCGGCGCCAAGGTCGAGCTGAAGTAGCAGCATCGCCTTTGGACCGCGGACGGATACCGTCCGCGGTCCGGAGCGAGGCTGAAGTCAGGAAAACCTTTTTCCTGAAGGCCGGAAACCGGCTTTCAGGAAACGGGTTTTCATCCGTTTGGATTGGACGTCCCTTCGACAGGCGCAGGAGGGCGGCCCATATTGGCAGGTAAGCGGCAGGCAAGGAGCGACGATGGCCCAGACCCAGACTTTCAACGGTCGCAGGCGCGTACGCAAGTTTTTCGGGAAGATTCCGGAAGTTGCGGAGATGCCGAACCTCATCGAGGTTCAGAAAGCATCCTATGATCAGTTTCTCATGGTTGAGGAACCGCGGGGCGGGCGGCCCGACGAGGGGCTGCAGGCGGTTTTCAAGTCGGTGTTCCCGATCCAGGATTTCGCCGGCACGGCGATGCTCGAATTCGTCAGCTACGAGTTCGAGGCGCCGAAGTTCGATGTCGAGGAGTGCCGGCAGCGCGATCTCACCTATGCGGCGCCGCTGAAGGTGACGCTGCGCCTGATCGTCTTCGACGTGGACGAGGATACGGGTTCCAAATCCATCAAGGACATCAAGGAGCAGGACGTCTACATGGGCGACATGCCGCTCATGACGGACAACGGCACCTTCATCGTCAACGGCACGGAGCGTGTGATCGTTTCGCAGATGCACCGTTCGCCGGGCGTCTTCTTCGATCACGACAAGGGCAAGTCCCACTCGTCCGGCAAGCTGCTCTTTGCGGCGCGCGTCATTCCCTATCGCGGTTCCTGGCTCGACATCGAGTTCGACGCCAAGGACATCGTCTATGCGCGCATCGACCGGCGGCGCAAGCTTCCAGCCACGTCGCTGTTGATGGCGCTCGGCATGGACAGCGAGGAGATCCTGTCGACCTTCTACAACAAGCTGACCTATATCCGCGACGGCGACAACTGGCGCGTTCCGTTCTCCACAGAGCGTTTCCGGGGCATGAAGGCGACGTCCGACATCATCGACGCCGATTCCGGTGAGGTCGTCGTGGAGGCGGGCAAGAAGATCACCGCCCGGCAGGCGCGCCAGCTCGCAGACAAGGGCCTGAAGGCGATCCGTGCGACGGAAGACGATCTGCTCGGCAACTATCTCGCCGAGGACATCGTCAATATGGCAACGGGCGAGATCTTCCTCGAAGCAGGCGACGAGATCGACGAGAAGACCCTGAAGGTGCTCATGGAGGCGGAGGTCGACGAGGTGCACTTCCTCGATATCGACCACGTCAATATCGGCGGCTACATCCGCAACACGCTTGTGGCCGACAAGAACGAGAGCCGGCAGGATGCCCTGTTCGACATCTACCGGGTCATGCGCCCGGGCGAGCCGCCGACGCTGGAGACGGCGGAGGCCATGTTCCACTCGCTGTTCTTCGATCCCGAGCGCTACGACCTTTCGGCCGTCGGGCGGGTGAAGATGAACATGCGCCTGGAGCTCGACGCCGAGGACACGGTGCGCGTCCTGCGCAAGGAAGACATCGTCGCCGTGGTCAAGACCTTGGTCGAACTGCGCGACGGCAAGGGCGAGATCGACGACATCGACAATCTCGGCAACCGCCGCGTGCGCTCCGTCGGCGAATTGATGGAGAACCAGTACCGCGTCGGCCTCCTGCGCATGGAGCGCGCCATCAAGGAGCGCATGTCGTCGATCGAGATCGACACGGTCATGCCGCAGGATCTGATCAACGCCAAGCCGGCGGCGGCGGCCGTGCGCGAGTTCTTCGGCTCCTCGCAGCTCTCGCAGTTCATGGACCAGACGAACCCGCTGTCGGAGATCACCCACAAGCGGCGCCTGTCGGCGCTCGGCCCGGGCGGTCTGACCCGTGAACGGGCGGGCTTCGAGGTGCGCGACGTGCATCCCACGCATTACGGCCGCATCTGCCCGATCGAGACGCCGGAAGGCCCGAACATCGGCCTGATCAACTCGCTCGCCACCTTCGCGCGTGTGAACAAGTACGGCTTCATCGAGACGCCGTACCGCAAGATCGTGGACGGCAAGGTGTCCGAGGACGTCATCTACCTGTCGGCGATGGAGGAGGCCAAGCACTATGTGGCCCAGGCCAACGCGCAGATCGACGAGGACGGGCGGTTCGCCGACGAGTTCGTCGTCTGCCGCCACGCCGGCGAGGTGATGCTCGCGCCACGTGAGAACGTCGACCTGATGGACGTCTCGCCGAAGCAGCTCGTCTCGGTTGCCGCAGCACTCATCCCGTTCCTGGAGAATGACGACGCCAACCGCGCGCTGATGGGCTCGAACATGCAGCGTCAGGCCGTGCCGCTGGTGCGTGCCGAGGCGCCGTTCGTCGGCACCGGCATGGAGCCGGTGGTGGCGCGCGACTCCGGGGCGGCCATCGCCGCGCGCCGCACCGGCATCGTCGACCAGGTGGACGCGACGCGTATCGTCATCCGCGCGACGGAGGACGTGGATGCCTCCCAGTCGGGCGTCGACATCTACCGGCTGCAGAAGTTTCAGCGTTCGAACCAGAACACCTGCATCAACCAGCGGCCGCTGGTGCGTATCGGCGACCAGATCAACAAGGGCGACATCATCGCCGACGGCCCGTCGACGGATCTCGGCGATCTGGCGCTCGGCCGCAACGTGCTCGTCGCCTTCATGCCCTGGAACGGCTACAACTACGAGGACTCCATCCTGCTTTCCGAGCGCATCGTGCGTGACGACGTCTTCACCTCGATCCATATCGAGGAGTTTGAGGTCATGGCGCGCGACACCAAGCTCGGGCCGGAGGAGATCACGCGCGACATTCCGAACGTTTCGGAAGAGGCGCTGAAGAACCTCGACGAGGCCGGCATCGTCTATATCGGCGCCGAGGTTCAGCCGGGCGACATCCTGGTCGGCAAGATCACGCCGAAGGGCGAAAGCCCGATGACGCCGGAGGAGAAGCTGCTGCGCGCCATCTTCGGCGAGAAGGCATCGGACGTGCGCGATACCTCCATGCGCATGCCGCCCGGTACCTACGGAACGGTGGTCGAGGTGCGCGTCTTCAACCGCCATGGCGTGGAGAAGGACGAGCGCGCCATGGCCATCGAGCGCGAGGAGATCGAGCGCCTGGCCAAGGACCGCGACGACGAGCAGTCGATCCTCGACCGCAACGTCTATGCGCGCCTGTCCGAGATGCTTATCGGGAAGGATGCGATCGCGGGACCGAAGGGCTTCAAGAAGGGCGCGACGCTTACGGCGGAACTTCTTGACGAGTATCCCCGTTCGCAATGGTGGCAGTTCGCCGTCGACGACGAGAAGCTGCAGAGCGAGCTGGAGAGCTTGCGCGCTCAGTACGACGAGTCCAAGGGGGCGCTGGAAAGCCGCTTCATGGACAAGGTCGAGAAGGTGCAGCGCGGCGACGAAATGCCGCCCGGCGTGATGAAGATGGTCAAGGTCTTCGTCGCCGTGAAGCGCAAGATGCAGCCGGGAGACAAGATGGCCGGCCGGCACGGCAACAAGGGTGTCGTCTCGAAGATCGTGCCCGTCGAGGACATGCCGTTCCTCGAGGACGGCACGCATGTGGACATCGTCTTGAACCCGCTGGGTGTGCCGAGCCGCATGAATGTCGGCCAGATCCTGGAGACGCATCTCGGCTGGGCCTGCGCGGGCATGGGCCGCCAGATCGGTGAAATGATCGAAGCCTACAAGGAGAATAGCGACATCAAGCCGCTCCGGTCGACGATCGAGAAGCTGATCCCGGACAATGAGCGCAACGAGCCTGTCCGCGAATATGACGACGAAAGCGTGATCCAGCTCGGCGAGCAGATGCGCCGCGGCGTGTCGATCGCCACGCCCGTCTTCGACGGCGCGCACGAATCCGACATCAACAAGATGCTGGAGGAGGCGGGCCTCGAGTCGAGCGGCCAGGCGACGCTCTACGACGGACGCACGGGCGAGTCGTTCGATCGTCAGGTGACGGTGGGCTACATATACATGCTCAAGCTGCACCACCTGGTGGACGACAAGATCCACGCCCGCTCCATCGGCCCGTACTCGCTCGTCACCCAGCAGCCGCTGGGCGGCAAGGCGCAGTTCGGCGGTCAGCGCTTCGGCGAGATGGAGGTCTGGGCTCTGGAAGCCTACGGCGCCGCTTACACGCTGCAGGAGATGCTCACCGTCAAATCGGACGACGTGGCCGGCCGCACCAAGGTCTACGAGGCCATCGTGCGCGGCGACGACACCTTCGAGGCGGGTATTCCGGAGAGCTTCAACGTCCTGGTCAAGGAGATGCGTTCGCTCGGCCTCAACGTGGAGCTGGAGAATTCGCGGCTCGACTCGCCGCCGCCGACCCAGCTGCCCGAAGCAGCCGAGTGACGGAATGAAGCGCGCCGCGGAGGNCGCGCCAGGTGAAGGCGGGGCGGCGATAAAACGGCACGAGGTGCCGTCGCCACGAGAAGCCCGCCGGGACCGCAAGAGATTCAAGGGGCGATGTGGCCCCGCAAAGGAGATCGGCATGAACCAAGAGGTCATGAACCTGTTCAACCCTCAGGCGCCGGCACAGACCTTCGATTCCATCCGGATTTCGCTGGCCAGCCCGGAAAAGATCCTGTCCTGGTCCTACGGCGAGATCAAGAAGCCAGAGACGATCAACTACCGCACCTTCAAGCCGGAGCGCGACGGCCTGTTCTGCGCGCGCATTTTCGGTCCCATCAAGGACTACGAGTGCCTGTGCGGCAAGTACAAGCGCATGAAGTACAAGGGCGTCATCTGCGAGAAGTGCGGCGTCGAGGTCACGCTCTCGCGCGTGCGTCGCGAACGCATGGGCCACATCGAACTGGCCGCTCCGGTCGCCCATATCTGGTTTTTGAAGTCGCTGCCTTCCCGCATCGGCACGCTGCTCGACATGACGCTCAAGGACATCGAGCGGGTTCTCTACTTCGAGAACTACATCGTGACCGAGCCGGGCCTGACGGCGCTCAAGGAAAATCAACTCCTCTCCGAAGAGGAGTACATGATGGCCGTCGACGAGTATGGCGAGGATTCCTTCACCGCCATGATCGGCGCCGAGGCGATCCATCACCTGCTCGAGGCGATGGACCTCGAAAAGATCGCCGGTGATCTGCGCTCCGATCTCGCTTCGACCACGTCCGAGCTGAAGCAGAAGAAGCTTCTGAAGCGGCTCAAGGTGGTGGAGAACTTCCTGGAATCCGGCAACCGTCCGGAATGGATGATCATGAAGGTCGTCCCGGTGATCCCGCCGGACCTTCGCCCGCTGGTGCCGCTTGACGGCGGCCGCTTCGCGACGTCGGATTTGAACGACCTCTACCGCCGTGTCATCAACCGCAACAATCGTCTGAAGCGGCTGATCGAGCTCAGGGCGCCGGGCATCATCATCCGCAACGAGAAGCGCATGCTGCAGGAGGCCGTCGACGCGCTGTTCGACAACGGCCGCCGCGGCCGCGTGATCACCGGCGCCAACAAGCGTCCGCTGAAGTCGCTGTCGGATATGCTGAAGGGCAAGCAGGGCCGCTTCCGCCAGAACCTGCTCGGCAAGCGCGTCGACTATTCCGGCCGCTCCGTGATCGTGACGGGCCCCGAGCTCAAGCTGCACCAGTGCGGCCTGCCGAAGAAGATGGCGCTGGAACTGTTCAAGCCCTTCATCTACGCCCGTCTCGATGCCAAGGGCTATTCGTCCACCGTCAAGCAGGCGAAGAAGCTGGTCGAGAAGGAGCGTCCGGAGGTCTGGGACATCCTCGACGAGGTGATCCGCGAGCACCCGGTGCTTCTGAATCGTGCGCCGACGCTGCACCGCCTCGGCATCCAGGCGTTCGAACCCACGCTGATCGAAGGCAAGGCGATCCAGCTTCACCCGCTGGTCTGCACCGCCTTCAATGCCGACTTCGACGGCGATCAGATGGCTGTGCACGTGCCCTTGTCGCTGGAGGCCCAGCTCGAGGCGCGCGTGCTCATGATGTCGACCAACAACATCCTGCACCCGGCCTCCGGCGCACCGATCATCGTGCCGTCGCAGGACATGGTTCTCGGACTCTATTACCTGTCCATCATGAATCAGAACGAGCCGGGCGAGGGGATGGTGTTCGCCGATATGGGCGAGCTGCACCATGCGCTCGAAAACAAGGTCGTCACGCTGCACACCAAGATCAAGGGCCGCTTCAAGACCGTCGATCATGAGGGCAAGCCGGTCTCCGAGATCCACGAGACGACGCCGGGCCGCATGATCGTAGGCGAGCTTCTGCCGAAGAACCCGAACGTGCCGTTCGACATCTGCAACCAGGAGCTGACCAAGAAGAACATCTCCAAGATGATCGACACGGTCTATCGGCACTGCGGGCAGAAGGAGACGGTGATCTTCTGCGACCGGATCATGGCGCTCGGTTTCGGCCAGGCGTGCAAGGCCGGCATCTCCTTCGGCAAGGACGACATGCTGATCCCCGACAGCAAGGAGAAGCTGATCGCCGAGACCGAGGCGCTCGCCAAGGAATACGAGCAGCAGTACAATGACGGCCTGATCACCCAGGGCGAGAAGTACAACAAGGTCGTCGACGCGTGGGCCAAGTGTTCCGAGAAGGTCGCCGACGAGATGATGAAGCGCATCAAGGCGATCGAGTTCGATGAGAACGAGCGGCAGAAGCCGATGAACTCGATCTACATGATGTCCCATTCGGGCGCCCGCGGCTCGCCGGCGCAGATGCGCCAGCTTGCCGGCATGCGCGGCCTGATGGCGCGTCCGGACGGCTCCATCATCGAGACGCCGATCATCTCGAACTTCAAGGAAGGCCTGACCGTGATGGAGTACTTCAACTCCACCCATGGCGCGCGCAAGGGTCTTGCCGACACGGCGCTCAAGACGGCCAACTCCGGCTATCTGACCCGCCGTCTCGTCGACGTGGCGCAGGACTGCATCGTCACGGTTTCCGACTGCGGCACTGACAAGGGCCTCACCATGCAGCCCATCGTCGATGCCGGTCAGGTGGTGGCATCCATCGGCCAGCGAGTGCTGGGCCGCACCGCTCTCGAGGACGTGGTTGATCCGGCGACGGACGAGGTGATCGTGTCCGCCGGGCGCCTCATCGACGAGCGCGACGTGGAAGCCATCGAGGCCGCCGGCATCCAGACGGTGCGCATCCGCTCTGCGCTTACCTGCGAGGTGCGCAACGGTGTCTGCGCGGTCTGCTACGGGCGCGATCTGGCGCGCGGCACGCCGGTCAATATCGGCGAGGCGGTCGGCGTCATCGCCGCCCAGTCGATCGGCGAGCCGGGTACCCAGCTCACCATGCGCACCTTCCACATGGGCGGCACGGCGCAGGTGGTCGATCAGTCCTTCCTCGAGGCCTCCTTCGAGGGCACGGTCAAGATCCGCAACCGCAACGTGGTGCGCAACTCCGACGGCCATCTGGTCGTTATGGGCCGCAACATGGCGGTGCTGATCCTGGATGAGGGGGGCAACGAGCGCGCCTCGCATCGCATGACCTACGGCGCCCGTATCTATGTCGACGACGGCGATAAGGTGAAGCGCGGCCAGCGGATTGCCGAGTGGGACCCGTACACGCGTCCCATGCTCACCGAGGTGGAAGGCACGGTGGCGTTCGAGGACCTGGTGGACGGCGTGTCGGTGCAGGAGGCGACCGACGAGTCGACCGGCATCACCAAGCGCGAGGTCGTCGACTGGCGGTCCACGCCGCGCGGCTCGGACCTGAAGCCGGCCATCACGATCCTCGACTCCAACGGCAAGGTCGCCAAGCTTGCCCGCGGCGGTGAAGCGCGCTTCCTGCTCTCTGTCGAGGCGGTGCTGTCGACCGAGCCGGGCGCCAAGGTGAAGCCCGGCGACGTGATCGCCCGTATTCCGACCGAGAGCGCGCGCACCAAGGACATCACCGGCGGTCTGCCGCGGGTGGCCGAGCTCTTCGAAGCGCGGCGTCCGAAGGACCACGCCATCATCGCCGAGATCGACGGCACGGTACGTTTCGGCCGCGACTACAAGAACAAGCGCCGCATCGTCATCGAGCCGCACGACTCGACGTTGGAGCCGGTGGAGTATCTCATCCCGAAGGGCAAGCCGTTCCACCTTCAGGACGGCGACGTCATCGAGAAGGGCGACTTCATCCTCGACGGCAATCCGGCACCGCACGACATCCTGGCGATCAAGGGCGTGGAGGCGCTGGCCTCCTACCTCGTCAACGAGATCCAGGAGGTCTACCGGCTGCAGGGCGTGTTGATCAACGACAAGCACATCGAGGTGATCGTCCGCCAGATGCTGCAGAAGATCGAGATCACCGCTCAGGGCGATTCGACCTACATCCCCGGCGACCACGTGGATGAGGTCGAGTTCGACGAGGTCAATGACCGCCTGGTCGAGGAGGGCAAGAAGCCTGCGGAGGGCCAGCCGGTGCTGCTCGGCATCACCAAGGCTTCGCTGCAGACGCCTTCCTTCATCTCCGCCGCCTCCTTCCAGGAGACGACGCGTGTGCTGACCGAGGCCGCCGTGGCGGGCAAGATCGACACGCTGCAGGGCCTGAAGGAGAACGTGATCGTCGGCCGCCTCATCCCGGCCGGCACGGGCGGCGCGATGACCCAAATCCGGCGCATCGCCCGCTCGCGCGACGATCTCATCCTCGACGAGCAGCGCAAGGAGTCCGGCTCGGAGATGGACCGGGCGCTTGCCGACATGTCGGGACAGCCGGCCGAGTAACCGGCCGCTTTTCCGGACCCAATGCAAAAAGCCGCCGGGGAGACCCGGCGGCTTTCTTTTTCTGCTGAAGGATCGGCGGCCAGTTTATTCCGGCTCGTCGAAGGTCACCACGGCAATCTCGCCTTCCGTGGCGCCTTGCCAGGCGGAAAGGTGCGGCTCCTCGTCGGGCGCTCCTTCCATTTCGCCGATCTGGTCGAGCTCGGCTTCGGCATATCCCTCCTGTGCCAGCGCTTCCAGCGCCATGCGCACCGCCGAATCGTCGTCCGGCGCGACGAGCATCACGTGCACGCCCTCGCTGGCGGCGCCCGATTCGCGCCAGACCCGCCCGGTGATGATCGTCACGGGCCGTTCCTCATTGTCGTTCATCGCGTGTTCCTGTTCCATCTCTTCGGCGCACTGCGCGATACACCGCTTCAATGTCGCATTTATGCCGCCGCAGGGACAGGGCAAGGCCTGGAAAACGCGGTGGGTACCTCCTATATCGGCGCTGGATGATCGTTTGCGACGGTGCGCCGGGGTCTATCTGCCGGGCAATGCAAGATAATGGCCGGTCCGGGGTTGACGGTGGCCCGCGTTGCGCGTATTACCCGCCGCGTCTGAGCCGATGTGAGGCTTTTCCTTCCGGAGCGACGCGCGCCGGAGCTGGCCTCAAACAGGGTTCGTTTTAACGAGCGACAGACTTCCGGGGCATGAAGCGGTGAGCCGCTTCCTCTGCATGTATTCGGGCAGGACCGCGGGCGAGCGGTTTTGGTGCCCGAATTTACGTATGGAAGACCGTTCGCGTGAGCGGACCTGGGTCTGAGGCACGAGATTGTAAAAAGGGAAGGTTTGATGCCGACCGTAAACCAGCTGATCAACAAGCCGCGCAAGGCGCCGGTGAAGCGTAACAAGGTGCCGGCCATGCAGGCCAACCCGCAGAAGCGGGGTGTTTGTACGCGCGTCTATACGACGTCGCCGAAGAAGCCGAACTCGGCCATGCGCAAGGTGGCGAAGATCCGGCTCGCCAATGGCTTCGAAGTGATCGGCTACATTCCGGGCGAGGGGCATAACCTTCAGGAACACTCCGTGGTGATGATCCGCGGCGGCCGCGTGAAGGATCTGCCCGGCGTGCGCTATCACATCATCCGCGGCGTGCTCGACACGCAGGGTGTGAAAAGCCGCAAGCAGCGCCGCTCCAAGTATGGCGCCAAGCGTCCGAAGTAAGGGTTTCCCGGCTTCGGCGCTTTTTATGTGGCGCCGGGCCATGAAGGTGAGAGACGAAGAAGATGTCCCGACGTCACCGTGCAGAAAAGCGTGAGATCAACCCGGACCCGAAGTTTGGGGACATGGTTGTGACCAAGTTCATGAACGCCATCATGCTTGACGGTAAGAAGTCCGTCGCCGAGCGGATCGTTTACGGCGCGCTCGATCAGGTCCATGACAAGACCAAGCAGGAGCCGGTGGCGGTCTTTCATCAGGCGCTGGAAAACGTCTCGCCGCACCTCGAGGTCCGCTCGCGGCGCGTGGGTGGCGCGACTTACCAGGTACCGGTCGACGTGCGTCCGGAGCGCCGCCAGGCACTGGCGATCCGCTGGCTGATCGCGGCTGCGCGCAACCGTAACGAGACGACGATGGTCGAACGCCTTTCGGGCGAGTTGATGGATGCGTCGAACAATCGCGGCACGGCTGTGAAGAAGCGCGAGGACACGCACAAGATGGCCGAGGCCAACCGTGCGTTCTCGCACTATCGCTGGTAACGCCTGGGCGCCGGACTGAAGAGGTGAGCTGACATGGCCCGCGACTACAAAATCGAAGATTACCGCAATTTCGGTATCATGGCGCATATCGACGCCGGCAAGACGACGACGACCGAGCGCGTCCTGTTCTACACGGGCAAGTCGCACAAGATCGGCGAAGTCCATGACGGCGCGGCCACCATGGACTGGATGGAGCAGGAGCAGGAGCGGGGCATCACGATCACCTCGGCTGCCACCACCACCTTCTGGGAAGGCCGCGACGGCAAGAAGCGCCGCTTCAACATCATCGACACGCCCGGGCACGTCGACTTCACCATCGAGGTCGAGCGTTCGCTGCGCGTGCTCGACGGTGCGATCGCGCTGCTCGACGCCAATGCCGGCGTAGAGCCGCAGACCGAGACCGTTTGGCGTCAGGCAGACAAGTATCATGTCCCGCGCATGATCTTCTGCAACAAGATGGACAAGATCGGCGCCGACTTCTTCCGCTCTGCCGAAATGGTCAAGACGCGGCTTGGCGCAACCCCGCTCGTCATGCAGCTGCCCATCGGTGCCGAGAGCGATTTCGCCGGCGTGGTCGATCTCATCGAGATGAAGGCGCTGGTCTGGCGTTCGGAGAACCTGGGTGCAGCCTGGGACATCCTGGAGATTCCCGATGATCTCAAGGCGCAGGCCGAAGAGTATCGCGAGAAGCTCGTCGAGACGGCGGTCGAGATCGACGAGGGCGCGATGGAGCGCTATCTCGAGGGCGAGATGCCGTCCAACGACGAGCTGCGTGCGCTGATCCGCAAGGGCACGATCAACGTTCAGTTCTTCCCCATGTTCTGCGGCTCCGCCTTCAAGAACAAGGGCGTGCAGCCGCTGCTCGACGCGGTGGTCGACTTCCTGCCTTCGCCTATCGAAGTTCCGCCCATCAAGGGCATCGACCCGAAGACCGAGACGGAAGTGGCGCGCAAGTCGTCCGACGACGAGCCGCTCTCCATGCTCGCCTTCAAGATCATGAACGATCCCTTTGTCGGCTCGCTGACCTTCTGCCGCATCTATTCCGGCGTTCTCAACAAGGGCGTGTCGCTGGCGAACACGGTGAAGGACAAGCGCGAGCGCATCGGCCGCATGCTGCAGATGCACTCCAATTCGCGTTCCGACCTCGATGTGGCTTACGCCGGCGACATCGTGGCGCTGGCCGGCCTCAAGGAGACGACGACGGGCGACACGCTGTGCGACCCGCTGAAGCCGGTCGTTCTGGAGCGCATGGAGTTCCCCGATCCGGTCATCGAGATCGCGGTTGAGCCGAAGACCAAGGCCGACCAGGAGAAGATGTCGCTGGCGCTGAACCGTCTCGCCGCCGAGGACCCCTCCTTCCGCGTCAAAAGCGACGAGGAGTCGGGCCAGACGCGCATCTTCGGGATGGGCGAGCTTCACCTCGACATCATCATCGATCGCATGAAGCGCGAGTTCAAGGTCGAGGCCAATGTCGGCGCCCCGCAGGTGGCTTATCGCGAGACCATCACGCAGGCGGCCGAGGTGGATTATACCCACAAGAAGCAGACCGGTGGTTCGGGCCAGTTCGCCCGCGTCAAGCTGGTGTTCGAGCCCAATCCGGAAGGCGAGGATTTCGTTTTCGAATCCAAGATCGTCGGCGGCTCCGTGCCGAAGGAGTACATCCCCGGTGTGCAGAAGGGCATCGAGAGCGTCCTGTCCTCCGGGCCGGTCGCGGGCTTTCCGATGCTGGGCGTGAAGGCCACGCTGGTGGACGGCGCCTACCACGATGTCGACTCTTCGGTGCTCGCCTTCGAGATCGCCGCCCGGGCAGCCTTCCGCGAAGGTGCGCAGAAAGCGGGCGCGCAGCTTCTCGAACCGATCATGAAGGTCGAGGTCGTGACGCCGGAAGACTATATGGGCGACGTCATCGGCGACCTGAACTCCCGCCGCGGGCAGATTCAGGGCACCGAGGCGCGCGGCATCGCCACCGTGGTCAACGCCATGGTGCCGCTCGCCAACATGTTCAAATATGTCGACAATCTGCGCTCGATGTCCCAGGGCCGTGCCCAGTACACGATGCAGTTCGACCACTACGAGCCGGTTCCCAGCGCGGTGGCGCAGGAGATCCAAAAGAAGTTCGCGTGATCCGGTCGGGCGACCTCACGGGAAGGAAAGGCCTGAAAAGGCGGAAAATAACGGAGACCTCACATGGCCAAAGGTAAATTCGAGCGCACGAAGCCGCATGTGAACATCGGGACGGTTGGTCACGTTGACCACGGGAAGACGACGCTGACGGCAGCGATCACGAAGTATTTCGGCGACTTCCGGGCCTATGATCAGATTGACGCGGCGCCTGAGGAGAAGGCGCGCGGGATCACGATTTCGACGGCGCATGTCGAGTACGAGACGGATGCGCGGCACTACGCGCACGTCGACTGCCCGGGGCACGCGGACTACGTGAAGAACATGATCACGGGCGCGGCGCAGATGGACGGCGCGATCCTGGTTGTTTCGGCGGCGGACGGGCCGATGCCGCAGACGCGCGAGCACATTCTTCTGGCGCGCCAGGTTGGCGTTCCGGCGATCGTGGTGTTTCTGAACAAGGTGGACCAGGTTGACGATCCGGAGCTTCTGGAGCTTGTCGAGCTTGAGGTTCGCGAGCTTCTGTCGGCCTACGAGTTTCCGGGCGACGACATTCCGATCGTCAAGGGCTCGGCGCTTGCCGCGCTCGAGGATTCGAACAAGGAGATCGGCGAGGATGCGGTCCGCGAGCTGATGAAGCAGGTGGACGCGTACATCCCGACGCCGGAGCGTCCGATCGACCAGCCGTTCCTGATGCCGATCGAGGACGTGTTCTCGATTTCGGGCCGCGGCACGGTTGTGACGGGCCGCGTCGAGCGCGGGGTGATCAAGGTCGGCGACGAGATCGAGATCGTCGGCATCCGGCCGACGTCGAAGACGACGTGCACGGGCGTGGAGATGTTCCGCAAGCTCCTGGACCAGGGGCAGGCGGGCGACAACATCGGCGCGCTTCTGCGCGGTGTGGAGCGCGAGGGCGTCGAGCGCGGCCAGGTTCTGGCCAAGCCGGGCTCGGTGACGCCGCACACGAAGTTCAAGGCGGAGGCCTACATCCTGACGAAGGAGGAGGGCGGTCGCCACACGCCGTTCTTCACGAACTACCGTCCGCAGTTCTACTTCCGCACGACGGATGTGACGGGCGTGTGTTCGCTTCCGGAAGGCACGGAGATGGTGATGCCGGGCGACAATGTGACGATGGACGTGGAGCTGATCGTGCCGATCGCCATGGAGGAGCGCCTGCGCTTCGCCATCCGCGA
>NZ_JAXQNM010000021.1:0-4083 GCF_034427935.1 Chelativorans sp. M5D2P16 | reverse complement strand
GGCACCTACACTGTGAGCTACACGGCGACGGTGAACGGCCAGGCCTCCGGCACGGTCGGCAACGCGGTCGAGCCGACCGGGGGCGGCGACCCGGACCCCGAATGCGCCAACTGCACGACCGAACATCCGCTGCTCCTCGATATCACCGCGCAGAAGACGTCAAACCCGGCCAATGGCGAGCAGGTCGAAGCCGGCGAGACGATCACCTATACGCTGGCGGCGACGGTGACGGGGTCCGCGACAACCGAGGATCTGGTCCTGACCGATACGCTGGACGGCGGCCTGACCTTCGGCGTGGTGACGGACGCCGGTCCCTTCACGGCGGGCGGCAGCGGCCAAACGCGAACCTTCATGCTCCCGGCGAACACGCCCGCCGGCACCTACACTGTGAGTTACACGGCGACGGTGAACGACCAGGCCTCCGGCACGGTCGGCAACGCGGTCGAGCCGACCGGGGGCGGCGATCCGGACCCCGAATGCGCCAACTGCACGACCGAGCATCCGCTTCTTCTGGAGATATCGGCGGAGAAGACCTCCGATCCGGTCGACGGAAGACAGGTCGAGGCGGGCCAGACGATCACCTACACGCTGACGGCGACGGTGACGGGGTCCGCGACGACCGAGCCGCTGGTCCTGACGGACACGCTTGACGCGGGCCTCACCTTCGGCGCGGTGACGAATGCCGGCTCCTTCACGGCCGGCGGCAGCGGGCAGACCCGCACCTTCACGCTTCCGGCGGATACGCCGGCGGGCATCTACAGCGTGAACTATACGGCGACGGTGAACGACCAGGCTGCCGCGACCGTGGGCAATTCCGTCACGGCCTCGGGCGGCGGCGATCCGGATCCGGAATGCACGAATTGTGCGACCGAGCATTCCCTGCTCCTGGACGTCGTGACCGAGAAAACCGCCGATCCGGCTGACGGAACGCAGGTCCAGGCCGGCGACACGATCACCTACACGCTTGTGACGACCATCACCGGTTCGGCCGCGATCGAAGATATCGTGCTGACCGACACGCTGGACGACGGGCTGACCTTCGACGCGGTGACGGATACCGGCTCCTTCACGACCGGCGGCAGCGGCCAGACCCGCACCTTCACGCTTCCGCAGGGGACGTCGGCAGGCACTTACACGGTGACCTACACGGCGACCGTAAACGATCAGGCTGCCGGAACGGTCGGCAACCAGGTGACGGCCAGCACCGGCGCTTGCGAAAACTGTTCGACCGAACATCCGCTGCTTCTGGAGATTACGGCGGAGAAGTCCTCCGATCCTGCGGATGGCACGCAGGTCGAGGCGGGGCAGACGATCACCTATACGCTGAGCGCGACGGTGACGGGCTCCGCGACGACCGAGGACCTTGTCCTGGCGGATACGCTGGATGACGGTCTGACCTTCGGCGCGGTGACGAATGCCGGTCCCTTCGCGGCGGGCGGCAGCGGCCAGGCGCGCACCTTCACGCTCCCGGCCGGCACCGCGGCCGGCGATTACGCGGTCACATATACGGCGACGGTAAACGACCATGCGTCGGGAACCGTGGGCAATTCCGTCACAGCGTCCGGCGGCGGCGATCCCGATCCCGAGTGCACCAACTGCTCGACCGAGCACCCGTTGCTGCTCGCCATCTCGGCGGAGAAAACGTCCGACCCGGCGAGCGGAGAACAGGTCGATGCGGGCCAGACCATCACCTATACGCTGACGGCGAGGGTGACGGGCTCCGCCACGACCGAGGATCTGGTGCTGACCGACACGCTGAGCGGCGGCTTGACCTTCGACGCGGTGACGAACGCCGGTTCCTTTACGGTCGATGGCAGCGACCAGACTCGCACCTTTACCCTTCCCTCCGGCACGGCCGCCGGCGCCTATACGGTGACCTACACGGCAAGGGTGGACGATGAGGCCGTCGGCGCGCTGTCGAACGCGGTCGATGTGGCGGGCGGCGGCGATCCCGATCCGGAGTGCACGACGTGTTCCACGGAGCACGAGGTGGCCCCGCCGGCGATCAGCTTCGTCAAGCGGCTGGTGGGAGAGAGCGGTCCGACCGACGCCGTTGCGGAAGCGAGCGAAACGCTCACCTACGAGATCACCCTGACCAATGAAGGCGGGTTCACCGACAGCTACGCCATTCAGGACGTTCTCGACGAGAACCTGGTCTTCGCCGGCGCCGATAATGGCGGCGCACATTCGGGAGGCAGCCCGGGCGGCGGCGCGGTGGATTGGACGGGGCTCTCGGTGCCCGCGCGTATCGACGGCGAAAACGGGACGCTGGTGCTTACGGTGTCGGCGACGGTTGCCGATCCTCTGAACGCGGACGGGCCCTTGAGCAACATCGTCAAGGAGCCCGGCGGCCTGGATCCGGACTGCCCGTCCGACCATTGCGTGCTCATCGATCCCCAGAATCCCGAGCTCGCGGTGGAGAAGACCGGCGTGTTCGAGGACTCGGACGGCGACGGCGCGGCAAGCGTCGGTGAGAGGATAGCCTACAGCTTCACGGTGACCAACACGGGTAACGTGCCGCTCTCCGACGTGGTGCCGCAGGATCAGGGGCCGACCTTCGCCGGCGAGGCAGGTGAAAACGCGCTTTCGGCCTTCACGCCGGAAAACGCCACGCTGCAACCGGGCGATGAGCATGTCTTCACGGCATCCTATGTGCTGACGCAGGCGGATGTCGACCGCGGTGCAGGTGTTGCGGACGCTGTCGAGAACACGGCGACGGCGGTTGGCTATGCGAACGGCACGCGGGTGAACGGCACGCCGGTCGAATCGGAAGAGAGCGTGACCGTGCTCTCCCTGCCGGCGGCGGCGAGCGAGATCTCCATCGTCAAGCTTGCCGATCTGCGCTACATCCGTCGCGGCGAGCAGGCGCCGTTCACGATCCGGGTGACGAACCATGCGGGCTCGCGGGTGGACGGTCTGACGGTGGTCGACCGGGTGCCGTCCGGGTTCCGTTTCGTGGAAGGCTCGGCGACGATTGACGGGGTGGAGGTGACGCCTCTTGAGGGCGGCCGCGAGATCCGCTTTGCGAACCTGTCGCTGGAAGGCAATGGCGAGATCGAGATCCGGCTCAGGCTGGTGGCGCTCTCCTCGGCCGGTCCGGGCGAGCATGTCAACCGGGCCCGCGCGCAGGATGCGGCCGGGCGGCAGCTGGCGCCGGAGGCGCGGGCCGTGGTGGAGATCCTGGTGGAGCCGGTCTTCGACTGCGGCGACATCATCGGCAAGGTGTTCGACGATGTGAACGGCAACGGCTACCAGGACGCGGGCGAGCCGGGGCTTCCCGGCGTGCGGGTGGCCACCGTCAAGGGCTGGCTGATCACCACGGATGCGCACGGCCGCTTCCACGTCGCCTGCGCCGACCTGCCGGACAGCCGTATCGGCTCGAACTTCATCATGAAGCTCGACGAGCGCACGTTGCCGACCGGCTACCGGCTGACGACGGAGAACCCGCGGGTGGTGCGCCTGACGGCGGGCAAGATGACCAAGCTCAACTTCGGCGCCTCGATCGGCCGGGTGGTGCGTCTGGATCTCCAGGATGCCGCCTTCGTGCCGCGCGAGACGGAGCTCGACGCGCGCTGGGCGGCCGGCCTCGACGAGCTGATCGCGGTGCTCGGCCGGGAGCGGTCGGTTCTGCGGCTCACCTACATCGACGCGGGCAGCGATCCGGAGCTGGCCGAAGCGCGCGTAGAGCACATGAAGGAATTGATCACCGAGCGATGGCGGGAACGGCAACGGGCCTACCCCTTGAACATCGAGACGCGTGTGGAGGCGGGACAATGAGGGTGAACCTGACTGCGCGCGGCCTGCTCGACCGCAGGTTTCTTCTCCTCGGGTGCACGGCGCTGGCGGGGGCGCTGGCGGGGCTGCCGCCGGCGCTGGCCGAGGACGGCCTCGATGGCAAGACGGCCCATGACAGCTCCGTCCACGCGCTGCCGGTGGGCGCGAACACGGAGGCGGAAGGCGCCGCGGATGCGCCGTCGATCCCCTTCAAGATCAGCGTCGACGGGGAGACGGTGGACGAGAGCGCCGAGCCCACCGCGGATTCGGCGCTTGCGCCGGGCGAGGCCCGTCCTGAGCCTGTCGAAG
>NZ_JAXQNM010000020.1:0-7603 GCF_034427935.1 Chelativorans sp. M5D2P16 | reverse complement strand
GCCCGGTGGATATGCGGCGGCCCAGAAAGGCATCTACATGGCGACCGACATGATTGAAAAACTCCGATCCCCAAGGGCGCATCGCGACGACATTCATCAGAACACCCGTCGAGGTCGCAACCATGCAGCAAATGCGCCCGCAGTGTTGTCGCTCCACTCGATCTGCATGCCCTGCACGTCGCTGAACTGCTGAAGATTAAGCTGACGCAAAGCGAGCCGGCGAACGTGCTTTATGTCGATTCGCTGATCACCTTCTTCAGTATCCATCTTCTGCGCAATTGCACAGGCTTCAAGAAACGACCAGTCATGGCGAAGAGCGGGTTGTCCGGGCAAAATGCGCAGGATGCAGGAATACCTGGCCGAAAACTTTACCCGCAAACTGTCCGTCGGAGAACTTGCGGCGCTCTGCAACCATTCACCCAATCACTTCATCATCGCCTTCACCAAGACGCTCGGAGAGCGACCACACAGATATCTCATCAATCTGCGCCTCGATTTTGCCGAAAGGCTGCTTGTCGAAAGTGACCTGCCGTATGGTCAGGTTGCTTCCATGAGGGGCTTCTCAAGCCATAGCCATCTCACCTCGGCGATGAGCAAATACCGGCAGAGGATGCCGACGATGATTCGGGCCGAAAAGATAAATATTTTCACATCGATCATGATGTGTCGCGCACTTCTCCGTGTTGCACAATAGTGACAACGCTGCCCCAATGACATTGATGCCGTAGTTTTGTGAAAAAATCAGTAATATGCTGAAATGCACAGCTTTTTCCTGAATACAACCTCGCAAAACTGTGCTTCTTAGACCCAGTCGGAATTGTCCGGCAGGGGGTCGTGCCGAAGCTTTTGATGCAGCGCGTTCGATTTCATGGGAAGCCGGCGCAACGTTTCGGCAGTACGATACAGGTCTGCGTACTGAAAGTGCGATCCTCCGTCGGGTGATGTCATTCGAGGGGGCCTTTGCATGCGGAATGCATTTTCGCTGCGCGATGTCGCGCGCCATTTTTCGGAAATTCCTGTGAGAAGTGCGGCGTGGCTGTACACCGTATTCGCAGGCTGCGGCGAGGACGCGTGGGCTCGCATCGGTAATCCTCGTTCCGGTCGCGAGGAATCGCGCTTCAAACGGGGGATCTTGGCGCTTCTGCTTGTGTGCCTTGCTTCCATTGTGGATGTGGCCCCGGCCTTCGCGGACTCCTTTTATTTCACGCGTACGCGCGCTGGCGCCCCGGATGCGGAAACGGGCGCCACGGGCCTGTTCCTTTGGAACGATGCAACTAACGCTCAAATCCAGGTCGGTGGCGACGGCACCTATCTGCGCCATGCAGCGGATGGGCGGATGTACGTGGACGGCATTGCAACGAGCCTTACTGGCGCGCTTTATGGCTTCGCGGTGGACGACACCGCGGATGCCACGTTCTTGCCCATTAATTTGGCGAACTGTGGCACAAGCATGCGCTCCAGGCTGGTCTCCATCAACACCAGCACTGGCGAATTCACCTATGTCGGCAACTGGCTGACCGGGCGCAGAATCTCCGGCGCGGCCTTTGACGGCTTGGGCCGTCTCTGGACCATCGATTGCGTGTCGGGCGACGTGGTCCAGATAAGTCCTTCGACCGGCCAGGTCGTGGGCGGATCGATCTCCCTCGGGAGCGGCTTTTCGTTTGTATCCGATCTCGACTTCGCCGCCAACGGCATGGGCATCATTGGCTATGGCGAAATGCAGTTCCTCGTTTTCGATCCGAATGCGGGCTGGGTTTCGAATGTCCCTATATCTGCCCAGAACAGCGGCTTCGACAGCGGGCTTCCCCAACCCTACGCAGTTGTCGGGACTGCCTTCACGCAAAATCTCTCTGCTCGCAATGGAAGCCCGCAGGCGGACGCTTGCCGGCTGAATATCGCGGAGAATCGCGGAACAGATGAGCTTGGTCATGCCAACGATCCATTCTTCGCCAACCCGGTAATTGTGCGCAAGGAAGCCGATCAGTACAACCCGCCGGCTCCGGCGCTCAACTACAATGGCGGCCCCGGCGACTTGGCCCGCCTGGGCGGTCCGGTGCTGCCGGAATGCTTCTATGACTACGGCGACGCGCCGGACAGCTACAGCACGCTGCGTGCCAGCAACGGCGCGTATCATGCGATCGTCGCCGGCGGGCCGTATCTCGGCAGTGGGCTGCCCGACTTCGAGGTGGACGGCCAGCCCAATGCGGACGCGACAGGCGACAATGCCAATGGAACCAATGACGAGGACGGCGCTGTTCTCCCGACCATGAAAACCGAAGGCACGGCCGAGATACAGGTCGATGTCGGCAATGTCAGTGCGAGTACGCGCCTGCAGGCTTGGATCGACTGGGCAGGCGATGGCAGCTTTGCCGAGGCCGGCGACCAGATTCTGATCGATGCCGAGATTGTTGCAGGCGCGAACACGTTCAGTGTCACCGTGCCTGCGGACGCTGTGGTTGGCACTACCTTGGCCCGCTTCCGCGTGGCAAACCAGACCGGTCTCGCCTTCAACGGCGCTGCGGGGTCAGGTGAGGTCGAGGACTATCAGGTCCAGATCGAGCAGGGTGTGGCGGATCTCTCCATCACGAAGGACGATGGCGTGACGACATACACGCCCGGCCTTGATGCCACCTACACCATCGTGGTCACCAACAACGGGCCGGGCGATGTGACCGGCGCTCAGATTACCGATTCGCTGCCGGCGGGCATCACGCAGGCGAACTGGACCTGTGGCAGCCCAGTCAATGGCGGCGTGTGCGGTGCGGCAAATGGCACTGGTGCGATTGACACTACCGCAGACCTGCCGGTGGACGCCTCCGTCACCTACACACTCACCATGAGTATTCCGAACAGCTATTCGGGCAGCCTGACCAACACCGCGACAGTCACATCGCCGGACGACATGACCGATCCCGACACGAGCAACAACACCGCCTCCGACACCAATGTTGCCGCCCCGCTCCTGACGCTTCAGAAGAACGTCGTGACCGATGATGGCGGCACTGCGACGGTCGCCGATTTCACGCTGAGCGCCGACGGGCCGGAGACCATCACCGGCATAAGCGGCAGCGCTGATGTGACGGATGTCCCTGTGACCGCCGGCACCTATACGCTGAGCGAGACGAATCAGCCCGGCTACACGGCGAGCGACTATGTCTGCACCGTCGACGGCGGCACGCCGGTTTCCGGCAACTCGATCACGCTCGCCAACGAGCAGGTCGCCGTCTGCACGATTACCAATGATGACGAGCCGGGGACGCTGACGCTGCGCAAAACGCTCGTCAACAATGATGGCGGCATTGCCGAAGTGGAGGACTTCATCCTGACGGCATCGGGTCCGGCCAACATCTCCGGCCCGACGGGCGATCCGGCGGTGACGGATGCGGTCGTCCCGGCAGGCAGCTACGCCCTCGGCGAGACCGGTCCGGCCGGCTACACGGCCGGCACCTATCGCTGCGCCATCGACGGCGGCGCGCCGGTGGCCAGCAACAGTCTGAACCTGGACAGCGGGCAGAGCGCCGTCTGCACCATCACCAACGATGATATCCCGCCCGACGTTTCGATCAACAAGGCGCTGGTCGACGAGAGCATCGCTGACGACCTCTTCCCGCAGGACGGCGAGTTCCTCACCTACGAGATCACGCTCACCAATACGGGCGGCACGGCGTCGAACTACGAGATCGCCGACATTCTGGACGGCAATGTCGTGTTCCAGAGCGCCTCCCACGGCGGCACGCTCGCCGGCAACGAGGTGCAGTGGACGCTGACCGTGCCGGCGCAGGACGGGGGTGTTCCGGGCACCATGGTGCTTCAGGTGGTGGTGCAGGTCATCAACCCGCTGCCCCCTGGCGAGCAGGTGGTCAACAGCGCCAAGACGCCGACAGAGCCGCCCCCGCCCTGCCCGTCGGCACAATGCGTGGTCCTTCCGCCGCCACCCTTCGTCGAAAGCGAGAAGCAGCTCGTTGCCGAGAGTGGCAGCACGGCCGGCGTTGCCGAACCCGGCGAGCAGCTCACCTACCAGATCACGCTGCGCAATTCGGGCAGCACCACGTCGGACTACGACCATCGCGACCTGCTCGACCCGAACACGAATTTCGTCTCGGCGGACAACAGTGGCGCCCATTCGGGCGGCAGCCCCGGCGGCCAGGTGGACTGGACGGACCTGACGGTCCCCGGCGGCACGCCTTCCACGCCCGGCATCCTGACCCTCGAGGTGGTCGTCACGGTGGTCGACCCCATACCCGGCGGCGTGTCGCGCCTCACCAATATCGCCTACGATCCGACGGAGCCTGTGCCCGATTGCCCGGCGCCGCAATGCGTCATCACCCCGGTACCGGGAGTGGTCGACAAGGAGAAGCTCCTCGTCTCCGAGGACGGATCACGGCCGGGCGTGGCCGAGCCCGGAGAGCGGCTCACCTATGAGATCACCCTCACCAATACGGGCGGTCCGGTGACCGGTTACGAGGTCGAGGACCGGCTCGATCCCAACACCACTTTCATCTCCGCCACGGATGGCGGCACGGAAAGCGGCGGCACGGTAACGTGGAGCGGGCTTGCCATCGACGCGCATGACGGAACAACGCCGGGCGAGCGCGTCCTGACCGTCGTGGTGGAAGTCGATGACCCGCTGGATCCAGGCGTGGTGCAACTCACCAACATCGCCGCCGAGCCGGGCGAGACAGTGGACTGCCAGCAAACACCGCAGCAATGCGTGACGACGTCCGCGGCCCCGCAGATCAGCAAGCTGAAGGAGCTGGTAAACGAGAGCGGCACAATGGCCAACGTCGCCGAGGCCGGTGAGACACTCACCTACCGCATCACGGTGACCAATGAGGGCGGCGCCGACCCGGATTACCGGCTTCAGGATCTGCTCGACCCCAACACCGCCTTCACCGGCGCCGACAATGGCGGCCAACTGATGGGCGATCACGTGGCCTGGGCGCTCGCCGTGCCCGCGCATGACGGGACCAATCCCGGCGTGCGCGTGGTGACGGTCACGGTGAGGGTGGACGAGCCGATCGCCAAGGGCGTCACTCAGCTCACCAATATAGCCCGCGAGCCAGGCGAGACCATCGATTGCCAGGTTACGCCGACGCCGCCGGAATGCGTGATCACGCAGACCGGTCCGAATGTATCGTCTGAAAAGCTTCTCGTGGCCGAAAACGGCTCGACCGACGGCATGGCCGAGCCGGGCGAGGATCTCACCTATGAGATCACCCTTACAAATACGGGGGGCGTGGCGCATTCCAACTACGGCCTGATCGACGCATACGGCTCCAATGTCACCGTCGTCGATGCCGGCGGCGGCACGGACGAGGGCAGCTGGATTCGCTGGAGTGGCCTGACGGTCCCGGCGCAGACCGGCAGCACGCCAGGCACGCTGGTGCTGACTGTCGTTACCCGGGTCGACGATCCCCTGCCGTCGGGCGTGACGAGGCTTCGCAACATCATCAAGCGCGATCCGACGGATCCGGACCCGGAATGCCCCTCCGCGCAATGCGTGGACATTTCCACCACCGCCAACGTCACGCCGGTGAAGCGGCTGGTGTCAGAGGACGGCAGCACCGCTGGCATCGCCGAGCCGGGGGAGCAACTGACCTACGAAATCACCCTGACGAACGAAGCCGGCGCAACCAACGATTACGCTATCGAGGACGTTCTCGACCCGAACATGGTGTTCGTCTCGGCGGATAATGGTGGCGCGCATTCTGGCGAAAGCTCGGGCGGAGTCGTGGAATGGTCAGGGCTTCATGTACCGGGCCACGACGGGACGAACCCTGGAGTGCTCGTGCTCACCGCCGTCGTCGAGGTGATCGACCCGCTGCCCGACGACGCGGTCTCCCTTAGAAACATCATTCGAGAGCCTGGCGGACCGGACCCCGAGTGCCCATCGGACCAGTGCGTGACGCTTGATCCGCAAAAGCCTGCGCTGACCTTGCTCAAGGAGGGTGCGTACGAGGATTCGGACGCCAACGGCTTTGCCAACCCGGGCGATACGATCCGCTACACCTTCACGGTGACCAATACGGGCAACGTGCCGCTGTCCGATGTCGTGCCGCAGGATGATGGGCCGCTCTTCGGCGATATCGATGGCGGTGGAACACTGTCCGACTTCGCGCCTTCCGCCGCGACGCTCCAGCCCGGCGAGGAGCGGAAGTTTACCGCCAGTTACACCCTGGCAGAGCTGGACATCGACGCGGCAGCGGGGATCGAGAACGCTGTCGAGAACACGGCGACGGCGGTTGGCTATGCGAACGGCACGCGGGTGAACGGCACGCCGGTCGAATCGGAAGAGAGCGTGACCGTGCTCTCCCTGCCGGCGGCGGCGAGCGAGATCTCCATCGTCAAGCTTGCCGATCTGCGCTACATCCGTCGCGGCGAGCAGGCGCCGTTCACGATCCGGGTGACGAACCATGCGGGCTCGCGGGTGGACGGTCTGACGGTGGTCGACCGGGTGCCGTCCGGGTTCCGTTTCGTGGAAGGCTCGGCGACGATTGACGGGGTGGAGGTGACGCCTCTTGAGGGCGGCCGCGAGATCCGCTTTGCGAACCTGTCGCTGGAAGGCAATGGCGAGATCGAGATCCGGCTCAGGCTGGTGGCGCTCTCCTCGGCCGGTCCGGGCGAGCATGTCAACCGGGCCCGCGCGCAGGATGCGGCCGGGCGGCAGCTGGCGCCGGAGGCGCGGGCCGTGGTGGAGATCCTGGTGGAGCCGGTCTTCGACTGCGGCGACATCATCGGCAAGGTGTTCGACGATGTGAACGGCAACGGCTACCAGGACGCGGGCGAGCCGGGGCTTCCCGGCGTGCGGGTGGCCACCGTCAAGGGCTGGCTGATCACCACGGATGCGCACGGCCGCTTCCACGTCGCCTGCGCCGACCTGCCGGACAGCCGTATCGGCTCGAACTTCATCATGAAGCTCGACGAGCGCACGTTGCCGACCGGCTACCGGCTGACGACGGAGAACCCGCGGGTGGTGCGCCTGACGGCGGGCAAGATGACCAAGCTCAACTTCGGCGCCTCGATCGGCCGGGTGGTGCGTCTGGATCTCCAGGATGCCGCCTTCGTGCCGCGCGAGACGGAGCTCGACGCGCGCTGGGCGGCCGGCCTCGACGAGCTGATCGCGGTGCTCGGCCGGGAGCGGTCGGTTCTGCGGCTCACCTACATCGACGCGGGCAGCGATCCGGAGCTGGCCGAAGCGCGCGTAGAGCACATGAAGGAATTGATCACCGAGCGATGGCGGGAACGGCAACGGGCCTACCCCTTGAACATCGAGACGCGTGTGGAGGCGGGACAATGAGGGTGAACCTGACTGCGCGCGGCCTGCTCGACCGCAGGTTTCTTCTCCTCGGGTGCACGGCGCTGGCGGGGGCGCTGGCGGGGCTGCCGCCGGCGCTGGCCGAGGACGGCCTCGATGGCAAGACGGCCCATGACAGCTCCGTCCACGCGCTGCCGGTGGGCGCGAACACGGAGGCGGAAGGCGCCGCGGATGCGCCGTCGATCCCCTTCAAGATCAGCGTCGACGGGGAGACGGTGGACGAGAGCGCCGAGCCCACCGCGGATTCGGCGCTTGCGCCGGGCGAGGCCCGTCCTGAGCCTGTCGAAG
>NZ_JAXQNM010000019.1:0-53148 GCF_034427935.1 Chelativorans sp. M5D2P16 | reverse complement strand
GAGCCGGCGATCTTGAAAACCGCCATCTGACTCGCGCCGCCATAGGCGGGATGCCGTCCGGCAATGTCGTTGCAGGTGACGGCATAACCGCCTCTTGCGGCAACACCGCGTGCCCAGCGGCGGAACTTCGCCCGATCCCATTCGAAACGATGGTCGGCGTGGCGAAATCTATGGGGTGGAACGCCGAGCAGCGGATTGAACTCCGCGTTCGGCGTCGTTACGACCACGGTCGCCGGGCGCATCCGGGCAAAAATGGCCCGTTCCAAGGTCGACAGCCGGTCGGGTGCGATATGCTCAATCGTCTCGATCAGGATGGCGCAGTCGAAGCCGGTCAGCCTGGAATTGCCCTCGGTCATCGAGCCGAGAACAAGATCGACCCTTGCCGTTGCTTCCTCCGTCAATGCGTCCAGCCGCGCGCGAAGGCGGTTTAGGGAGGCTCCGCACAGATCGACGCCGACGATCCGTTCTATCTGCGGTTCCGTTGCCAGGCGGACGAGCAGGTCGCCATCGCCGCACCCCAGATCCAGGACACTGGAAGCTCCGCTCGCGCGGACGATCCGGTGCGCCGCGTCAAGCCGCTGCTCGTGCAGCCATGTCGTCACGCGCTACCTCCGCAAAGCCGATCTCTCTGCGTCCTCCGCGACAGGTGCTCACGGTCAATGCAGTCCGGCATTTCCTCAAATATCAAGCTCACGCGGCTCGCGACCTTTCGGCCGGGCCGGCGGTCAGAGCGACAAAACGTAAGGGATGACTGTCTCTATCAGCGATGGGGGAGCGAAATCAAGAAGGCCACCCTCAGCCGAATGCGTTCATGCCGGAGAAGTAGTCTTTCGCAGATGGGACTGCGACCTTCTCGCGCCGGGCAGGAGATCGGTCTGGCGCCGGATCTCGACGCCGTCGCTCGGAGCTGACCTCAGCCTTCCGCAGAACGGGCATCCGCCTTATCCTTGTTTGTATGGACCACTTCATTGGGGGAGGACCACCCGACTTCGCGACGAACTGCTCGACGGCGAGATCTCTACGGGCTGCGTGAAGCGCAAATCCTGATTGAGCAATGGAGGAAACACTTCAAGAGACCACATCATAGCGCATTGGGTTACCGCCCACCGGCCGCGGAAACCATCGTCCCGATGGACCGCAGGCCGGTCATGCACTAACAATCAAACTGGACCACGCCGGGTGGGGCTGATCAGTCTCACGCCTTAACGCCAGCGTCGACAAGGTCATGACCAACTACCGCTAGCGGCCAGTACTGCCGCCAGGCCTCCTTGTAGATCCCTGACGAAATACCCGGGAACCTCCAGCGACGGGAAATGCCCCCCGGTTTCGGGCGACCTCCATCGGACGATTTGTCGGTACCGCTCCTGTGCCCAGGCGCGGGGACACTTCTCGATGTCGCGGGGATAGATACTGATTGCTGACGGGACATCGACCCGAAGTTCGGGGTCGAGCGCGTTAACGCCGCCGTGACTCTCGTAGTAGATGCGGGCCGCCGATGCACCGGTCCGCGTCAGCCAGTACAAGGTGACGTCGTCAAGAATGCGATCTCTGGAAATCGTCTCGAACGGGCTATCTTCGGTATCTGTCCACTCGGCGAACTTGTCGAGGATCCAGGCAAGAAGCCCGACCGGTGAGTCGACGAGCGAGTAGCCGATAGTCTGCGGTCGGGTCGCCTGCTGCTTCGCGTACGCTGCGCGGTGGCGCCAGAAGTCGCGGGTTTCCTCGGTCCATTTGCGCTCGGCCGCCGTCAGCCCGTCCGTTGTCAACCCTGGCGGTGCCTGCGCGAGCGTTGTGTGGATGCCGAGAACGTGATTTGGAAACCTGCCGCCGAGGATCGTGGTGATCACACCGCCCCAGTCGCCGCCGTGGGCTGCGAACTTGGTGTAGCCGAGCCTTCCCATCAGTTCCACCCATGCGGCCGCGATCTTTTCGATTCCCCACCCGGTGGAGGCCGGCTTGTCGCTGTAGCCAAAGCCTGGCAGCGACGGAACCACGACGTGGAACGCTGGAGCGTCTGGATCTTTCGGATCTGCCAGCTCGTCCATGACATCGATGAACTCGGCAATGCTGCCTGGCCAGCCGTGCGTCAGGATCAGAGGCGTGGCGTCTGCGCGGGCGGATCGGCGGTGCAGGAAGTGGATTCCCAGATCGTCAATGGTCGTGCGAAACTGGCCGATCCGGTTAAGGCGCGCCTCGAACGGGCGCCAATCATACCCGGTGCGCCAGTAGTTCACTACATCGACGAGGTCGGCGAGAGGAACGCCCTGTTCCCATCGGCGAGGGTCGGGCGCGGCGCGATAGGCCGTCTCGGCCTCCGGCAGCCGCGCCGCGGCCAGCCGCGCGCGAAGATCGTCGAGGTCGGCGTCAGTTGCGTGGGCTTCAAATGCTTGCACGTCGCTGACTGGACGGTTCACGAGATGCCCCCGCCGAAGTGAGCTGCCGTGACAATGCGCTTCAATCTTGCAAAGCACTGACGAACAATTTTCGCCCGCTCGATCCGTCCCTGGTGGCGGATTCGGTGAACTGTCTCCTGATCAATGCTGGAAACAGGAACCTGACGGGTGGAGACATTCTCAGCATGATAGTTAGAAAAACTGTATGACATCTTGATTTTACCTCCGTCTATATGCCTAAATAATCTAACATTTCATGGTGTTTAAGGCTTGTCAGAAAAGCTGCGTTGCTGTTAGTTTTTCTATCATGACAAAACGGAACGATATCGTCTGGCTGCCGCTGAATTCCCTTCGCGCTTTCGCGGCGGTCCATGAAACCGGCTCTGTCGGTGCTGCTGCCGATACGCTCAAGGTGACGCATGGCGCGGTAAGTCAGCATCTACGAGGCTTGGAAGACCGCTTGCAGCGCAAATTGTTCACCCGTTCCGGCAATCGTCTGGTCATATTGCCGGAAGCCGCAGACTTGGCCGAAAATCTGCTCAGGAATTTCAGGGCGATTGCCGGTGACATCGACCAATTTCGGCGCGACGAAAACATCCTCAATATCACCGTGACGCCGCATTTCGCCCAACATTGGCTGCTGCCACGCCTTGGTGAGTTTGTGCAGCGTCACCCGGAAATCGATCTGCGCATCAATGCCGATGCGACAGTGCATGATCTCGCACTAGGTGATTTCGATGCCGCTGTCCGGCATGGTGACGGTAACTGGCCGGGGGTGAACTGCGAACGGCTTCTTGAAGGCAGGGATGTCGTCGTGGCGGCGCCTTCGGTTCTGGAGTCTGTTTCCATTCAAACACCTCAGGATTTGACCAAGCTACCGTGGATTCTGGATGAGGACCGGGACATCGAGATGTCCAATTGGTTCGATGATCATGGCGTAGCCCATCAAGCTCATACACGGATTACCCGGCTGCCTAGCGCGCTGACGCTTGTTGCGGCGCTTGACGGGCATGGCGTGGCATGGCTGCCCCATGTTTATGCTGCGCCTTATTTGACCAGTGAGCGCTTGGTGCAATTATTCAGCGACGACCGGTGGCCAGCACAGAATACGCGCCACTATTACCTGTGCTGGGCAGACAGCAAGAACCGCCCGGCTTTTAGGACGTTCCGGCAATGGATAAGACGGCAACTTTCAGGATAGTCAAGCAACGAGGCCAGCTTCAGAGCAACGCCAGAACGAACGCTTGTTTCAAGACCACGGACGCCTCACTGAACGCATTATGACAGGTTGCTGAACTTATCTGTGAGAAACGACAGAGTTCTCCGCCGAAGATGCTATTGGCATCCCAAAAGATGCTGGTTCGGTTTTTTTTATGCTCGTGCGCCATAAAGCTAAAGAATTGCATTCGCTTGTTATCTGGAGTGGCCAGTCGTTCACGACCCAAGGCCTGGATGCGGAAGGGAAATTCAGGGCAGCCGGGAAGCGCTTTCGCAACTCCCGCTGACATCGATCGCGATCAGTTGCGGCTATGGCTCGAAGAATGCCGCGTCATCCAGTGGGACTACAAAAATATCGTGAAACGAAAAGGAAAGCTGGAACGTCTCAATGAGGGACGCCGGCGGTAAGCGGGTCCGCAGTTCTGGCTTGCCCGCACCGGCGACTTTCCGACGCAGCTCCAATGTCGGCTTACAGGAAAATTGGCAGTTGGCTATTAATGACCTAGTTAAGGTCGGCAGCGGAACGGCAGCTTTTCGACATGGCATCCCCGAAAGTTGACGGACCGCTGTACGACTATAGGCCACCGATCAGCTCGATGGCCCGGATGCTGCCATAGGGCGGCTGCTTGCACAGCAGGCCCGTAAAGGGCACCCGCCCGCCGGCATTAGCGCCGATGCCGTGAAGGCACGCCAGCGGTCAGGATCCGCAACCTGCCGCTCCATCCGGAGCGTGTTCGCACTGCTCTACGGGTGGTGCTCGCATCGGCGGCTTGCCCCGGCCGGGTCACCAAATCAGTGCCCGGTCCGGACACGACAATCTGTATTCTGCAAAGGAGGAACAACCGGATGCGCTCAATCCTATTCGGTATCGTGGCTCTCGCCATGACATCCGCAGCCGCCGTGGCCCAAGGCTCCATCCCGGCCTGTCCGGAACAACAACAGCTCGAGCAGGTTCTGGGCAGCAATGGGGATATCATGCCGGAG
The DNA here is from genome assembly GCF_034427935.1 of Chelativorans sp. M5D2P16. NCBI lineage: Bacteria > Pseudomonadati > Pseudomonadota > Alphaproteobacteria > Hyphomicrobiales > Phyllobacteriaceae > Chelativorans > Chelativorans sp. M5D2P16. The sequence continues at coordinate 48,553 of NZ_JAXQNM010000019.1, read as the reverse complement.
GGCTGTCGGAACGTGAACATAAGTGTTCTGGAAAGCGATGGAGACAGGCTCTGTATGGTCGATCTGTCGGGCTCGGGCGAAGGCGTCGTCGAACAGCTGCGGGAAGCGGCAGTCGACCAGCGATGGTGGATGCGCTGCCAGGATGTCGAGGAGGCCATGCGTTAGGCGGGCAGGTGCCCGATCGCCAACTGAGATTTCAGCGTGCCGCCGCTCGTGAGGGAAAGGTCCGATGCTCGCGCTCCGCGCCTTGCCGCTAATGCTCACGCTGTGCGCGACGCTATCCGCCGCGCCGCAACCGACCGAAGCGGTGGAGTTGGAAGAGCTCCGCGACCGCGCCCTTTCGCTGGTCAATGAAGCCCGCGAAGAGCATGCCCTCGATCCGCTCGAAAGAAGCGGTCTCCTCGATGAGGCGGCGCAGAATCACGCCGAAGACATGCTCGAAAGGAATTATTACGCGCACGTATCTCCCGAGGGCGAGACCGTACAGGACCGCTATCGCGACCAGGGCGGTAGCCGCTGGAAACTGGTGGCGGAGAACATCGCCACCTGCACCGGCTGTCCGACTCCACCTACCCTGGACCGAGTCGAGCGTTTCCAGGAAGGCTGGATGAACAGCCCCGAACACCGCGAGAATGTTCTGGCGGAGGGGCTCGAAAACTTCGGCTTCGGAATCGCCGGCGATAGTGGCACAATTTATGCCGTGCAGACCTTTGCCGGCCCCGGCGAACCGCCGGGGCTCCCACCGGATGAGGAGCCGGCTGCGCTGGACCCCGCCGAGCAGACGCGAGAGGCCGTGCAGGCGGCCAACAGGGCGCGGGAACGCGAGGGGCTGGATCACGTAGAACCGAGCGACGCGCTGAGCGAGGTGGCCAGGCAGTTACTGCCAGAAGGCGGCACAGATGAAAGCTTGGTCGACCAGCCGGATAACCTGTTTGATCTCCTGCCGGAAGGGGAGAGAGCAGACTGGAGCAGTCTCAGAGTGCTCGCGGCCGCCTGTGGCGGCTGCGGAACGCTACCGACGGCCGCCGACATACGCCATTTCATCGAGAGATGGAGCAGCGATCCGCAGGATGGTGGGACCATACTCCAACGGGGGGTGACCGACATGGGTTTCGCCATGCTGGCAAATGGTGAAGGGCGGAAGATTGCCGTATCGGTTTTGGGCCAGCGTCGGACGCGCTGAAGCGTCAGATGGCGAGCCGCTGATCTCAGAGCGACAGATTCGTAGGCAGCAGCGCAGAATCGCTTGCGGCGATGGAATCCACACCAGGTGTCTAGACCCACAGTGTGATGGAATCAGTTTAGCTGATCCCCTATCAAAGTGGTCAGCTAAGGGACCGATATTACACGGCAGCGCCATGACCACGCACGCCAATCAGCGCTGCGATACAGCGATCGAAGGCTTCGCTCAACCGGACCACGAGTGTACCTGGGCTGCCAGGTGCGGGGCTCTCTCAATGCACAATCTAGGGTCACTATGGAGCACCGTCTGTTGGGTGAGTCTCCTCGAAGTTCTCCACGATTCTTTCAGCCGTAGAACTGCAAGTCGGATGGCCATAGCCGCTCGCGCTCGTCTGCCGGTCGAGCAAGGGATCGTCGGTGATGTCATGAATGATGTTGTCGTTGTGCGCGTCGGCCACGCCGTCGGGCACATGGTCCGACTCGAGCGCATCGCGCATCTTCCAGGCGATCACGTGGTCGGTGCAGGCTTCGTCGCCGCTGAGGCCGAGGGCGCCGACCAGCTCACCCTCGCTCGCAGTGCTCAGTGCGGGCTTATCCTTGGTCGCGACACTATTGATAGGGCTGCCGATCGCCTGGACCAACCCATGCGGCGGCTGACGCAAATGGCGAGGAAAATATGACCGACCGAAGCGCGCCCGACAATCTCGAGAAGGTCCTCGACAAGGCAGCAGCCGCAGGAGACGGCACCGAAAACGTATCCGTGTCGCAGATCATGAGCGCGGTCGGGCGAAGATCATTTGGTCCCATCATGCTTGTCATCTCCCTCATCGCCTGGACGCCGCTTGGCGGCGTTCCCGGCGTCCCCACCGCACTTGCACTGACACTGATCCTTGTCGCCGGCCAGCTTGTTGTAGGCATGGAGCACTTCTGGCTTCCCCGCTTCGTGCTCGACCGCAGCATGAACCGGGAGCGCTTCCGCAAGGTTATCGGCTATATCAAACCCGTTGCGCGCGTGATCGACCGCGTGCTGCGCGAGCGGCTGCAATGGATATTCCAGCCCATCTTCGTGCGCTTCGCCGCACTGATATGCATCGCAGTCGCGCTGACCGTGCCGCCCCTGGAAGTCGTGCCGTTTGCCGGCGTGGTGCCGTGGACAGCGATCGCCATCTTCGCGCTTGCCCTGATTGCCCGAGACGGTTTCCTTGCTCTCATTGCCTTCGCCGTCGCGCTCGGTGCCGGCTACGCCGTTTTCCGGGTGCTTCTCTAAAGTCCATGCGGCTCCCTTGCTTTTCGGAGGCACGCAAACTCCAGCATTGCGAATCACCTCTCCGCCAAGTGGCTTCGATCGGCTGGAATGCCCGTTCCGAGATAGCGTCTTTGCGTCATAAACACGCGTGTTCATCGCATGTCCGCTTTCCGGGAGCCGAAATGCAGTTGTGAGAGACCACTTTGGGTTGCCAGTGCCGGTCATCGCCGTGCTCGGCAATCACGACTATGAATGCGACCAGTGGACCATATCTCGCACCTGTTGAGGGATGCGGGCGTGCCTATGCGGTGCTGGAGATTTGACATCCGGGTGCAGGGGCGGTCCGAGCGGTCGGCAAGAGATCACATCTTCACGGGTCGACAGTCGCTGCAACGGAAATCCGTGAGGACCGGATGCCGAAGAACAACGCGTAAAGCAGCGGCGTGACCCCGAGTGTCATGATCGTTCCGACACCGAGCCCGAAGGCGATCACGCTTGCCATGCCGTAAAACAGCGGATCCTTGGTCAGGATCAACGGCAAAAGCCCGAGAATTGTCGTCACCGTCGTCATCAGGATCGGGCGCAGGCGTCGCGCCGAAGCGGCGACAATGGCTTCCACGTCGTCCGTCCCTCCTTCCTCCCGCTCGATATCGATGCGGTCGATGAGCACGATAGCGTTGTTGATGATGATGCCGGCGAGCGACAGGATGCCGAGGATGACCATGAAGCCGAAATCGGCTCCCATGGCATGCAGGCCGATGGCGGCGCCGATGATGATGAGTGGGATGGTCGCCACGATCATGAGCGGCCGGCGGAACGAGTTGAACTGGGCGATCAGGAGCAGGAAAATGGCGCCGATGCACAGCGGCACATTGGCCGCGAGTGCGGCCTTGCCCTCGGCGGAGTCGGTGATAATGCCGTCATACTCGATCACATGGCCGGGTGGCAGCGTCTGGCGAAGGTCCTCCAGCACCGGATCGATCCGGGGGACGAGATCCTCGGGCGAGAAGGCGAGCGGCCGCCCCTCGACTGTCACGGTGCGGGTCAGGTCCTCGCGCTGGATGACGGCGAAGTCGCTGGCGAGCCTGATATCGGCCACCTGGAGGAGCGGCACGGTCCCGCTTCCAGACGAGCGCTGGATGCCGAGCGTCTCCACACGCTTGATATCGCTGCGTTCGGCATCGACCGCGCGGGCGACGATCGGGAAAATGTCGTCGCCTTCCCGATATTCGGAGATGTTCTGGCCGGAGAAATAGGCCGACAGCGTGTCGGCGATATCGGTCGAGGTGACTCCGTTGCGGCGCGCGCGGGCCTGATCGATGTCGACCACGAGCTTGGGCCTGCGGTTCTCCCAGTCCTGGAAGACGTCGATGGTGCCGGGGATGGCGCGAAGCGCGTCTTCGACTTCCCGTGCCTTGGCGTAGATCAACGCGGCGTCAGGCCCCTTCACCTGGATGTGGAAGACACCGGGATCCGAGGGGCCGAGGAACATGTCCGTTACGCGTGCCTGAATGGCCGGAAACGCGGTACGGAACATCTCCCGGAGGTCGCCCAATGCCCGGGGCATGTTGTCGATGGTGTCGAGATTGGCGACGATGAAAGCCTTGTTGGGCGCGGGGTCGAGCGGCGCCAGCGAGAGAACGAAGCGCGGGCCGCCGTAACCCGCATAGGCGGCGAAGTCATCGAGATAGGGAAAGCGCTCCTCGTCCGCGAGGATGGGGAACAGGCGCCGGAGCGTGGCAGCATCGGTGGTGTTGAGCGATACATCGGCCGGCAGGTCGAGGGTGATCAGCACCTGCGCGCGGTCGCTCGCCGGAAAGAAGCGCTGCGGCACCTTGCCCATTGCCCAGACGCCCGCGGCAAGGGCCGCGAACATCAGGATCAGGAAGGGGATGCGCAGGGGGAGTACGCGCCGCAGAAGGCTTGCGTAGCCCCGCTCGAACATCGCGAAGACACCGCTCCTTTCCGCTGGCGCCTCGGTCCGGTCCGGGGTCTTCATGAAGCGGTGGCACAGAACCGGCGTGACCGTCATCGCCAGCACCCATGAGGTCATCAGCGAGATCAGAATGACGAGCGAGATGGAGCGGGTATATTCGCCCGCCTCGTGCTCGGCGAGCATCAGGGGCAGAAAGACGAGTACCGTCGTCAGCGTCGACGAAAGGAGCGGCAGCGCCAGCTCGCGCCCCGTGCGCTCCAGCGCCGTCTCGCGCGAGGCGCCTTCCTCCATGCGGCGCTTGAAATCCTCTGCGATGACGATGCCGTTGTCGACCAGAAGGCCAAGCGCGATCACCAGCGTGGCGAGGCTCATGCGCTCCAGCGGGATGCCGGCAAAGCCCATCACGGCCAGCGTGACGAGCATGACGGCCGGCACGATGGAGCCAACGATCAGGCCGATGCGCATCCCCAAGAACAGGATGACGACGGCGAGCACGATTCCGAGCGTCTGCAGCACATTGCTGGTGACGCCGTAGACAGCATTGCCCACCTGTTCGGCCTGGAAGGTGACGATGTCGAGCTTGTAACCGACGGGCAGCGTCGCCTCGATCTGCCTCAGCCTGTCGCGCAGCTTTGGCCCGTATTCGAGCACGCGGTGGCCGTCGAGCATGGAGACGGCGAAGATGATGGCGGGGACGCCGTTATAATAGGCCGTGCGCTGGGGCGGGTCGACCGTGCCGCGCGTGACAGTCGCGACATCGCGCAGCGGCACGGTGCCCTTGCCGCCCGGCAACGGAATCAATGTCTCGCGTACCTGTTCGAGCGAATCGAAATTGCCCGTCGGCGCGACGATGAAGGTACGTGCGCCCGAATCGATCTCGCCGCCCGGCCTGATGATGTTCTGCGCGCGTACCGCGGCGATTATCTGCTCGGTCGAAAGCCCGAGCTCGGCCAACCGGGTGTTGGAGGCCTCGATGAAGATGCGCTCGTCCTGAACGCCGTGCAATTCGACCTTCTTGGTGCCAGCGACGCCATAGAGCTGGTCGCGCACGTGCTTGGCGATATCGTGCATCTCGCCCATGGTGAAGCCGTCGGCCGTCAACGCCGCGGTCACGACCGCCACGTCACCGAAATCGTCGTTGATGACGGGTGTCTGCGTCCCTTCGGGCAGGTGGCTGCTCGCCTCCTTTACCTTCTCGCGCAAATCGTCCCAGATCTGGTCGAGCGCGAAGTACCGCTGCTGGACGACGGCGTGGATGATCGAGACGCCGGCGCGGGTCGTCGAGCGGATCTCCTTGATCTCCGGCATCTGGCGGATTGACTCTTCCAGCGTCTTGGTGACCAGAAGCTCCATGCGCTCCGGCGAAAGACCGGGATAGCGCGTCGTAATCACGGCCTCGCGGATGGTGATCTTCGGGTCTTCCTGGGCCGGCAGGGCAAAATAGTTGCGCACGCCGAGAGCCATCAGCAGCAGGACGAGGGTGAAGACGACAGGCCGGTAGCGCCGGGCGAGGGTGGAGATGCTCATTTCGCCTCGCGCGGTCAGGGATTGAAGCGGGCCACGCCCACGCCAAGTCGGGTGACGGGCTGTCCGTCGCGCAGAAAAGCCACGCCCTTGGCGGCAATGATGTCGCCGGGCGCGAGGCCTTCGGTGACGATGGCGTGCGTGGCCGTCAGTTCTGCGATGGTGACCGGTGCGCGCGTCACCGTGCCCGTTTCCCCGTCGTAGCGGAAGGCCGCGGCCTTCGCGCCCTCCTCGGGCAGAAAGGCGGTGAGCGGGATGCTGACCAGTGGCCGATCGGCATCCGCCGCGCTGGCGGAGAGTTGAAGCGCCACTTCGGCCGTCATCCCGCTGCGCCAGGCCATGCTCTGCGCCCCGACACGCAGGGTGACCGGATAGGCATTGCCTTCGGTGGATTGTGCGGCAATCTCGGTGATCGTACCCTTGAAGTGTCGGGCGGTCGCCGTCGGCAGGCCGATTTCATGCATGCTGCCGAGGCTGAGGTGATCGACCAGCGTTTCCGGCACCGCGACAACCACTTCCATGCCGCCGGCATGTCCTTCAATTCGGAAGGCCGGCTGGCCGGCGGGGACCTGCTGCGAGGGCTCGACCAGCCGCTCGGCGACGACGCCGTCATAGGGCGCGTGGAGCGTCGCATCCGCAAGGTCCTGCCTTGCCCGCTCAACCGCAGCGGTCAGGGATGCCACCCGGCTCCTGGCCGCTTCGTACGCTGCACGCGCCGATTCCAGTGCGGCGTCGGCGATCCATTGTTTTTCATGGAGCCTTTGCTTGCGCTCAAGATCGCGCTTGGTTTCCGCCCGCTTCGCTTGCGCTTCCGCCAGTTCGCCCTTGCGCTGTTCGAGCGCCAGGGCCAGCTTTTGCGCGTTGATGGTCGCCAGGATATCGCCAGCGGCAAAGTGCTCTCCCGCCTCGACGAGAACCTCGTCCACGACGCCGGAAACCTCGAAGCTCAGTTCCGCGCGCTGCGCAGCCCGCGTCACACCGGTCAGCCGGCGTGTCGTCTGTCCTGAAGCCGCTTCCACGACGGTCCAGGCGATCGGCCGCGGCTGTTCCGCGGGGGTTCCTTCTTCCCCGCTGCAACCTGCGAGGGCGATCGATGCGCAAACCGTCGCGGCGGCCGCCATCTTGCGCGGCATGCGCGGAAACCGGGATGCCCGTCCGTGCATCTTCACGGATGTGCCCCGTCCTGCCGGCGAGTGTCTGACTGCATGTCGAATCCGTCTGAACATGGTATTTGTTAGTACCGTTGTCAGGAATGGTACCATGGAGTACCTTTGTCAAGCGAAAACGACTCCGGATTGGAAAAGGGGATGCCAGAAAAGGCGAGTCGCGGCGCCCGGCGCGAAGCCGCCATCCTGAAAGCGGCAACGGAACTGTTCCTCAAGCACGGTTATGACGGTACGTCGCTCGACATGGTGATCGAAACGGCAGGCGGCTCCCGCCGCACCATCTATGAGCGCTTCGGCAACAAGAAGGGGCTGTTCAGCGCCACCGTGGAGGCCACGCAAGCGCGTCTGCTCACGCAGTTCTCCGCGCTCGACTGGGCGAAAGCGTCTCCCGAAGAAGCATTGAACAGGGTGGGAACGGCGTTTCTTTCCGCTCTAACCGCGCCGGATGCGGTTGCGCTGTTCCGGGTTGTGATTGCCGAGGCGCCCCGCTTTCCGGAATTGGGGGAGGCGATGTTCGAGAAAGGGCCGGAGCGCGCCTATCGTATGGTCGCCGATTATCTGCGCACGAAAACCGACGCCGGGGTTTTGCGCATCGAGGACGCGAACCTCGCCGCGCGCCAGCTCGTGGAACTGTTGAAGGGCGACCTTTATCTGCGCGCGATGCTGGTTCCCGGCTGGCAGCCCGGCAGGCGCGAGATCGAGCGCCACGTGCGGTCGGCCGTCAGCATGTTCCTGCACGGGGTTTGCGGAAACGCCTGACAACCTTGCGGACGAACATCGATAGGGAGCAGCACGACGTCTGGCTCGGCCACGACGAGACGCGCACCGCGGACGCCTATAAAGCGTTCGATCCAGAATACCTTGCCGACTGCAAGCGGGCCACGGATTCGGTCATCCGCAAGCTCCAGAAGCACACGAAGCGGCCATTTGCGTGCACGGCGCGTGCAAGTAAGGGATTGAGGGTGATCGATGGTGGGAGAGATGCCACCTGAAAGCCTTCAATTTCCTGGGCTGGATGGTGGGCGTGACAGGGATTGAACCTGTGACCCCTACGATGTCAACGTAGTGCTCTCCCGCTGAGCTACACGCCCATCCGACGCGCGCATAGACCACATATCCCCGGCCCGCGTCAATAGGAAGGTTGGCGGGCACCGAGCGATGTCTTCAGGCCGCCTGAAGCAGCTTTTCGACCTCGTTGACGAGGTCGCGCAGGTGGAAGGGCTTGGACAGCACCTTGGCGTCCCGCGGGGCGTTGGAATCGGGGTTGAGCGCCACCGCCGCGAAGCCGGTGATGAACATCACCTTGAGGTCGGGATCGATCTCGGTGGCGCGCCGTGCCAGTTCGATGCCGTCCATCTCCGGCATGACGATGTCGGTCAGAAGCAGGGAAAAGGGTTCCTCACGCAGCCGCTCGTAGGCGCCGGCGCCGTTGTCGAAATCGATCACCTCGTAGCCGGCGCGTTCCAGCGCCTTGACGAGGAATCGCCGCATGTCGTCGTCATCTTCCGCGAGAAGAATTCGTGCCATCATATCTTCCGAAACATAACCCCGTGCGCCCGCATTGAGGAAGACTGCAGGATACCAGTGCCATATGATTCCGGCATGGTAAATATCAAGTGAATTGCGTTGGCTCGTGTCCGCGCATGCAAAGGTTCTGGACAGTGATCCCTCCGGGTGGCAGGCTTTCGGGCATAGCGCGACCGGGTTTTTGGCAAGGAGTTGAGGTGTCGATGGGCGCAGCGGCGGATTTTTCCGAAATTCCGGCCTTCCAGGTGCATATGCCGGGCGAGCAGCAGGTTCCCTTCGTTTTCAATTCGCCGCATAGCGGGCGCCACTATCCGTCCCGCTTCCTCTCCATGAGCCGGCTCGATGCCGCCACGATCAGGCGTTCGGAGGACTGCTATGTCGATGAGCTCTTCGCCGCTGCGGCCGGTGTCGGAGCGCCGTTCCTGACCGCCAACTTCCCGCGCGCCTATCTGGACGTCAACCGCGAACCGTGGGAACTCGACCCGCGCATGTTCAGCGAACCGGTGCCTTCCTTCGCCAACATTCGCTCGCCGCGGGTGGCCGGCGGTCTCGGCACCATTCCGAAGCTGGTCGGCGAGGGCTACGACATCTATGAAGAACGCCTGCCGCTGGCGGAGGCCCTGTCGCGCATCGAGCACATCTACAAGCCCTATCATGCATGCCTTGCGGAGCTTCTCAGCCGCACCCGCGCCATCTTCGGCTACGCCATTCTCGTCGACTGCCACTCGATGCCCGCCAACATACGCGTGGGGGACGGGCAGGGGCGGCCGGATTTCATCGTCGGCGACCGTTTCGGCTCCTCGGCGGCGGCGGCTCTGAGCCAGCATGCCATCTCCCTCCTCACGGCACAGGGCTATCGGGTCGCCAACAACAAACCCTATGCGGGGGGCTTCATCACCGAGCATTACGGCCGTCCGGCCGAGCATCTGCACGCGGTGCAGGTCGAGGTCAATCGCGGACTTTACATGGACGAGCGCACACTGCAGCGGACCGATGGCTTCAACCGGCTCGCCGCCGATCTGGCGGAATTCGTGCGGGCCCTGACGGCCAGCCCCGACCGCCATCTGCCGACAATGCCCATGGCGGCGGAATAGGGCGGCGCCGGGCGGTAGCGAGGGCGTGCGGCACGGCGATCGGCAGCCGGATAAAAAGAGACCGCATCGTTTACACGATACGGCCATGAGTCTAGGGAGGAAACGCCCAAGGAGGGCATTGGATGGCATCACCATCCGAATCATAGCTTATGCTGCGCTGCACAAATGTCAAGTCCACTGGCACGAGCCGTGCCGAGAGCCCAACGCGCCGAGCTGAAGGGGAGATCCATGTCCGCGACTCCGTCGTCCGATTTCATGCGCCGTCTGGCTGCCGCGGCCGCGGCGGAGACCATGCCGCGTTTCCGCGCGGGCGGCGACGTCGTGAACAAGCATGCCTCGGGTTTCGACCCGGTGACGGAGGCCGACCGTGCGGCCGAGCAGGCGATTCGATCGCTGATCGCGGCCGATTTTCCCGATCACGGCATCATCGGCGAGGAGTTCGGGGCGGAAGGCGCCGAGCGCAGCCATGTCTGGGTCATCGATCCCATCGACGGCACGCGCGCCTTCATCTCCGGCCTGCCACTCTGGGGCACGCTGGTGGGGCTCACCATCGACGGTGCGGCGGTGGCCGGCATGATGTCGCAGCCCTTCACGGGCGAGCTGTACTATGCGGACGGCGATGGGGCGCGCTATGAGGGCCCCGGCGGACCGCGGCGGCTGGCCACGCGCGGCACCAGGCGGCTGGCCGATGCGACGCTGTGCACCACCACGCCGGCGCTTTTCGACACCCCGCGCAGGGCGCTCTACGACCGCGTGGAAGAGGCGGTGCGCCTGCCGCGCTACGGCACCGATTGCTATGCCTATGCCATGGTGGCGGCAGGGCATGTGGATCTCGTGATCGAGTGCGACCTCAATCCTTACGATATTGTCGCTCTCATCCCGATCATCGAGCAGGCGGGGGGCGTCATCACCACGTGGGAGGGCGGGCGTGCCGAGAAGGGCGGGGACATCGTGGCCGCGGCCACGCCGGAACTCCACGCCCGGGCCCTCGAGTTTCTGCAGGAATAAAGCGGAACGCTCGCGACACCGCTCTTTCACCTGGTTTTTGCCTTTTGCGACGGCAAGTGCTCACTTGCCCGCAAGTTGCCGTGCGCCGTCAGCCGGCTTGTGCCGACGGCGTTTCCTCGTTCTGCTGCGGGGCGGCGAAGGCGTTGAAGGCGGCCAGTGCCTGTTCGCGATACGGGTCCGCTTCCTGAAGAAGCTCATGACGCGCCCCGTCGATGGTCAGCACCCGGGCCGAGCGCAAACCCCGTGCATAGCGCTCGATCGCCGGCGTCGAGACCACCTCGTCGTTGCCTGCGGCCAAAAACAGGATCGGCAGGCGGATGGCGGGCATGAAGTCCGGATCCCGCACACGTTCGGTGGCGATGCAGGCGGCACGCAGCCAGGCCATGGTGGGGGCGCCGAGGGCGAGTTCGGGATAGGTGCGCACAAGCGCCAGATTGCGGGCATAGCGTTCGGCATCGCTCGTCAGCCGGTTGCCCTGGAATGGCGTCTCCTTGCCGCGTCGCCCGCTGCCGGGCAGGCTGCACCGGCCAAGGCCGAAGGCGAAGCATAAGCCCGCAAACCTCGTTATCCAGCGCTGGGAAATGGGCGCGCGCACCTCGATGAGAGGGGCGGTGAGCACCATCCGGCGCACGCGGCTGGCCAGATCGGGGATTGCCAGGAGGGCGATCAGCGCGCCGGTGGAATGGGCAAGGATCGTGTAGGGCGGGCGGCAGTCCGGCAGGACGATGCGGGTGAAGAAAAGGTCGAGATCCTCCACATAATCATCGAAGCTTTCGATGTGCCCGCGCATGGGGTCTGTGAGCAGACGTTCAGAGCCGCCCTGGCCGCGCCAGTCGAGGGCGGCGGCGGCAAAGCCGCGCGCGGCTAGGTCGCGCACCGTCTCGAAATATTTCTCGATGCTTTCATTGCGGCCCGGCAGCACCACCACAGTGCCCTTGGCGCCACGCAGGGGAAAGCGCGCATAGCGGATGCGCCGCCCGTCCCCGGCAGCCATCATGCCCGCCACGGTGCCCTCGGGCATCGGGTTTTCCGGGATTTCATGCAGGATGGCATCCATGGCGTTCGGCTGCGTTTGGCGGCACGCGTTGCGTATGGTTCTCGTGGTGATAGAGGGGCCGTCGGCCGAAGGCAAAGAAATTCCGCCAGAACGCCGGGGATGGCGCGAGGTGCCACCCCCGGCTTCGCCGAGACACATGGAAGGGACGGTTACATGTGCCCCGGTAAGGATGATTGGCCGTGACCCTAAAAGACATCGCCTGAACGGAACACGAAAGGGCCGTTCAGCTTGTGTTCATCTTTCTTGAGAACCCGTCATCGCACCCGCTGGCGCGCCGGCGGCGGGCGGGTTCGGCACCCTTGAACGGCGCTTCGATAATCCCCAAATTTTAGCTGCGACCGCCACGAACGGGGTCGCTGGCCGGACCTGGGAACGCCTTCGCGGGTTCTCGCAGATGGCCAAACGCAAACTTGTTGCTCAAAAGGAGGACAGACCATGCGTCATGTCGACTTTTCGCCGCTCTACCGATCGACCGTCGGGTTCGATCGCCTTTTCAACATGCTCGACTCGTTTGGCCAGCTTGATGGCGGCCAGACTTATCCGCCCTACAATATCGAGCGCACGGCCGAAGACGCCTATCGGATCTCGATGGCCGTCGCAGGCTTTTCCGAGGACGAGATCTCCGTCGAGGCTCACCGCAACGTGCTGACGATCCGGGGCGAGAAGAACGAGGAGCAGAACCAGGAAAACGCCGAGGTTCTGTATCGCGGCATTGCCGCGCGGACCTTCGAGCGGCGCTTCCAGCTCGCCGACCATGTCGAGGTGAAGGGCGCCCAGCTGAAGGACGGCCTGCTGCACATCGAGTTGGTTCGCAACGTTCCCGAGGAGATGAAGCCGCGCCGCATTCCCATTGCGCGCACCAAGGCAAATGCGAAGCAGATCGAGGCGAACGCCGCGTAAAGCGCCTCCATTCTCGAAAACACCGATGGCGGTGCCTTTGGCGCCGCCATTTTTTGTGCTTTCGTATGCCGGATCGCGCGGGCCGATCGGCGTGCCCGGCTATCCTATCATGGCGCGATTACGGCGCAGGCAAGATGCCTTGGAGGAGGCGATGGCAGACGAAGCAAAGCCCCGGACGGTCGACCAGTATATCGAAGCGGCGCCTCCCGCCACGCGCGCAAAACTCCAGGAGATGCGCGCATGCCTGCGCAAGGCAGCCCCCGACGCGGAGGAGACGCTGAAATGGGGCATGCCCGCTTTTTCCACCAAGCGGATCCTGTTCACCTATGCCGCGTTCAAGCGGCATATCGGCTTCTATCCCACGCCGGCCGCCATTCAGGCGTTTGCCGGGGAGCTGTCGCAGTACGCGACCTCCGCGGGCACGATCCGTTTTCCGCTGGACAGGCCGCTTCCTGTGTCGCTGATCGACCGCATTGCTTCTTATCGGCTCAGGGACGTGGTCGAGAACGATGCGCGGTGGATGTAAGGCGGGTGTACGCTTGCGGTCCATTGGTTTACGCGCTCGTCCGGCTCGACTTCCAATGCACCTGAAATCTCTGGCTATCCCAGCATCTCGCCGAAGCGGTCGATCTCCTCGGGCGTGGTGGCGAATGACGTGACGAAGCGGTAAAGCCGCTCGTCCGGTGCAAGGTGTGTGCCGCTGCCGTCGGGCATGGTCCAAGGGTGGAAGAAGACCTCCTTCCGCTTGAGCGCGTCGGCGGTTTCGGTCTTCATGATTGCGAACACTTCGTTCGCTTGCGGTTCCCAGGCGAGGCGGAGTCCGCCGGCATTTCTCACGGTGCGGGCGAGGCGTGCGGCCATCTCATTGGCATGGCGGGCGTTCTTCAGCCATAGTTCGTCACGGAAATAGGCGTCGAACTGGGCGGCGATGAAGCGCGACTTGGAAAAAAGATGCGCGGCGCGCTTGCGCAGGAAATGCATGTCGCCGGCGCGCGCCGGGTCCATGATGACCACCGCCTCGGCGCACCAGCAGCCGTTCTTGGTGGCGCCGAAGGAGAGGACCTCGACGCCGCGCTTCCATGTCATTTCGGCAGGTGTGGTGCCGAGTGCGGCCAGCGCGTTGGCGAAACGCGCTCCATCCATATGCAGCGGCAGGCCGTGGGCGCGACATACCGTGGCGATGGTCTCGATATCGTCCAAAGAATAGACGGTGCCGATTTCGGTGGCCTGGGTGAGGGAGACCGCCATGGGCTGACCGGCATGGACGAACGCGGCCGGAAACAGGTGGATCGCCGCCTCCAGTGCGCGGGCGTCCATGCGGCCGAGCGCACCGGGAACCGGATGCATCCTGGCCCCGCCGGTCAGATGTTCCGGCGCGCCGCCCTCGTCCTCCAGCATGTGCGCGTTGGTGTGGCCGAAGGCGACGCCGCCGGGCCGGTTGAGGAAGGCCATGGAGAGCGCGTTGGCGGCCGTTCCCGTGGCGACGAAGAAGACCGCCACCTCGCGCTCGAAAAGTTCGCAGAAGTGCCGTTCCACCGCCCGGTCGAGCTCGCTTTGGCCGTATGCGGTGGCAAAGCCGGCCGATTGCACGGCAAGGGCCTCGGCGATGGCGGGATGGGCGCCGGCCCAGTTGTCGGAAGCGAAATTCACAGGCATCGAACGACCTCGCGGATTGCGGCGCGCAACCTCGCGCGTTGCCGATGCGGATTCAAGGACTATGTAGAGCCGAGGCGCCGCGGCCTGTGGATGCGCGCGAACTTGCCGGATTGCCGCGAATGCCGCAACTTTGTTGCTTGCCGGGGAAGGATTTTTTACGTTTGCGTCTTGTGTGGCGTGCGATTTTCTGGCATGTGGAGAAATAGGACAGGAGTACTGTCTTATTTATCGACGTGTTCATGGGCCGGATCGCATTGTGCTATAGTGATCGGCGCCGCGATGACGCGTGGATATGGCGGGCACGGGACAGGCGACCGAGCGCGCCGTCCTTAGAAGATACGCGCCGTGATAACGGAAGCGTTCTTCCGGCTTTTCGCAAGATGTGCCGACTGAGCAGCCGGGATGCGCCGAAAAAGGGCGGCCCGAAACGAACCCGACGCCCCCGAGGGGGGTCGAACGCGGAGGATACGCGATGACGGACTTGACGCCATCTGTAGCGACGGGGCTGACGCCCTCCGTGCGGGCCTTGAAAGCCGCCCTTGAAGGTCCTGCCGCCGGCCTGCCCGCCGCGCGCGGCCTTTACGATCCGCGCAACGAGCACGACTCCTGCGGCGTGGGCTTTGTCGCGCACATGAAGGGCGTGAAGTCGCACTCGATCATCAGCGACGGCCTGGCGATGCTGGAGAACCTCACCCATCGCGGTGCGGTGGGGGCGGATCCGCTGGTGGGCGACGGCGCGGGCATGCTGGTGCAGATCCCCGACAAGTTCTTCCGCGAGGAGATGGCGGCGCAGGGCGTGGAACTTCCCCCGGCCGGCAGCTATGGCGTCGGCTATCTGTTCATGCCGCAGGACCCGGCGCTCCGGGCGCACATCGAGGAGATCATCGCCGAGGTGACGCGGTCCGAAGGCCAGGTCCTGCTCGGCTTCCGCGACGTGCCCGTGGACAATTCCTGCCTTTCCAAGGCGCCTGAAATCGCCGCTTCCGAGCCCATTCACCGCCAGGTCTTCATCGGCCGGGGCGATGCCATCACCGACGAGGACGACTTCGAGCGCCGGCTCTACATCCTGCGCAAGGTGATCTCCGGGCGCATCTACGAGGAGACGGACGGGCGCGACAACGGCTTCTATATCGTATCCATGTCGGCGCGGACGGTGGTCTACAAGGGCATGTTCCTGGCCTATCAGCTCGGCGCCTACTATCGCGACCTGAAGGACGATCGCTTCCAGTCGGCGCTCGCGCTGGTCCACCAGCGCTTCTCGACCAACACCTTCCCATCCTGGAAGCTGGCGCATCCCTATCGGATGGTCGCGCACAACGGCGAGATCAACACGCTGCGCGGCAACGTGAACTGGATGGCGGCACGCCAGGCATCCGTCGACTCGGAGCTGTTCGGCAACGACATTTCCAAGCTCTGGCCAATCTCCTATGAGGGGCAGTCGGACACGGCCTGCTTCGACAATGCGCTCGAATTCCTGCATCAGGGCGGCTACCCGATGGTGCACGCCATGATGATGCTGATCCCGGAAGCGTGGGCCGGCAATAAGCTGATGAGCCCGGAGCGCCAGGCGTTCTACGAATATCACGCCGCTCTCATGGAGCCCTGGGACGGGCCGGCGGCGGTGGCTTTCACCGACGGACGGCAGATCGGCGCCACGCTCGACCGCAACGGCCTCAGGCCGGCGCGTTATATCGTCACCGACGACGACCGGGTCATCATGGCCTCGGAGGCGGGTGCGCTGACCGCGCCGGAGGAGAAGATCGTCTCCAAATGGCGGCTGCAGCCCGGCCGCATGCTGCTTCTCGACCTGGAAGAGGGGCGGATCGTTTCCGACGACGAGCTGAAGTCGGCGATCGCGACCAAGCATCCCTTCAGGGAATGGCTGGACAATACCCAGCTCATCCTTGAGGAGCTGAAGCCCGTCGCGCCGCGCGAGCCGCGCCAGGACGTCTCACAGCTCGACCGGCAGCAGGCCTTCGGCTACACGCAGGAAGATGTCCGCATGCTGATGCCGCCCATGGCCACGACCGGCCAGGAGGGCCTCGGCTCCATGGGCACCGACACGCCGATCTCGGCCATGTCGGACAAGTCGAAGCTGCTTTACACCTATTTCAAGCAGAACTTCGCGCAGGTCACCAACCCGCCGATCGACCCGATCCGCGAGGAGCTGGTGATGAGCCTCGTCTCCTTCATCGGGCCGCGGCCGAACATTTTCGACCTGGTGGGCAATTCGCGCCGCAAGCGGCTCGAGGTGCGCCAGCCGATCCTCACCAATGGCGATCTGGAGAAGATCCGCTCCATCGGCCATTCCGAGGATCGCTTCGACACCAAGACGCTGGATGTCACCTATGCGGCGCTCGACGGGGCCGCCGGCATGGCCGGCGCGCTCGACCGGCTGTGCGAGCGCGCGGAAGCGGCCGTCGCCGGCGGCTACAACATCATCATCCTTTCCGACCGGCAGATTGGCCCCGACCGCATCGCCATTCCGATGCTGCTGGCCACCGCCGCGGTGCACCATCACCTGATCCGCAAGGGCCTGAGGACTGCGGTTGGCCTGGTGGTCGAGTCGGGCGAGCCGCGCGAGGTGCATCATTTCTGCTGCCTGGCCGGATATGGGGCGGAAGCCATCAACCCGTATCTCGCCTTCGATACGCTCACCGATATGCACACCAAGGGCGAGTTCCCGCCCGAGGTCGATCCGAAAGAGGTGGTCACGCGTTACATCAAGTCCATCGGCAAGGGCATCATGAAGGTGATGTCCAAGATGGGCATTTCCACCTACCAGTCCTATTGCGGCGCGCAGATCTTCGACGCCGTTGGACTTCGCTCTGAATTCGTCGAGCGCTACTTCACCGGCACCGCGACCGCCATCGAAGGCGTGGGACTGGAGGAGATCGCCCAGGAAACGGTGGCGCGCCATGCCGCGGCCTTCGGCAAGGACCCTGTGCTGAAGACCGCGCTCGACGTGGGCGGTGAGTACAATTACCGCATCCGCGGCGAAGAGCACGCCTGGTCGCCGGACGCGGTGGCGACGCTGCAGCACGCGGTGCGCAAGAAGTCCTGGGAGAATTACCAGGAGTTCTCGAACCTCATCAACGGCGAGAGCGCCAGGGCCAAGACCATTCGCGGCCTGTTTCAGATCAGGATGGCCGGGCAGGCGGGGCGCAAGCCGGTGCCGATCGAGGAGGTCGAGCCGGCGGTGGAGATCGTCAAGCGCTTCTCCACCGGCGCCATCTCCTTCGGCGCCATCAGCCGCGAGGCGCACACGACGCTTGCACGCGCCATGAACGCGATCGGCGGCAAGTCCAACACCGGCGAGGGCGGCGAGGAAGCCGACCGTTTCCTGCCGCTGCCCGACGGCGCGATGAACCCGGAACGCTCGTCCATCAAGCAGGTGGCGAGCGGGCGCTTCGGGGTGACCACCGAATATCTCGTCAACTCCGACATGATGCAGATCAAGATCGCCCAGGGCGCCAAGCCCGGCGAGGGCGGTCAGCTCCCCGGCCACAAGGTGGACGCGACGATCGCCAAGGTGCGCCATTCGACGCCGGGCGTCGGCCTGATCTCGCCGCCGCCGCACCACGACATCTATTCCATCGAGGACCTGGCGCAGCTCATCTTCGACCTGAAGAACGTCAATCCGGCCGGCGACGTTTCCGTGAAGCTCGTCTCCGAGGTAGGCTGCGGCACGGTTGCCGCAGGTGTCGCCAAGGCGCGCGCCGACCACATCACCATCGCCGGCTACGATGGCGGCACGGGCGCCTCGCCGCTCACCTCGATCAAGCACGCGGGCTCTCCGTGGGAGATGGGCCTTGCCGAGACGCATCAGACGCTGGTGCTGAATGGCTTGCGCAGCAGGGTGGCGCTTCAGGTGGACGGCGGTCTGAGGACCGGGCGCGACGTGATCGTCGGTGCGCTTCTGGGCGCCGACGAGTTCGGCTTCTCCACCGCTCCGCTGATCGCGGCGGGTTGCCTGATGATGCGCAAGTGTCACCTCAACACCTGCCCCGTGGGTATCGCCACGCAGGATCCGGTGCTCAGGAAGCGCTTCAAGGGTACGCCGGAACACGTCATCAACTATTTCTTCTATGTCGCCGAGGAAGTGCGTCAGATCATGGCCGAAATGGGCTTTACGAAGCTCGACGACATCGTCGGTCAGTCGGACCTTCTGGAAAAGCGCGCCATGATTGACCACTGGAAGGCCAGGGGGCTCGATTTCACCCGCGTCTTCTTCAAGCCGGAAGCGCCGCGCGAGGCGATCCGCTGGACGGAGCGGCAGAAGCATCCGATCGAGGACATCCTCGACCGCAAGCTGATTGCCGCCGCCCAGCCGGCGCTGGAGCGCAAGGAGCCGGTCACCTTCGAGACCGACATCTGCAACATCGACCGCACCACCGGAGCGATGCTGTCGGGTGAAGTGGCCAAACGCCACGGCCACAAGGGGCTGAAGGACGACACGATCTCGGTGCGCTTCACCGGCACGGCCGGCCAGTCCTTCGGCGCTTTCCTGGCGCGCGGTATTTCCTTCGATCTCGTGGGGGACGCCAACGATTATGTCGGCAAGGGGCTCTCCGGCGGCCGCATCGTGGTCCGTCCCTCCGAGCGCTCCCGGATCGTGCCGGAGCGTTCCATCATCATCGGCAACACCGTGCTCTACGGCGCCATCGAAGGCGAGTGCTATTTCCGCGGCGTGGCGGGCGAGCGTTTCGCCGTGCGCAATTCCGGCGCGGTCGCGGTGGTGGAAGGCGTGGGCGACCACGGCTGCGAATACATGACCGGCGGCGCCGTCGTCGTGCTCGGTGAGACGGGCCGCAATTTCGCGGCCGGCATGTCGGGCGGCGTGGCCTATGTGCTGGACGAGGCGGGCGACTTCGCCGAGCGCTGCAACATGGCCATGGTCGAGCTGGAGCCGGTTCCCGAAGAGGACGATATCCTCGAAAAGCTGCATCACCACGGCGGCGACATCGCCCATATGGGCCGCGTCGACGTTTCCGGCGACATGACCCGGCACGACGAGGAGCGGCTGGCGCACCTGATCTCCAACCATTACCGCTATACGGGCTCGGAGCGCGCGCGCATCATCCTCGACAACTGGGCGGACTACCGGCCCAAGTTCCGCAAGGTCATGCCGGTCGAATACCGCCGGGCGCTGGAGGAGATGGAGCGCATGCGCATGGGGATCGCGGCGGAGTGAGTGCTGTGCGCCTCGCCCATGCCCTGATTTCGCTTCTGATCGCTTTCTCGGTGCCGCTGGCGGTTTACCTTGTCGGTGACGTAGCTGGAGCAGAAATCTTTGTATTGGGTGCGGTCATAGGGTTTGCCTATTGGTATTGGGGACCAGGGTGGGCCCCGCTTTGATAGCAGCGCTCAAAGTGGAAAACTGGTTGCGGGCCTGAGAGGGCCGTCAGGAACAAGGAATGAGTATGGGCAAGGTTACAGGTTTTCTCGAGATCGACCGGCAGGAGAACAAGTACCAGCCGGCGTCCGACCGCATCCGGCATTTCCGCGAATTCACCATCCCGATGTCGGAGCAGGAGGTGGCGAAGCAGGCCGCGCGCTGCATGGACTGCGGCATCCCCTTTTGTCACGGGCCGATGGGATGCCCCGTGCACAACCAGATCCCGGACTGGAACGATCTCGTCTATCAGGGCGACTGGGAGACGGCGATCCGCGACCTGCACTCCACCAACAATTTCCCGGAGTGGACGGGGCGCATCTGCCCGGCGCCGTGCGAGGAGGCCTGCACGCTCAACCTGGAAGACGTGCCGGTCACCATCAAGACCATCGAGCAGGCCATCGGCGACAAGGCCTATGAACTGGGCTATGTGCGCCCGCAGCCGCCGGAGACCAAGACCGGCAAGCGCGTCGCCATCATCGGCTCCGGTCCTGCCGGCATGGCCGCCGCCCAGCAGCTTGGCCGGGCGGGGCACGACGTGCATGTCTATGAGCGCGAGAGCCGGCCGGGCGGGCTGATGCGCTACGGCATTCCCGACTTCAAGATCGAAAAACACTATATCGATCGGCGCGTCGAACAGATGCAGGGCGAAGGCGTCACCTTCCATTGCGGGGTGAATGTCGGCGTGGACAAGCCGGTCCAGGAACTGCTTGCCGAGCACGACGCCGTGCTTTACTGCGGCGGCTCGGAAAAGCCGCGGCCGGCGGGCATTCCCGGTGGGGAGTTCGAGGGCGTTCACGACGCCATGCCCTATCTCGTGCAGCAGAACCGGCGCATCGGCGGCGAAAACATCCAGTCCGTCGCCTGGGCGGCGGATCCCATTCTCGCCGGTGGCAAGCATGTGGTGGTGGTCGGCGGCGGTGACACCGCTTCCGACTGTGTCGGCACGGCATTCCGCCAGGGTGCCGTGCGCGTGACGCAGCTAGACATCCGACCGAGGCCGCCGGAGAAGGAGGACAAGCTCACCGTCTGGCCCTACTGGGCGACGAAGATGCGCACCTCTTCCAGCCAGGCCGAAGGCGCGGAGCGGGAGTTCCAGGTCGCCACGCTCGCGTTCGTGGGTGAGGACGGGCAACTCACCGGTGTGAGGTGCTGCGAGGTCGATGAGAAGCGCGGACCCATCGAAGGCACGGAATTCATCATCAGGGCCGATCTCGCCTTCATCGCCATCGGCTTTGCCGGCCCGCTCGATACGACCGTGCTGAATGAACTCAAAGACAAACTCTCCATTCAGGTCGACCGCCGCAATTCAACCAACGTGGAGGCGAACGACCGCGATTACCGCACAAGCGTCGACCGGTTTTTCGCCGCCGGCGATGCGCGGCGCGGCCAGTCCCTGGTGGTTTGGGCGATTCGTGAGGGGCGGCAGGCCGCACGTGCCATCGACGAATTCCTGATGGGAAGCACCGTCCTGCCGCGGTAGCGGCGAAGCCGGATCGGCGCGGATTTGCCCTGTCGCAAGGCGGCGGCAGGCTCTACCCGCCAAAGGGGCGGCTGTCTCTACCCGCCAAAGGGGCGGCTGTCTCTACGGTCCGACTGCCGTCGTATCGTCCTCGTCCTCCGGCGGCACGCGAGGTCTCTCGAGCGGGACGAAGTGGTCGGCGCGGCCGGGCTGTGAAGCCGGAACCGCCTGTTCTTTCGAAGTGGCCGATGCGCCGGTCGAACCGCCAAGGAGTTCGCCGCCGCCGTCCAGTTCCGGCCCGACAAGCGATATCGGGCCGGTACGCCCCGTCTCGGCGGGGCTTTCCGGGGCGGGAAGGCTTTCCATCTCCAGTTGCTCGACATCCGGGGAGACGGCAGCGCCGAGCAGCTTGCCCAATGGCTTTTCGACATAGAACGCCACCTTGCGCTTGCCCGCCCTGGTGAGGTTGATGCCCTCGCTGCCGCGCAGGCGCACGGGCTGGCCGTTCATGTCAGGTCCGGTAAAGACGAAGGCGCCGTTCTCGTCGACGAAGCCCTCCCAGATATCGACGAAGGTGCCGCCGACGGCGTCCACGGCCGTCTTGTGGATGTCGTTGAAGGCCAGCATGTCGGAGGACATGGAGGACGATTCGAAGGGCGGCAGACCTGTCCAGACCAGCGGAACGTCCGCCTCTTCGATCGCCTGTGTAAAGCGCGTCACGCGGCGCGTGTATTCCGCCAGCCAGGGGTCGGCCTGGGGGCGCTCGCGCCTGCCGTCGACGACGAGTTGCTGGCGGTCGTTGGAACCGATCATGACGACGACCACCGACGGCTCAACCTCTTCCAGGATCGGCCCGATCTCGCTGTTCCAATCGTAGAAATCGTCGCGGACAAAGCCGGAGGAGCCGTTGCTGCGGTCGACGATCCGCACGCCGGGAGAATCGGCATAGGCGGCCGTGAGACCCTCGGCCAGGCCGCCAGCCAGAAAGTCGCCGACGACGAGCACCACCCGCGCGTTGTCGAGCTTTTCCACCGTCGGGGGGGCGGCAGGGGCGGCGCGAGGCGCCGGCTGCTGCTGCCTGGAAGCCGCCGGCGGGCGTGTCTGCCGGGAAGGGGCGCGTCTCTGCGGCGCCGCACGCTGGCGCTCGCGTGCGGGCGGCAAGGCCTCGCGCGGGGGCGGCCCGCCGAAGAGCATGTCGAGAAGCCCGCGCCGGCGGATGACTTCCTGCGCAAACGCTCCGTCCCGCGGCGACGGCATGGCGGTGAAAAGAACGGCCAGTCCGAGGACGGCCAGAAGCAACCGCAGGAGAGGCGCTCTCTTGGAAGGACCCGCGGCCATAAACCGTTACTCCTGGTGGCGCTTGCCGCGGCGAAAGCCGCCGGGCTGCCGGTTGTCCTTGTCGCGCTTGCGGCGGCGGGCGACCACGCCCGCCGGCAAACGGTCAATTCCCGCGCAGCCTCCTCAGAACGTCTTTGCTGGGGTGGCCGTCCTGTTCCAGCCCCATGCGGGCCTGGAACTCCTTGATGGCACTGCGCGAGCCCTGCCCGATCTTGCCGTCGATCGGGCCTTGATAATAGCCTAGCGCACCGAGGCGTTTCTGCAACTCCTCGGTCTCATCGGAGGAAAGCCGCTCGAAAGGCCGGTTCCAGTCGCGTACGAGGCCGCCCACACCCGCGATCTGGTCGGCGAGCAGGCCGACGGCGAGCGCGTATTTGTCGGAATTGTTGTAGCGCTTGATGACGAAGAAGTTCTTCACCATCAGGAAGGCCGGTCCGGCCCGGCCGTCCGGCACCTTCAATTCGGCGTTTTCGGAGGGGCGGGGGAAAGGCTTGCCGTTGGCCCGCACCACGCCGATCGATTCCCAGCGGCTGAGCGACATCGTGCCTGCGGGAAACTTGCGGCCACCCGGCAGCACCACTTCATAGCCCCAGGTTTCGCCGCTCTGCCAGCCGTTCTTGCGCAGGAGGTTGGCCGCGGTGGCAAGCGCATCCGGCACCGAGTGCCAGATGTCGCGCCGTCCGTCCCCGTCCATGTCGACGGCATAGGCCTGATAGCTGGTGGGAATGAACTGGGTGTGCCCCATGGCGCCGGCCCACGAACTGGTGAGCTGGTTTTCGGGAATGTCGCCGCGCTCGAGGATCTTGAGGGCGGCGAGCAATTGTGTCCGTGCGAACTTGGCGCGCCGCTTGTCGGCGTAGGCGAGGGTGGCCAGCGAACGCGGCAGGTGGCGCATGATGCGGTCGTTCTGGAGCGCTTCGCCGTAGTTCGATTCGATCGACCAAATGGCCAGGAGGATGTAACGGCTGACGCCGAACTGGCGCTCGATGCGATCGAGCCACGGTTCCCATTTGCGTGCCATCTGGCGTCCTGTCCGGATGGCATTGTCCTGCACGCGGTTGTCGAAATACTCCCAGGCTTCCGCCCTGAACTCGGGCTGATAGCGGGCCTTTTCGAGAACTTCGGGATCCGGGGCTGGCACCCCCCGGAAGGCCCGGTCGAAGGTCGCACCGGAAACGCCGTTCTGGATTGCGACATTGCGGAAATCGGCGAGCCAGCGCTGGAAGCCGGCATCGGCGAAGGCCGGCTGGGCCATCAGCCCGATCACGAAGGCAGTCACCACGAGTCTTGCCAGAGCCAGACCGCGGGCGGCTTGGTACGCAAACATTCCAACCTCCATCGGAACAACGAGCCGTTTTTATCGCCGATTGCGGTTAGGAAAGGGTTTACCCTAAAACCCGACAAAATCGGGGCTGTGTTCGCAGAATGTCCACCTTTATGGTGCAGGAACCGAAAACCACGTATCAGCATTATCCGATGCCTTCGGGCCGTCAACATGTCTTGAGGGAAATTGCCGCATGACCAAAATACGCAAGGCCGTCTTTCCCGTCGCCGGGCTGGGGACACGCTTTCTGCCCGCCACCAAGGCGCTGCCGAAGGAAATGCTCACCGTCGTCGACAAGCCGGTGATCCAATATGTGGTCGACGAGGCGCGCGAGGCGGGCATCGAGCACTTTATTTTCGTCACGGGGCGCAACAAGACGGCCATCGAAGATCATTTCGACGTGCAGGTGGAGCTTTACGAGACGCTCTCGCGGCGCGGCAAAACCGAAATTCTGGACAGGCTGGAAGCCATGCAGCCGCAACCCGGGCAGACGAGCTACACCCGCCAGCAGGTCCCGCTGGGGCTGGGGCACGCGGTCTGGTGCGCGCGCGAACTGGTCGGCGGCGAGCCCTTCGCACTGCTCCTGCCGGACATGATCATGCAATCGGAGACCGGCTGCCTGAAGCAGATGGTCGACCTTTACGAGAAATCGGGCGGCAACGTGCTTTCCGTCGAGGAGTGCGATCCCGGTGAGACGCACAAATACGGCATCGTCGGGCGCGGCAAGGACATCCATACCGGTTTCGAGATCACCTCCATGGTGGAAAAGCCCAAGCCCGCGGACGCGCCGTCGACCTTCTACATCAGCGGCCGCTACATCCTGCAGCCGGAGATCTTCGCTCTCCTGGAAAACCAGCAGACCGGCGCGGGCGGGGAGATCCAGATCACCGACGCGATGCTGCGCCTGCACGCCGAGCAATCCTTCTATGCCCATGTCTACAAGGGCAGGACGTTCGACTGCGGTTCGCCGGAAGGTTTCGTGGAGGCCAATCTCTCCTTCGCGCTGGAGCGCGAGGAGTTCAGGCCATACCTGAAGAACTTCATCCGCACGCTGCTCCCCGAGATCGAATCCTAGAGGTCTTGGGACCGCGATTTAGGTGGTCGCCGCGATCAGCGCTGCAGCTTCATGCCCATGAAGACGCTGGTCGTCTCGTAGTCGCGGCCGGGTAGATCGCTCGTCTGGCGCTCGTGACGGAGGCGACCGGTGAGGCCTGCGTAACGGTTCAGCCACCAGGTGAGGGTCGCTTCGCCGTTGAGCACGAGATCGTGGCCGCCGGCCTCGTAGTCGCGCCAGGCGGCGCCGAGTGCGAGATTGCCGGTCAGGTTCGAGCGCAGCCGGCGCTCGACGCTGAGCGTTCCGGCATAGAGCAGTGAGCTGCTGTCGCCGGCATCGGCGGATCCCTCGATCGTCGTGGTGCCGTCGAGCCGTACATTGGTGCCCCGCATGGGGGACCAGTCGAGTGCGGCTGCGAGCGCCAGGCCGGAAATCGTCTCCAGCCGATCGTCCTCGAAATCTTCCGCAATCCAGCCCGCCGAAACCTCGCCGGAGAGCTTTTCCGACAGGTCGAGTTCGATGCCGCCGCGAACGCCGTAGCGGTTCGCGGACCGGGCGTAGCCGGCGCTGTCGCGCTCCTCATCGTAGAAGCGCCGGCCGGCCTCGATCTCGATGAAGGGCATGAGGGCGGGCGAGAGTTCGTACCCACCGCGCAGGCGGGCCAGTGCCAGGGTGGAGTCCCGCTCGGCCTGGGAGAGGGTTGTGCCATCCGTGAGCCGCGCGTCGCCGTACTGATCGCGCGAGACCTCGCCCGTGATGCCCACATGGATCCTGCCGAGCGCCTTTTCGAGCCCGACCGCGCCGTCGATCGTGTGGCGCAGCGGCTGGCGGTCGACGCCGGCGATGGCGACCGGGGAGGACGCAGACTCGCGCCGGGCGGAATAGCCGAGTGCCGCCCGTCCGGTCATGCCGTGGGCGAGATCCAGTTCGAGCGCGGCGTCGGCCGCGCCCTCCAGTTCGGAGACCTCCTCGCCGGAGAGCGATTTGCGGTAGGTGGCGAAGCCGTCAAGGACAGCACGATGGCGCGACCAGTCGGAAACCGCGTTGAGCCGCAGCGTGCTTTCGGACAGGAGGGCCTCGCGACCGTCCGGGCTGTTGTCGGCGTTCGAGGTCCAGGTGAGGCCTTCTTCGAGGGTCGGGAAAAGCGTGAAGGTGCCGAGGCGCAGGCCGAGCGGCGCATAGGGGTCCGTCTCGGGCCGGCGTTCAGCGGCGTTGCCGACGGGCCGTACACGCTCGTTGGCGCGCAGCGGCAGGAACAGGTCTTCGCGGTCGGGCTCTGCGCTCGCGGCCCGGAGGCTCGCGGTATCGATCTCGTCGACCGACTCTTCTGCGCCGACCTCTTCCGCACCCGTCGTGGCCGCAGCATTCTGCGCAGCCTCTTCGCGCTCACGCTCGCGCCCGATAGCGGTGGACGGCCGGCGGGAGGGCGTGTTCGCGGCCGGGGGCGACAGCGGATCCTGATCAGGATCCGCTTCGGGCAGCGCGCCGGGACTGACCGGCTGATAGGCATTGGCGGGAAACCCGACGGTCCCCGTCGTTCGTGCGTCCGTCTCGCCGGTGGGCAGAAGTGTTGATGTGATTTCCGACTCGCTCACGGCGCCGCGCAGACCGGTCTCCTGGCCGGTGGCGGGAATGGCCGGCAGAATCGCGCCGGCCGCGCAGGCCAGGCACAACAATCCGTACGAACTCTGCTTGCGAACGCGAGGCATCACGATCCGAACACTTGAGCGCGGGCGCGCCAGGGTAAGCGAAACGTAAATTGCCTTGGTTAACGCAAGGTTGAGTGAGACGTCCTGCCGTCAGACTTTATTGGACATGGCGCGGTGAAAGCGCTAAGCGCTTTTGCATGCTGAACAGGCCCATCAAGACGATCGATTCACAGCGCACCGTCGATTCGGCGATGCGGACGCTGGATGCCGAGAAGACCGCGCTCTGCGCCCTCGAAGAGGCGCTGGCCAACGGGCTGTCGGGTCCGTTCAAGGAAGCCGTCGAGGTCATCTCGCGCATTGCCGGGCGGGTGATCGTCAGCGGCGTCGGCAAGAGCGGGCATATCGGCTCCAAGATCGCCGCCACGCTCGCATCGACGGGCACGCCGGCCTATTTCGTCCATCCGGTGGAAGCCAATCACGGTGATCTCGGCATGATCACCCGGGACGATGCCATCATAGCGCTATCCTGGTCGGGCGAGAGCGCGGAGTTGAAGGGCATTGTCGCCTATGCGCGGCGCTTTTCCATTCCGCTGATTGCGATCACGGCGGGCGCCGACTCCACCTTGTCCCGAGAGTCCAGCGTGGTGCTGTGCATGCCGCGCGTGCCCGAGGCCTGCCCGCACAATCTCGCGCCCACCACGTCGACGCTGCTGCAACTTGTCATGGGCGACGCGCTCGCCATCGCTCTCCTGGAGGCGCGCGGCTTTACAGCCGACCATTTCCGCACCTTCCATCCCGGCGGGCAGCTCGGCGCCAAGCTCACCCATGTCGGCGACATCATGCATACCGGCGAGCGCATTCCGCTCGTGGCCTCCGGCACCGGAATGCGCGAGGGGATCCTCGAAATCTCGCGCAAAGGGTTCGGCTGCGTGGGCATCACCGATCCGGGCGGCAGGCTGATGGGCATCGTCACCGACGGCGACCTGCGCCGGCACATGGACGGCGACATCCTGTCCATGAGCGTCGACGAGGTGATGACGAAGAACCCGAAGACGATCGTGCCGGAGACCCTGGCCGCGACGGCGCTGCAGATGATCAACGCGTCGGCCATCACTACACTGATGGTGGTCGAAGACGGCAAGCCGCTCGGCATCGTGCACCTGCACGATCTCCTGCGTATCGGGGCGGCCTGAGGGCGCGCCCGTTCGCGCGCAGAGCAATTTCAGGAATGGCTGCGGCGCTGGCCCCCTCTCTTGCAAATTCCAAGGACTTAGCTTTGCTAAGCCCAGGAATTTGCTTTCTCCCCCGCAAGGGGGGAGATAGACGCTCGCACGAGCGTTTCCGCAATCACCAACGTTGGCGATTGGCGGAAACGGCGGTGCAGGCGTATCTCTTCCCTTGTGGGAGAGAAAGCGATTTCAACATCTTAGCCGGAGGCTAAGTGTTAGAAATCGCCAGAGACGGGCTTGCGCCGCAGCCGTCTGTTCAATCCCAACAAATCCTACGCCCAGCCGGAGAGCTCGCGCCGCACCAGTTCCTCGATGACCCGCATCCCTTCCTCGCCGTCGTTCAGACACGGGATGTGGGTGAAGTTCTGGCCGCCCGCCTCGTGAAAGGTCTCACTGGCCTCGACGGCGATCTCTTCGAGCGTTTCGAGACAGTCCGAGACGAAGCCGGGATTGAAGACGGCGATCGATTTCACGCCCTCGCGGGCCAGCCGTTCCACCGTCTTGTCGGTATAAGGCTGCAGCCATTCCTCCGGGCCGAAGCGTGACTGGAAGCAAGTGAGGAACCTGTCCTCGCTGAGCCCCAGCCGTTCGCGCAACAGACGCGAGGTCTCCCGGCACTGGCGGTCATAGGGATCGCCGCGCCGGGCGTAGCTTTGCGGGATGCCGTGGTAGGAGGCGATCAGGACATCCGGCTCGAAGTCGAGCCCGGCAAGATGGCGCTCGATGGAGCGGGCGAGCACATCGATATAGACGGGCTCGTCGTGATAGGCGGGCACGGTGCGAATTGCCGGCTGGAAGCGCAGCTTCATCAGCGTCTCGAAGAACTTGTCGTTCACCGTGGCCGTGGTGGTGGCGGAATATTGCGGATAGAGCGGGAACATGACGATGCGCTCGCATCCGCGGGCGATCAGGTTCTTCGTCACCTCCTCGATCGACGGCGCACCGTAGCGCATGGCCCAGTCGACGATCACATGATCCTGCGCGGCAAGGGCGGCTGCCAGCTTCTCGCCCTGCGCGCGGGTGAATGTGCGCAAGGGGGATTCGTTTCGCTCCCGGTTCCATATCTTGGCATAGGCGGCACCGGACTTCTTCGGCCGGGTGCTGAGAACGATGCCGTAGAGCACCGGGTACCAGACGGCGCGCGGCCACTCGATGACGCGCCGGTCGGACAGGAACTCGCGCAGATAGCGGCGCATCGGCCAGTAATCCGTGCCGTCCGGGGTGCCGAGATTGACGAGCAGAACGCCGATCTTGCCGGCGGCGGGGCGGTGCTCGGCAGTCTGGGCGGCCTCGGCTTTGCTGGCTGGCTGGCTGGCGGTGGTCATGACTTACTCCGGGTGTGACCTGCGGCCTTTGCGAAACCGACCGGGGTGGTGCGGAAACGTTCAGGCAGGATCCTCGGGGCTTGACCCGAGAATCCACGCCTGAACGGTCCCAAACCGCAAGGGCCGACTTCCAGGACCGCTCTGATGACACTCACACCTAACGAAGTCTTTTACAAAGACAATGCCGCTGCTAGCCGCAGGTGGAAAAGCCCCGCCGCGGTCGGCGGGGCGAAAGGGCTCAATCGGCGGAGGGGACGTTCAGCGTGGCGCCGACGATAAGGCGGCGCGGCGTGAAATCGGGATTGGCATCGGCGAGGCGGCGCCATTCGGTCGGACTGCCGTAATAGCGCGCCGCCAAGTCCCAATAAGTGTCGCCACGTACAACGACATGGGTGCCACGGCCACCATCCGCCGCCATCTCGGCGTCTGCGGCTTCCTCCATTGGCTCCTCAGCCATTGGAGCTTCGCTTTCCAGTCCTCCGGATGCGGCCTCCGGCGCAGCCGCCATGGTTGCGCCGTCGGCGGCGCCCGCTTCGGGCGTCTCCTCCATGGAGGACTGATCGGCGTCCGCCCCTTCATCGCCTGCATCGGTCGCGGCGGAAGCGGACGGCTGGTCCTCTTCCATCGGTGCGGCGGCCGTTTCCTCGCTGTTGTTTCCCGCGGCGGTCGAGACCCGTGCGATGCGGCCGTCGGTATAGGGCTGGTAGGGTTGGTTCTCGGCTAGGTAGTCGGCCACCACCTGCTCGAGACCGGGCCCGTAATCGTAGGCGTTTTCGGCGTTTTCGGCGAACAGGCTGTAGCCGTCGCCGCCGTTGCGCATGAAATTGTTGGAGGCGATGGTGTAGGTTTCGTCCGGCTCGATCGCCGCCCATTCGCCGTCTTCCTCGACCTCGACCGTTCCGATCCGGTCACCGGGCTCGGCTGACGGATCGAAGGTGTAGCGCAGGCCGGATACCTGCGGGAAACGGCCCGCCCCTTCCTCGATCTGGCTGACGCCGCTTTCAAGCGAGGCGACCACGTCCGAGCCCTTCAGCTGGAAGGTGGCGAGCGTGTTCTGGAAGGGGAGCACCTCCAGTACCTCGCCCATGGTGATCTCGCCCTCGTCGATGGAAGCGCGCAGCCCGCCGCCATTGGTGATGGCGAAATCGGCGTCCTGGTCCCGCGTGCGCGCCAGCATGGCGTCGGTGACGAGGTTGCCCATTTCGCACTCGCCGGCGCGGCAGCTCTCGCGGCTTCCATCGATCGGGGCTGCGGTCTCGGAAATGACTTTCCCCTTCAGCTCCTCGATGGGGCCGGCAAGCTCCGCCACGCGCGCGGCAACATCCTCGTCCGGTTGGACGGAGGCGTCGATGAGAAGCAGGTCGCCGGCGGCCTCCGTCACCACGCCTTCGTCGTCGAAGACGACGGCCAGCTCTCCCAGATATTTGGAATAGGCGCCGGCCTGAACCACGGGCACCCGGTAGCCTTCCGGATTGTCGACCATGGTTGGGTAGGGCCCCTCGGCGCCTTCGATCGTGTTGGACAAGAGCGTGTTCGTGTGCCCACCGACCACCACGTCGACGCCCGGGATCTTTGCGATCGCTTCGAGATCGCGCGGATAGCCGACATGGGTGAGGGCGATGATCTTGTCCACGCCTTCGTCCGTCACGGCTTCGACGGCCGCGGTGATGCCCTCGACATCCTCGATGATGGAAACGTGCTCGCCCGGCGAGGAAAGCTCCGCGGTATCGTTCGCAACCGCGCCGACGATGCCGATCCGCTCGCCGCCCACGTCCAGGATCACGTATTCGCGCACGCGGTCGCCAAGCGCGGATGCTTCCGCGGCCTTGATGTTGGAGCCGAGCACCGGGAACTCGACTTCTTCGAGGAAGGCGGCGAGGCCGTCCTCCCCGTCGTCGAATTCGTGGTTTCCGACCACCATGGCGTCGGTGCCCATGAGGTTCAGGAACTCCGCTTCCACCGTGCCCTTATAGGTCGTGTAGAAGAGGGAGCCCTGGAAATTGTCGCCGGCGTTGAGGAACAGGACGTTCTCGCTGTCGAGCGCCGTGCGCCGCTCGCGCACCGCCGTGACGAGGCGGGCAGCGCCGCCGAAGCATTCGCCGGCCGCATCGTCTTCCGCCGAACAGGTGGAATCATAGGCGTTGATAGGCTCGATGCGGCTGTGCCAATCGTTGATGTGCAGGATGTTCAGCGTGTAATCCGCCAGGGAGGGTGCGGTGGAAAGCGCCAGCGCCGATGCGCCCGCGGCCAGGACGGCGATTGTCTTCATCATTGCAACTCCGGCTGGTCCCCTGATCTTAATTTAGCGCTCCACCATGTCGGTTCGGTAACGCATCAACATGCTTCCACCGGCGATGCGGCGAAGGCAAGAGGGACGGTGCGGGCGTCGAGGCGCGGTGCTGTACGGAATGGTTTCCAGCCGGCGGATGATCAGGCCATGAAAAATTGAGCAGGGACGCCGATGCGCGTGACACTCGCCGTCCCGGCTCGGCCATCCGGCAGGGCATGCTTCACGACGGCCGTGCCTGCGCACACGCGTGGCAAAAGACCTGAGCCTTCACGATGCGAGAGCTCTCACGATCCTGGACTGCCGCAGAAACGAACGGTTCTGGCGGAGGCGCGCATGGCCAAAGCCGCCCAAATATTCCGTTTCAGCTCCGCCGGGTCAGGACGAAGTTCGTTCCCATGGAGTTGGTGCAGTTCAACTGATTGGGGTTCGGCATCGTGCAGGCGACTTCGACCTGTGTTCCCCGGGCCAGGGCCGTCATCGAAATGTGGATGTTGTTTCTGTCTTGGAACTGATAGGTGCCTTGCGACATCGTGCCGCCGGTGCGCGCGTCGACGGACACGAACTGGCCGTCCCTGAAGGTGGATACGGCAATTCCTCCCTGGTCGATCCATCGACCCTCGATACCGCTCTGTTGTGTCGGGGCGGGACCTCCTCCTCTCGGCGCGACCATTGCACAGCCGGAAGCAGCCAGGACGGATACCAGTGCCGCAAAAGTGGCGAACCTGCCGAATGATTTCATGACGCCCTCCTTCGCAATGGCTTTCATTCGCCGGTTTTTCCGGTCGGATGCAAGTAAAAAGGCACCGATACAAGTCATTACAGCACCAGTATGTTGCGGAATTGCCATGGGTCCCCCTCGTCGATGTCCTCCGGGAAAAGCCCGGGCCGGCCTTCGAGCGGCGTCCAGTCGGTGTAGTAACCCTTGACCGGTCCCAGATAGGGCCGCTGGATCTCCAGGCAGCGCCGGTAGTCCATCTCGTCGGCTTCGACGATGCCGGCTTCGGGGTTTTCGAGCGCCCAGACCATACCGGCCAGCACGGCGGAGGTGACCTGAAGGCCGGTCGCGTTCTGATAGGGCGCGAGTCCTCGCGTTTCCTCCAGGGAAAGCTGGGAGCCGTACCAGTAGGCATTCCTGTCATGGCCGTAGAGGAGCACGCCCAGTTCGTCTATGCCGTCCACCAGCTCGTTCTCGTCCAGCACATGATGCACGGGCTGCGGCCTGCCGGCCGCACCGAACATTTCGTGCAGCGACAACACCGCGTCGTTGCAGGGGTGGTAGGCGTAGTGGCAGGTGGGCCGATAATTCACTTCGCCGTTTTCGCCGCGCAAGGTGAAGAAGTCGGCAATGGAAATCGACTCGTTGTGGGTGACGAGGAAGCCGTATTGCGCGCCGGGGGTGGGGCACCAGCTGCGCACGCGCGTGTTGGCGCCGGGCTGCTCGAGATAGATGGCCGCCTTGCAGCCTTCCTCCTGGTCGCGGGCGTTTTCCGGGCGCCACGTCTCGTGGGTGCCCCAGCCGAGTTCGGCCGGCTGCAGGCCTTCGGAGATGAAGCCTTCGACCGACCATGTGTTCCAGAAAACGTCCATCGGCTTGGGCTTCTTCGTGCGCTGGGTGTCGCGCTCGGCGATGTGGATGCCCTTTACGCCGGCCTTTTGCATCAGACGCGCCCAGCTTTCGCGGTCATAGGGGCCGGGCTCCGTGAAATCGAGCTTCAGGTCGCGGGCGAGCTCGACCAGCGCCTGCTTGACGAACCACGAGACCATGCCGGGATTGGCGCCGCAGGTGGAAACGGCCGTCGTGCCGCCGGGATTCCTGGCCTTTTCCTGCCGCACGGGCTCGCGCAGGGCGTAGTTGGTGCGCGCGGCGTTGCTGGCGGTTTTTTCGAAGTAGAAGCCGAGCCACGGCTCCACCACCGTGTCGATGTAGAGCACGCCGAGTTCGCGGCACAGCTTCATCAGGTCCAGCGAGGAGGTGTCGACGGAAAGGTTGACGCAGAAGCCCTGCCCCTCGCCGGCGGTCAGGAGCGGGATGAGCAGGTCCTGATAGTTCTCCTTCGTGACATAGTCCTGTACGAACCGGATGCCGCGCTCGTCGAGGAGCTTGCGGTCGGTGTCGACCGGGTCGATGACGACCATGCGCGACTTGTCGAACCTGAAGTGGCGTTCGATCAGGGGCAGCGTGCCACGGCCGATCGAGCCGAAGCCGATCATGACGACAGGGCCGGTGATCTCGCCGTGGATGGGCCAGTCCTTTTCAGCCATTTCAGGGCTCTCCTCATCGATTGCGGGTGATTGCCGGCGTCAAAAACACAGAACGCCGTCACAATAAAGCGGAAAGCGCGGGAAGAAAGGCGGGTTTCCCGACGGGACCAACCGCTCAGTCCACCTCGGGAACCTCGCCGGTGGCGAAGCGCGCCTTCAAGAGACACTCGGCATATTCCTCATCCACCTGGGAATCGAAGACGATGCCGCCGCCCACATTGAAGACCGCCTCGCCGCCCGGGTGGAGCGAGATCGTGCGGATGGCGACGTTGAAGCGCATGCGACCGTCCGGAGCGGCCCAGCCGACGGCGCCGCAATAGACATCGCGCGGCACGCCTTCCAGGGCGCGCAGGATCTTCATGGCGCTGATCTTCGGTGCGCCGGTGACGGAGCCACAGGGGAAAAGCGCGGTGAGGATGTCGGTCAACGAAATGTCCGGTAACAGCCTGGCACGCACGCGGCTGATCATCTGGTGCACGGTGGGATAGGTCTCGACGTGGAAAAGCTCGGGAACGGAGAGCGTGCCGACCTCGGTGATGCGCGAGATGTCGTTGCGCAAAAGGTCGACGATCATGCGGTTTTCCGCCTGGTTCTTGGGATCGTTCCTGAGCGCCTCCTTGAGGGCGGCATCCTCCTCGGCCGTCCCGCCGCGCTTCATGGTGCCCTTCATGGGCAGCGTCTCGATCCAGCCGTCGGCGGAAATCTCGAAGAAGAGCTCCGGCGAACGCGACAGTACAACGGGGCCGCCGAGATCGACGAAGGCGGCGTAGCGCACGGGCTGGCGCGCCGTCAGCGTGTCGAAGAGCGCCAGCGGGTCGCCCTCCCAGCGCGCCGCCACGGGAAAGGTCAGGTTGCCCTGATAGGCATCGCCCAGGCGCAAGTGGCGGTGAAGGCGCTCGAAGCGGGGGGCGTAGTCGGCAAAGCTCCAGGCGGCGCGGGGCGCGAAAAGTCGCGGCGTGACGGCGGTGTCCGGCTGAGCCTCGAACGGGCCCGGTTCGTCGAAGACGCCGAGGCAGGCCAGCGGTGACCGCCGCCCCTCCGGCAAATGCTGCCTGAGCGCCGGCTCGAGGACGAAACCCGCTTCATAGGCGATATAGCCGGCGAGCCATTTGCCCGCACCGAGCGCGGCTTCCGCCCGCTCCAGCGCCGGCGGGAGTTCCGCTGGCTCGTTCGCAATGAGGACCTCCC
Source organism: Chelativorans sp. M5D2P16 (assembly GCF_034427935.1). Lineage (NCBI taxonomy): Bacteria > Pseudomonadati > Pseudomonadota > Alphaproteobacteria > Hyphomicrobiales > Phyllobacteriaceae > Chelativorans > Chelativorans sp. M5D2P16. Next base: position 13,741 of record NZ_JAXQNM010000019.1, on the reverse strand, counting down.
GCGGCTTGGCGAAGGAAAGGGTTTCACCCTGAAGGTCGTTGCGGAAGAGGGCGACGTGGCGCCTGGAAGGGGGGCGTGAAGAGCGCGACATTGCAGGCAACCGCTGCTTTACCCCTCATCTAGCGCTTCCAGCTCGTCGATCAAACCCTCGATCACCGAAAGGCCCTTGCTCCAGAAGGCGGGGTCGGAGGCGTTAAGGCCGAAGGGGGCGAGAAGCTCCGAATGGTGTTTCGTGCCGCCGGCCTTCAGGAGCTCGAAATACTTCTCCTGGAATCCCGTTTCCGCCTGACTGTACACGGCAAAGAGCGAGTTCACCAGGCAATCGCCGAAGGCGTAAGCATACACGTAGAAGGGCGAGTGGATGAAATGGGGAATATAGGCCCAGAAGGTCTCGTAGCCTTCGCGGAGCCTCACCGCCGGACCCAGGCTTTCCGCCTGGACCTCGAGCCATAGCCGGCCGATCTGATCCGATGTCAGCTCGCCCTTTCGCCGCTCGGTGTGCACCTTGCGCTCGAACTCGTAGAAGGCGATCTGGCGCACGACCGTATTGATCATGTCCTCGACCTTCTGGGCCAGCATGGCCTTGCGCTCGCGCTTGTCGGCGGTGCGCTCGAGCAGGGAGCGGAAGGTCAGCATCTCGCCGAAGACCGAGGCCGTCTCGGCGAGCGTCAGGGGTGTGGAGGCCATCAGCGCGCCCTGGCCGGCGGCAAGCACCTGGTGAACACCGTGCCCGAGTTCATGGGCGAGCGTCATCACGTCGCGCGGCTTGCCCATGTAGTTCAAGAGCACGTAGGGGTGTGCGGAGGGCACGGTGGGATGGGCGAAGGCGCCGGGCGATTTGCCGGGACGCACTGGCGCGTCGATCCAGTTCTTCTCGAAGAAGCGGCCGGCGATCTCCGCCATCTCCGGGGCGAAGGAGCGGTAGGCCGAAAGGATGGTCTCGCGCGCTTCGTCCCAGCCGATCGTCGTCTGCGGTGCTTCGGGCAGCGGCGCGTTGCGGTCCCAGTGGTTGAGCTTGTCCATGCCGAGCCACCTGGCCTTCATGGCATAGTAGCGGTGCGAGATCCGCGGGAAGGCGTCGTGGACGGAAGCGGCGAGCGCATCGACGACCTCGCGTTCGACGCGGTTGGCGAGATGACGGGAATCGGCCACATCGGAGAAGTTGCGCCAGCGGTCGGCGATCTCCTTGTCCTTGGCAAGCGTGTTGGTGATAAGGGTGAACAGGCGGATGTGTTCCCCCAGAGTCTCGGCAAGCGCTTCGGCGGCCTTGCGGCGTTTCCTGCCGTCGGCGTCCTGCAACAGATTCAGGGTCGGTTCGAGCGTCAGTTCCTCGCCATCGACCTGAAAACGCAGGCTCGTCATCGTCTCGTCGAAGAGGCGGTTCCAGGCGCCGCGCCCGGTCACCGAGCTTTCATGGAACAGTTGCTCGATGCGGTCTTCGAGCTGGTGCGGGCGGTCCTTGCGGATGTCCAGCACCCAGGGCCGGTAGTGGCCGAAAAGCGGATCCTGCGCGAGCGCCGTCTCGATCAGCGCGTCGTCGATCTTGTTCAGCTCAAGAGCGAAGAACAAGAGATGTGTGCTGGCGTCGGTCAGCTTTTCCTGGATATCACCGTAGAACTTGGCGCGCGCGGGATCGGAGGTGTCATCGGCATAGACGAGACCCGCGTAGGAGCCGATGCGACCGAAGAGTTCGTCGAGTTCCTCATAGGCGCGGACGGCCTCGCCGAGCCGTCCATCGGTTCCCTTCGCCGCCTCCTCGGCGAGCCTGCCTTTCCATTTCTCCTCGAAAGCGCGCGCGTCACGTTGGGCGCGGGCGATGTCGTCGGCCAGTTCCTGGCTGTCGATGGCGGGATAAAGGTCGGCAAGGTTCCACAGGGGCAGATCGCCCAGTTCCGAGGCCTTGCGGGCGCCTTCGGCGGGCGTGCGCGGCGCCTGGCAAGGCCTGCTTGCACTATGATGCATCGGGTACTCCCTATTGTGCGTCCCGGGCGGTTTGGCGATAAGATTTCGTTCACCGGGTTTCTTGAACGCCTGTTTAGGAGGCTGTGCCAAATTGTTCCAGCCCGTCGGAATCACCCCGGAGCGAATTTCAAGGCGCTGTTGCATTCATGTCGGAAACGGTCCTGATAGTCGATGACGATCCCGTCCAGCGCCGCTTGCTCGAGGCGGCCGTGCGCAAGCTCGGCTATGCACCGGTGCTTGCCGAGAGCGGCGAAGGGGCGCTCGAGGTGGTCGCCAGCGCGGCACCGCGGGCGATGGTTCTCGACCTCGTCATGCCCGGCGTCGACGGGATCGAAGTCATGCGGCGGATGCGCCGGCGCGGGATCGACCTGCCCGTCATCGTGCAAACGGCAAAGGGCGGGATCGATACGGTGGTGGCGGCGATGCGGGCCGGCGCCTTCGACTTCGTCGTCAAGCCCGTCTCGCCCGAGCGGCTGGCGCGGGCCATCGGCGACGCCCTCAAGGTGGAGGCCTTCGAGGGGGCGACGCGGCATGGGCGGCGGGCGGAGAAAAAGAGTTTCTCCTTCAGCGATATCGTCAGCCGCAGCCCGGCGATGGAGCGTGCGCTGGCGCTGGCGCGCAAGGCGGCTGCGTCCGATATCCCCGTCCTGATCGAAGGCGAGTCCGGCGTCGGCAAGGAGCTCATCGCGCGCGCCATCCGCGGCGAGAGCGCGCGGCGGGGAAAGGCTTTCGTCACGGTCAATTGCGGCGCCATTCCCGAAAACCTGGTGGAAAGCATCCTTTTCGGCCATGAGAAGGGGGCCTTCACCGGCGCGACGGAGAGACGGTCCGGCAAATTCGCAGAGGCCGATCGCGGCACGCTGTTTCTCGACGAGATCGGGGAACTGCCGGCACAGGCGCAGGTCAAGCTCCTACGCGCCGTGCAGGACGGGGAGGTGGATGCGGTCGGCGGGCGGCGGACCGTGAAAGTCGATATCCGGCTGATCTCGGCGACCAATCGCGACCTGTTGCAGCAGGTCCGGGAGGGGCGGTTCCGCGAGGATCTCTTCTACCGCCTCAACGTCTTTCCGATCACCGTGCCGCCGCTGCGCGACCGGAAGGAGGATATTCCCCTTCTCGTGCAGCACTTCATCGGCCGTTTCTCCAACGCCGTGCCGGGCAAGCGCATTTCGGGCATTTCTGCCGAGGCGCTCGAGGTGCTCGCCGCCTACGACTGGCCGGGCAACATCAGGCAGTTGGAGAATGCGGTCTTTCGCGCCGCCGTCCTGAGCGAGGGTGAGGTGCTGACGGTCGCGGCCTTTCCCCAGATCCGGGCGCAGATGGGCGGGCTGGCGGCGGAACTGTCGCTGCCGGAGGAAAATGCGGCGGCACCTGCGCAGAAAGAGGCGGAGAGCGGTACGCCGGACGAGACGGGGCGACGGCAGTTGCACCCCGGCCTCCTGTCAGCCCTGGACGAAAGGGGGCAGATGCGCACGCTGGAGGCGGTCGAGCATGAGATGATCCGCATCGCGATAGACCACTATGGCGGACAGATGAGCGAGGTCGCGCGCCGGCTCGGGATCGGCCGGTCCACCCTCTATCGCAAGCTCAGGGAAATGGGACACGACGTCCCGAAGAATGGCGGCAGTGAATAAGCGCTGTCCTTGCGCGGTTTTAAATTAACATTTACCACAATTTAGCTGAAAACGCCGCCGTCACGTTCTCGCCACGCTTGTGGCGCATTCCTGCTTCAATAAGTGTCGGTTAACCATTATCGTGCAGGGTGCGAATGCTTTCGGGGGCGCATTCGGCTCTCGTCAGTGGGGACAATTTCAGCCGATAAGGCCTTGGTTTGACTAACAACGACGTTGAACATCGCCGATTGTGCAGGAGAGGGGTCGCGCCGGCAAGATTCGTTGCCGGGTTGATGCTCGCACTGGCACTGCTTCTGTCGGCCGCTCCGGTGGCAAGCGCGGAAACGCGCTCGCTCAGGCTCCATTTCACCCACACGGGTGAACGCGCTGAAATCACGTACAAGCGCAACGGTCGCTATCTCAAGAGCGGCCTGCAGCAGATCAACCACATTTTGCGCGACTGGCGCCGCGACGAGCCCACCACGATGGATCCGCGGCTGCTCGACCTTCTGTGGGAGGTCTATCGCGCGTCCGGTTCGCGCGACTATATCCACGTGGTCTCGGCCTACCGCTCGCCCGAGACGAATGCCATGCTGCGCAAACGCAGCGGCGGCGTGGCGAAGAAGAGCCAGCATATGCTGGGCAAGGCGATCGATTTCTTCCTGCCGGACGTAAACCTTTCCAAGCTCAGGAACGTCGCCCTGAAAAAAGAGGTCGGCGGTGTGGGCTACTATCCGCGCTCGGGTTCGCCCTTCATCCATATCGACGTGGCCGGCGTGCGCCACTGGCCGCGCATGAGCCGCAGGGAGCTCGTCTCCGTCTTCCCGGACGGAAAGACGCTCCATGTCCCCTCGGATGGCAAGCCGCTGCCCGGCTATCAGCAGGCACTCGCCGCCTACGAGGCGCGCGAGCGGAACGGAGGCTCCATCCAGGTCGCCGACGACAGCGGAAAAAGGCGGGGCCGGGGGCTGCTCGCCGCGCTCTTCGGCGGCGGCGCCGACGAGGAAGAGGATAACGCCAACAGCAATATGCAGGTCGCTTCCGCGCCGCAACCCGCAAGGTCCGTGGCGCAGCGCCAGGCAGAACCGGAGCGCCAGGCCGCGCCCGAACCCGCAGCGCCGAAGACCATCCTGGCCGCCTTGCCGGAGCGGGAACTTCCCGTGCCGCGCGAGGCCCCGCGTCCGGATATCGGCGTCGGTACGGCCCTGCCGGTCGAGGCGCCCGCCCCCGACGCTACTCCCGAGGCGGAACAGGAGCCGGAAGCGCAGCCAACGGAAGCTCTTGTCGCCTCCAACGTGCCTCTGCCCACACGGCGCCCCGAATACGCTCCGCCTGAACCGGAGATGCAGGCGGCGCAGGCGGATGCCGTGGATGAGCAGGACGGGGACGTGCAGGACCTGCCGACGGCGACGGCCTATGTGACGCCGACGCGCCGACCCGAGCGGCCAAGCTCGTCCGACGTGATCGCCGAATTGCTGACCGAGCAGAAGGATATGGAGCCGCAGCAGACGGCGGACCGCGGCGTGCCGGTGCCCGCTATGGCGCCGAAGTTCGGCGAGCAGGCTTTCGCCGTGGCGTCTTTGTCGCAGACGGACGTACCGTCTGCACAGGGGAACAGCACATCTGCCGGATCCGTGCCGCTGCCTTCGGATAATATCGAAAAGACGGCTGATACGCCGCGGCGCGTGGAGCTGTTGAAGGAAAGCGGCAACCCGCGCGCGGCGGCTTTCATCTCAAGCGGCGTAAGGACGACGCCCAAGACCGCAAAGCCTGGGCCGCAGGATGCCGGGCGCGCGCGTGCGGCCAAGGTGCTCCCGGTCGAAGCGGCCCCGGCCCATAACGTCCTGAGCCAGGCTTCGCTTTTGAGCTTTGCGCAGGAGGCGAAGATCCCGACCTTCACGCCGGAGATCGCCGAAGCGCCGAAGACGGTCTATACGACCGGCTTCCAACGTGAGGCGATACACATCGCCGATGCGCGGCGTTTCACCGGCAAGGCGGTCAACTTCCTCTCGGTCGCCAAGTTCGCAGAGGAATAGCGCTCTCTTCCCGCACCCTTCGCGCGTTCAAAAGGATGGATGCGCTGTAGCGTTCCACACATGTCCCCGGGGCGGCGTCACCGGCGCCTCGCACGGCGGGCATGGAGGACGCGCTGGAACGGATAAGACGGATAAACGCTTGAGTTGAAACGGGGCGGCCGTTGCGGCCGCCCCTGGTCGAACCGTGCTCGGGAGGAGGAAAGCCGATCCGATGAGGCTAGTATGGGGTTCTCCCGTTAAAGAATGGTTAATGGAAGCTTAACAATTCGATCTATCCACCACTTTAAGTTGCATGACGCTTTCCGGCGTGGCTGTAGGATGCCACGGATATGGCTTTGACCAGCGCCACGACCGGCCGCTCCGGGGCAAGGCCGAGTTCGGATGCCGAACGCGCGGTGATCCGGGCCACGAGCCTTTGACGGCCACAGCGCAGAAGGACGTCGGCGACCGTGCCCGCGGTCTCGACCGCTTCGACCGTACAGGGAATCTGGTTTCGGATGGACAGTCCTTCATGAGGCGTGGTGGCAATGGCGACATCCGATGCGTTGACACTCAGCCGCAGGCCGGCGCCTTCCGCCAGGTCGACGCCGGAAAGCTCGATATGAACGCCCCCGATATCGACGCTGGCCGCGCCGTAGCGCCGGTCGAAGTCGACGACCACACCCTCGACGATGGAAACGGGAATGTCCCCTTCGCCGCGATGAAAGCCGATGATCTCCGCCGGCGTGCCGGCCACCTGTGCCGTGCCATCCTCCACCGCGACCACCCTGTCCGCCAGACGGGCGACCTCGTCGGTCTCGTGGCTGACGTAGAGGACGGGAATACGCGTCTCACCGGCGACCGCTTCGAGATAGGGCAGGATTTCGCCGCGTCGCTGCCGGTCGAGGGAGGAGAGCGGTTCATCCATCAGCAGGATCCCGGGATCGGCCAGCAATGCGCGGCCGATCGCTACCCGCTGGCGTTCCCCGCCCGAAAGCGTTCCGGGAAACCGGTCGAGATGCGGCTTGAGGCCGAGCAGCGCCACCACCTCTTCCAGCGGACGGCTGCCGGCGCGCCGGCCGGCCCAGCGCGCATAGGTGAGGTTGCGCCGGACGGAGAGATGCGGCAGCAGCCGGTCTTCCTGGAAGACGAAGCCCACGCCGCGCGCGCGCGGCGGCAAGTTGATCCCGGCGGCGGCATCGAAGAGCACCCGGCCATCGGCGACGATCCGGCCCTCTTCGGGACGCATGATGCCGGCGATCATCTTGAGAATCGTGCTCTTTCCGGCGCCGGAGCGGCCGAAGAGTGCGGTCACCCCCGGTGCGGCGGTAAAGCGCGCCGATATCGCGAAGCTGCCGGCCTTGCCGGTGATGTCGACCTCAAGCCCGCCCATCGCCGCCCCTTTCCGTCAGCCGTCGCGCCACCCATTCCGACAAAAGCACCGCAGCGAGCGCCAGCAGGACGGAAACGATGATGAGCCGCAACGCGGCTGTGTCCCCCGTCGGGCTTTGAAGCAGGGCATAGATGGCCAGCGATAGTGTCTGGGTCTCGCCGGGAATGTTCGAGACGAAGGTGATCGTCGCGCCGAACTCGCCCAGCGCCTTGGCGAAGCCCAGCACCGCGCCCGCCAGCACGCCCGGCAGGGCGAGCGGCAGGGTGACGGTCAGAAATACGACGAGGCGCGAGGCGCCGAGCGTTGCGGCGGCCTCTTCCAGTCCCCGGTCCACCGCCTCCAGGGACAGCCGGATCGGCCGCACCAGGAGAGGGAAGGCCATCACCCCGGCCGCCAGTGCCGCCCCGGTCCAGCGAAAGGCGAAGGTGAGGCCGAAGGCCGCTTCGAACAGCCTGCCCAGCGGGCCCTGCGTACCGAACAGAACAAGAAGGCCATAGCCCGTAACGACGGGCGGCAGCACCAGCGGCAGGGTCACCACCGCTTGCACAAAGCCCTTGCCTTTAAAGCGGCGGCGGGCAAGAAGCCAGGCCACCGCAAAGGCGGGCGGCAGCGCCAGCAGGATCGCCGCCAGCGCCACCTTGGCCGACAGGAGGACGATCGCCGTTTCCGCTTCCATCATCTTTTCGCCGCCTGGCCGTCAATCGAACGGTGCAAAGCCGAGGTCGCGGAAGATCTCCTGCCCGGCCGGGCCGGCGAGGAAATCGATGAACGCCTGCGCCTGCGGTTCGGCCGTCGCGATGGCGGCGGCCGGATAGAGGATGGGCGGGTGGCTTTCCGGCGGGAAGGTGTAGGCGCGCGAAAGGCCCTCGACCGACTTCTCGTCGGAGCCGTAGACAATCGCCGCCCGCACCTCGCCACGGCGGGCAAGCTCTAGCGCCACGCGGACATTCTCGGCATAGACGGCGTGTTCGCGCACCGCCTCCCACAGGCCGAGGCTCTCCAGCGCCGCCTCGGCGTAGCGGCCCGCCGGCACGTGGCTCGGATCACCCATGGCGAAGCGCTCCCGGTCGAGCAGGTCGGCGGGATCCCGCGCCGTTTGGCCGGCTTCCGCGGATGATGCGATCACCAGCGCGTTCGCGGCGACGGTCCTGATGCCGTCCGGGCGCACCAGTTCACGTTCCGAAAGCCAGTCCATCCATTCCTGGTCGGCGGAGATGTACACGTCGGCCGGCGCGCCGGCTTCGATCTGGCGGGCCAGGACCGAGCTCGCGGCGAGCGAGACGACTACCTCGACCCCGCTTTCCGCCTCGAACGCCGGCGCGGCACGGTCCATCGCATCCTTCATGCTGGCGGCGGCGAAGATGGTGAGCGATTCGGCTGCCGCAGCGGAGAGGGGGAGGCATCCGGCAAGAACGAACAGGACGATGGTCAAGATTCTGGACATGCACATCCTCCATGGCACGACAGTGCGGTTCCAAAGGACGTGATGGTGGACCGAAGGCGGCACCCGCGCCCCGGATGCGGCTTGCCCTTGTCGCAAAGGCGGCCACGCACTGCCGCCCGCGCCGTTGCGGCGCAGGCACTTTATGCCGCGTGGCGGGGTATTTGGCAACAACCGGGCCTCAATCGGCGGCCTGGGACACCGTGGCCTCGATATGATCGACGAGCACGTCCGGCAGCTTCAGGCGCCCGGCGAGCATGTCGAGATAGCCGCGCTCGGCGCGGGTCTCCGGCTCGATCGCCAGGCGCGAGGCGGTGTAGAGCTCGACCTTCTGCGCGTCGGTCTCGGCCGCGGCGACGAGCGCGTCCAGATCGACCGGGCGCTCGAGCTCGCGGATGAGGAAATTCTCGGCCTCGGCTCCGATCGACGTCTCCTTGAGGCGTTCGGCGATCCTGGCGCGCTCGGCATCGTCTATATGGCCGTCGGCGCGTGCCGCGGCGATCATCGCGCGCACCAGCGCGAAGGCGAATGCGTCCTCGCCCTGCGGCGCTTCCGCGGTGTCGAAGGCGGTGCCGGAGGGCGGCGGCAGGACCTCCTGCGTGGCCTCGGCTCCTCCGGGTTTCTGTCCCGACTGGTAGTCCTGATAGGCCTTGTAGGCGAGGCCGGCGATCGCCGCCATGCCGCCGAGCTTGAGCGCGCCGCCTGCGAACTTGCGCCCTTTCTTCGAGCCGAGAAGCATTGCCACGATCGCCCCGGTGGCAAGCGGGTTGTCCTTGGCCAGTTGGGTGACCTGGCCGGCCTTGTCGCGGACGGACGACCCGCCCTTCGAGCCCTGCTGCCCCAGGAAGTCATCGAGCAGCTTCTTCGGATCGATCATGGAGCTCTCCTCGCTACAGGTAGGATGAAGAGAAGTAGGTCGCGCACGGCCGCAATGCAATCCGCGGCACGTGATGCATCGCGTGCCTGCGTGGACAAGTTTTTGCGCCCGGGCGTTCCTTCGGGCGGACATTCTTCCGCCGCTGCAAGGTGTTGGTCGTACTCTTTCGACACGGCTTTGCGGAATCGGCGCCGGATTTGTCCCCGCCGTCGGCCATCCGCGCAGAATGAGGCGGACGCAAAGCCGGAGGTTGCCCCATGTTTTCCGCCGAAACAGAAAAACTGATCATCGAAGCCGCCCAAAACGCGGGGCTGGCGCCCGCGACGCTCCTCGCGCTTGTCGAAGTGGAGTCCGGTGGCAGGACACACGCCGTGGTGCGCGGCCGGCGCGAGCCGCTCATTCGTTTCGAGGGGCATTATTTCGACCGGCGGCTTTCGCCGGAGGACCGGCAGCGAGCGCGCGAAGAGGGACTTGCCGCGCCCAAGGCCGGCGTGGTGCGCAATCCGCCCGGCCAGGCAGCGCGCTGGCGCATGCTCGTGCGCGCCGCCCGGATCGACCGCCAGGCGGCATACGAATCCACGTCCTGGGGCGTGGGGCAGGTGATGGGCGCGCACTGGTCCTGGCTCGGCTACGAGAACGTCGAGGCGCTGGTGGAGGAGGCGCGCAGCGGACCGCGGGGGCAGCTTGCGCTGATGCTGCGTTATATCGAGAAGGCAGATCTGACGGGAGCGCTTCGCCGGCGTGAGTGGTCGGCCTTCGCCCGCGGCTACAACGGCCCGAACTATGCGAAGAACAATTATCATCTGCGGCTGTCGCTCGCCCATCGCCGTCATGCGCGCAGGCTGGCGGCGCACGACCGCGAATCCGCCCCGACGCGCACGTTGCGGCGCGGAGCCCGCGGCCCTCAGGTCGAGCATCTGCAGACAATGCTGAAGGGGCTCGGCTATCCGCTTGTGGTCGACGGTGTTTTCGGTTCGCAGACCCAGGACGCAGTGATGCGGTTCCAGCGCGAACAGGGCCTGGCGGTCGACGGAATCGCCGGGCCCGCGACACGCGAACGCATGCAGGAAGCGATGCCTTTGGGAGGCTTTTATCACACCGCCGGTGCGGCTCTTTCCGCTCTCTGGCGACGCATGTCGAGGCTCTGGAGCGCCCACGACGTTTGAATCCCGCCTGAAACGGTTTAAGAAGGCGGCACGATTGCGCAAGCACTGGAGCCGGTGATGAAGAAGAAGACGGAAAAGCTTCTGGAAATCCTCTCGGGACAGCCCGTCATTCCCGTGCTCAAGATCGAGCGGATCGCCGATGCGGTGCCGCTCGCCCGGGCGCTTGCCCGGGGCGGATTGCCGGCCGTGGAGATCACTCTGCGCACGCCCGAGGCACTGGACGCGATCCGCCTGGTGGTGGACGAGGTGCCGGAGGCGATCGTCGGCGCAGGCACGATCCTGTCGGGCCGGGATTTCACGAATGCCGCGGCGGCGGGCGCGCGGTTCGTCGTCTCGCCCGGCACGACCCAGGAACTTCTGGACGCGGCCAGCCACTCGAGCGTGCCGTTCCTGCCCGGCGCGGCAACGCCCAGCGAGATCATGGCCATGCGCGAGGAAGGCTATCGCGTGCTGAAATTCTTTCCCGCCGAGCAGGCCGGCGGTGCGGCGTTCCTGAAATCCATCGCCTCGCCGATTGCGGATGTGCGCTTCTGCCCGACCGGCGGGATTTCGGTGAAGAACGCGGCCGACTACCTCGCGCTGCCCAACGTGGTGTGCGTCGGCGGCTCCTGGGTTGCACCCGATACCGATCTGAGTGCCGGGAACTGGGATGCCGTGACCGAGCTGGCGCGGCAGGCCGCGGCGCTGCCCCGTGGCCGATAGCGGCGGCACCGCCTGGACGACACATTCTTTCCCGGGCAGCAACAAGAGGCGCCGGTCGGAAAGCCCCCCGTGCGGTATATCGGCCGGTAGGGAGTGTTCCTGATCAGGAACCTTTGCCGTCCCGCCCGTGTTGATGCGTGTCGGTCGAGTCGGGCAAGGTGGTGCAAACCTGCCGGCCCGCCGGCGGAAAAGGCGATGCGGACCGCTTCATGGATGCATTCCTGTCGGGCTACGAGGCTTATCTGGCGCTCGCTCTTCTGGCCCTCCTCTTTACAGCTTTCGTTCTCGAACTCTATCCGCCCGAGGTAACGGCTGTGGGCGGGGCGGCCGCCTTCATCCTGGCCGGTTTCGTGCCGGCCGACCGGGCGCTGGCCGTCTTCGCAAACCCCGCGCCGATCACCATCGCGGCGATGTTCATCCTGTCCGGCGCGCTCGTCAGGACGGGTGTTCTGGAGGCCGTCTCGGAGGCGATCGTCGGGCGCGCGCAACAGAGCCCGGCGTCGTCGACGATTGTCTTTATCGCGGTTACGATCCTCGCCTCCGCCTTCATGAACAACACGCCCGTCGTGCTGATCCTCATTCCCATCGTCATCCGGCTTGCCGCCGCCCTGGAGGTGGCGCCGACACGCCTTCTCATCCCGCTTTCCTACGCGTCCATTCTCGGCGGGACCTGCACGCTCATCGGCACCTCGACGAACCTCTTGGTGGACGGCGTGGCACGGGGCAACGGGCTGGAGCCGTTCTCCATTTTCGAGATCACGCCCGTCGGGGTCGTCGCGATCCTCGCCGGCGTCGCCACCATGCTTCTCATCGGGCGCTTCATCCTGCCCGACCGCGGTGCCTCGGGCGACGATGCGACTTCGGGAGAAACGGAATTCTTCAGCGAGGTGACCGTGCGCGCGGAGGGCAGATATACCGACCGGCCCGTGGGCGAGATCGCCGCTTTCCAGAGGCCGGGCCTGAGAATCATCGGGCTGCGGCGCGGCACGGAGGTCATCCGCTCCGATCTCAAGGCGCAGCACCTGCGGAAGGGCGATGCGCTGGTCGTCATGGCCACGACCTCGGAGCTTCTCACGCTCAATGAGCGCGAGGGCTTGCGTGTCGGCCTGAGGCGCGGCTCCGAACCGCGAACGGAAACGACGGTGGTCGAGGCGGTGGTGGCGCCGCATCGCGCGAGCGCGGGAAGCCGGATCGCCGATCTCACCCTCGGGCGGCGCTTCGGCGTGCGCGTTCTCGGCGCCCACCGGCACCGGCATATTCCCGGTCCGGACCTCGACAATGTCCGGCTCCGGCCCGCCGACAAGCTTTTGCTCGAGGGGCCTGCGACGGGCTTCGACGCGCTTGCCGAGGAAGCCGATCTCGTCTCGGTTTCCCGCCCGTCCGGCCGTGCCTTCCGGCGGCGCAAGGCGCCGATCGCGGTTCTGGCGCTGGCCGGCGTGGTGCTTCTGGCGGCCTACGGCGTCGCCGGTATCGGCATTCTCGCCATGCTGGCGGTCGCCGCGATCCTGCTTCTGCGCTGCATCGATGCCGACGAGGCATGGGATTCCATCGAAGCCTCGATCCTGATCCTCATCTTCGCCATGCTGATCGTCGGCGAGGGGTTGCAGCAGGCCGGCAGCGTCGAGCTCATCGCCGGCGCCGCCGCACCCGTGCTTGCCGGGATGCCGCCCTTCGTCACCCTCCTGGCGATCTATCTCCTGACCTCGGTCCTGACGGAGCTCGTCACGAACAACGCGGTGGCGGTGCTGCTCACCCCGATCGTTATCGGGCTGGCCACGCAGATGGGCGTCGACCCGCGCCCGTTCGTCGTGGCAGTCATGTTCGGCGCCAGCGCCAGCTTCGCCACCCCCATCGGCTATCAGACCAACACGCTGGTCTACGGCGCCGGCGACTACCGCTTCTCCGACTTCCTGAAGGTTGGCGTGCCAATGAACCTGACGGTCGGCATGGCGAGTGTGCTGGCGATCCGGTACTTCTTTCCGATGGAGTAGCCATCTGCCCGCGGCGAGGAGAGGGCAGAAATCGGTGCGGCTAACGTTATACTTGGGTGGTGAGCAGACTGTCTTCTTCTGGCAAGGGTGAGGCTAAAACCGGACATTATCTCTGCACCGAAATGCCAAAAAGGATATGCTCCTGAATTATGCACCAGCCAAGCTAGCGATTTTGCCGGGCCGGACAATCGGAACGCTTCATGGAGCGCAGTCCATCGTTCTGCAGCAGGAAGACGGGACGCCTTCCCAGGTGTCGTCGGTGGCCTCGGGTCTCGTCTATCCAGGGGTGGGACCAGAGATCGCGATGCTCCATGAGGAAGGTCGCCTAAAGATCCCGGCCATCTCGGACGAAGAGGCGATCAGCACCTTCTTCCGCATAGCAAAGTCGGAGGGGATCACCCCGGGTCTCGAAAGTTCTCACGCGCTGGCGTTCGCGATCAAGTTGGCAGAGCGCAGCCCTTCCTCGGAAAGCATTTTGGTGAACCCGTCCGGCCGAGGCGACAAAGATGTCGAATTCGTTCTAAAGCACTATCGGGACGAGTACGATTCTGAGAGATAGACCAGCCGCAAAGTTCACATTT
>NZ_JAXQNM010000018.1:0-5191 GCF_034427935.1 Chelativorans sp. M5D2P16 | reverse complement strand
AGGCATGTCGGCGCGGCAAGCGGCGGCGCGGTTCGGGGTGGGCGTGTCGAGCGCGATCCGTTGGATTGCACGGGCAAAGATGGGCGAGCTGGCGCCGCGACCACAAGGCCGTCGCCGCGCCTCCAGCCTCGATGCGCATGAAGCCTTCATCGTCGGGATGATCGAGGAGCGCCGGGACATCACGCTGAACGAGATGGTGGACCGGCTCTTTGCCGAACAGTCGGTGCGGATCAGCCGCAGCGCCTTGAGCGCCTGGCTTCGCGGCCACGGCTGGAGGTTCAAAAAAGTCCGCACACGCACTGGAGCAGGACCGCCCAGACATCCTGAAACGGAGGTAGGTCTGGCTCGACGGCCAGCTCGATCTCGACCCAGCCAAACTCGTGTTCATCGACGAGACCGGACTGTCGACCAAGATGGCGCGCCTGCGCGGAAGAGCGCCACGCGGCGAGCGCTGCCGGGGCCGGCGTGCCGCACGGCCATTGGAAGACCACCACCTTCACCGGCGCGCTCAGGCTGACGGGCATGACCGCCCCCTTCGTCTACGACCGCGCCATGAACGGCAACGTGTTCCTCGCCTATGTCGAGCAGGTGCTGGTCCCGACCCTGTCGGAGGGCGACATAGTCGTGATGGACAACCTGCCCGCCCACAAGGCAGCCGGCGTACGCAACGCGATCGAGGCGGCAGGCGCGAACCTGCTCTACCTGCCGCCCTACAGTCCCGACTTCAATCCCATCGAAAATGCATTCGCCAAGCTCAAGGCCCTCATCCGCGCCAAGGCGGAGAGGACCATCACCACTTTGTGGGACGCTGTCGGTCCTGTCCTCGACCTCTTCACGCCGGCCGAATGCGCAAACTACTTCAAAGCAGCCGGATATGACGCGGATTAAACGGGACGTGCTCTAGCAGGCTGGAAGGAGGCGCAGCCCCCGGAGCGACCAGCGACTTTTGTCAGATGCAGGTTCGCTGAACCCGAGCGAGGATCAGGCTGGCATCCATGCTTTATGGCGACGATGATCGCAATGATGCCGAAGCCCGAGCCGCCTATGGCGACCAATCGTAGCGACTGGCCAGGCAGGGCGGACCCGGGCACGGGAAGCTTGTGCGCTGGCAGTCGCGAGCGTCAAGCGAGTAAAGAAGCCCGCCGCGTTCCGGCGACGGGCTTTGCATAGCAGTCTTCGTCTCGGTGCAGGACGGGATGCACTGCCGCGGGCCGACATAGGGCTGGAACGTATTGTCGGAAGCTCGATAACGGGATCTCTTGTGAGCACGGCGCGGAATTCGTTGTCGCGCCCTGCGCACCGCCTGCGGTCGTGCTGGAAGAAAAGACCGGCATGATCGGCCGCGACAGAATCCGGTCAATACCAGCGGCGGGAATTGCCGGAGAGCGCATGGCCGACGACGAGGCCGATCAGGAAGCCGACAACGCCAACCGCGGACAGCACGGTCACCGCCGTGCCCGGGTTCTCCTTGATCGCTTCCGAGACTTCATGAGCCTGCTGGCGAGCCTGCTTGCCCGCCCCGCGAGCGCGGCGGGTTACCCTGTCGTAGGCACCCTCGGTCTCCTCGCGGAGGTCATCGTAAAGCTCATCGCCACGCGCTGACAGCGACTTCCCGATCTTCGTCACTTCCTTCTTCAGATCCGCGATCTGCTTCTCGAGGTCCTTGCGGACGTCTTCCACGTTGGGGCTATCTGCCATGGGTTGTCTCCTGATAATGCGAGCGCGTTCAGCGTCAACTCACCGGGTCCCTTCAGGCACATTCAGTTTTCCTGAATGGAGATACCGGTTTCGTCGATGCGGAGTTCGACGCCCGATGGTTTGGACTCTTCTCGAAAAATATAGATCGCAAGGCCGGCGGCGACGATCGCAAGCGCACCGATAATCAGATAAAGCTGATTCTGCTTCATGTAACGCCACCGCTGGAGAGAAAGTTCCGAATAACCGCCGTCGTGCTTCGCCGGCGGCAACGGCGTCGGCAGTCATTATCCGAGAACTTTTGATACGGGCGGAGATCCGCCTCCAGATCGTCCTGTTGGAACAACCGGCGATACGGAACGTTGATCAAAGTTGGAGTGCCATCACGAATATAAGCTGCCCTGGTCAAGCGTGGCGCAGACGGTGGAGAGCACTCGCAGGAGTCTGACATGGATATCACCACACTTCTCGTTATTGTTCTTATCGTTTTGCTTCTGGGCGGAGGCGGATGGTACGGTCGTGGACGCTGGTACTAGGCCGCGTGGGGCAGCCGGAAACTTATCATTCCGTGGGTGATCGACACGGTCGTGCCGCCCGACCCCATCGAGATATTCACGCGACCTTCAAGCTGTCTGGCAAGCGCCTCGACGATGCCTGTGCCCAATCCGGGACTTGCCTTGTCCATGTGACCCTCTGATTTCCCGATCCCATCGTCGGAAACTGTAAGTCGCCATCCGGATTCGGCGACCTCATAGGCGACGACGATCAGGCCGGCCGCCGTATCTGCCACAAACGCATGTTTGAGGGCGTTGATCACCAACTCCGTCACAATGAGACCGATGCTGACTGCCGCCGCGGACGATACTTTGACCTCGTCCGCCTGAGCCCTGATCGAAATCGGACGGCTGACGCCGATCAATGAGGCAGCCAGCGTCTCGCAAAGCTGCGACAAATAAGGGGCGAGTTCGATCTGTTCTCCATGCCGCGCGATCCCGAGTTGCTGTTGCACGGCCGCAACCGACATGATCCGCTGATGGGTATCCTTGAGATACAACCGCGCCTCCTCCGACTGCACCGCACGCGCCTTCATGAGAAGGATGCTCGCGATGATCTGAAGGCTGTTGGCGATACGGTGCTGCATCTCCTCAAGAAGGGTCTCCTTCTGATGCAGCAGTTCCGCAGTCTGCCTTTCGCCGGCGCGGCGCTCGCTGATGTCCTCGATCGTCAGAAGCACCAGCGCGCGGTCGTTGCACTCGTGGAACAGCTTGCGCGCATTCAGCTGCATGGTGCGCCGCCCGACCTCAGGAACGTCTGCCTCGACTTCGCAGACGTCCATCGGCAGGACATTCGCCAGCAGGAATCTCAGTTCGGGGATGTTCCACCGGCCACCGCCCAACGCGTAGAAAGGTCGACCCTGAACCTCCCGCCGGCCGACTTTGAACATGCGGCGGAAGGAGCGATTTGCGGTGACGACGCACAGTTCCTCGTCGAGAACCAGCAGGGGTTCGCGGATGGTTTCCACGATTGCCTCAGCCAGGGCGCGCGCTTCATCAAACTTCGGGAAATACCGATCGGCGGGCGCCGCCAATTTGTGTGCCCGGAATGGAGGCACAGGCTGGAATTGCGTTCTCATGTCAGCTCTCCTGCAGCAGGCGCCCAAATTCGTACCCCATCGGGCGCGCAGGGGATGAATATCCGGGCGGCCTCGGCCGCAAACGGACATTCCGAAGGAGGAACTCTCCATAGCTGCAATATTACGCTCATGCCGGGGTGACGGCTGTGCAGAATTGACCACATCGCGAGGATACGGGGTTCAGGATTCGATGTGCGGCTGATCGTGCAGGACGGCGTTGAGCAGCGAGCTGTGGACTTCGATCCCACCATTGTAGGAGATAAAGCCCAGCTTGCGGAACTTGTTCATGAAGAAGCTCACGCGCGCCCGCGTCGTTCCGATCATCTGCGCAAGCGTCTCCTGGCTGATCTTCGCGATCATGGGCTCCGGCTGTTCGTCCTTGCCGAAATTCGCCAGCAGCAGGAGCAGCCGGGCAAGGCGCTTCTCGCTCGAATTGAACAACTGATCGACGAGGTCCGCCTCGACGCGAACGGCCCGGCTCAGAAGATGGGCGATGAACAGTTCGGAGAATGCCGGCTCCTCGCGGATTACGCGGAGGATTGCCGTCTTGTCCAGTCGCGAGATGACGGCATCGGAGATGGCCTCGACCGTCGAAAAGCGTTTTACCTGTCCAGCCAGGCATCCCTCGCCGAAAAATTCGTTCCTCCCCAACATGGCGACGACGGCTTCCTTGCCTTGCTCCGAAACGACCGTGACCTTTACCTTGCCTTTCTGGATATAGAAGACCGCATCCGCCGGATCGCCCTGCGAGAAGACGGTCTGGCCTTTGTCGTAGTTGCCGATACTCCTGCCCTTGCCGACACGGGCGAGAAAGGTTTTGGGATCGAATGTCGGCTGGCGTTTCGTGGTCATGGCGCCCCTTCCTGTACCAGGTCTCTCGACAGCCCTAAACATAGAGGTGGAGTGGGCCGGTAGCATAGCATGATGGACTGTGCAGACGGACCCGGAGAACGGACAACAACGCGGCGTGCGCCGCATTCCCTAACACGTACCAGGTTCGCAAGAGTGTTCAAAATTGCTCAGACGCTGCCCGTGGTCGTGTCTAGCATTCGAAGTTCCGGGCAGCCGCGATTTCGCCTGTTCGCACCATCGACCTTCCGGCGTTATCTTCGCCCAGACGTCGACTTCGATCGACGCCGCGCGGCGCGGGCTAGGCTTCAACTGGTATGCGGGGACGCTTATCGGGGCGGACCTCAAGGCCGGCACATTGAAGGAACTGCCGATTGCGGAACGTGCGCGCAGGTCGGCCGAGCTTTTTCTTGTTTTCCGTGATGCGGTTGGCGCAAGCCCCGGTGTGTGTCGGTTGGCGGAGGTGCTGCGACGCACGAAGGGGGCGGTCATGCCCGTCAGCCTGAGCGCGCCGGTGAAGGTGGTGGTCTTCCAATGGCCGTGCGGCACGCCGGCCCCGGCAGCGCTCGCCGCGTGGCGCTCTTCCGCGCAGGCGCGCCATCTTGGTCGACAGTCCGGTCTCGTCGATGAACACGAGTTTGGCTGGGTCGAGATCGAGCTGGCCGTCGAGCCAGACCTACCTCCGTTTCAGGATGTCTGGGCGGTCCTGCTCCAGTGCGTGTGCGGACTTTTTTGAACCTCCAGCCGTGGCCGCGAAGCCAGGCGCTCAAGGCGCTGCGGCTGATCCGCACCGACTGTTCGGCAAAGAGCCGGTCCACCATCTCGTTCAGCGTGATGTCCCGGCGCTCCTCGATCATCCCGACGATGAAGGCTTCATGCGCATCGAGGCTGGAGGCGCGGCGACGGCCTTGTGGTCGCGGCGCCAGCTCGCCCATCTTTGCCCGTGCAATCCAACGGATCGCGCTCGACACGCCCACCCCGAACCGCGCCGCCGCTTGCCGCGCCGACATGCCT
>NZ_JAXQNM010000017.1:0-7500 GCF_034427935.1 Chelativorans sp. M5D2P16 | reverse complement strand
GGAACTGAAACATCTAAGTACCCGCAGGAAAGGACATCAACCGAGACTCCGCTAGTAGTGGCGAGCGAACGCGGACCAGGCCAGTGGCTTGCAGGAGACAAGCAGAACCATCTGGAAAGGTGGGCCAGAGCGGGTGACAGCCCCGTATGCGTAATGCGACTGCAAGTCCTCGAGTAGGGCGGGACACGTGAAATCCTGTCCGAACATGGGGGGACCACCCTCCAAGCCTAAGTACTCGTGCATGACCGATAGTGAACCAGTACCGTGAGGGAAAGGTGAAAAGCACCCCGACAAGGGGAGTGAAAGAGAACCTGAAACCGGTCGCCTACAAACAGTGGGAGCGCGTGAGCGTGACCACGTACCTTTTGTATAATGGGTCAGCGACTTAGTGCAGCGAGCAAGCTTAAGCCGGTAGGTGGAGGCGTAGCGAAAGCGAGTCTGAAATGGGCGTTCAGTTCGTTGCACTAGACCCGAAACCGAGTGATCTAGCCATGAGCAGGCTGAAGGTACGGTAACACGTACTGGAGGGCCGAACCCGTATCTGTTGCAATAGATTGGGATGACTTGTGGCTAGGGGTGAAAGGCCAATCAAACTCGGAAATAGCTGGTTCTCCGCGAAATCTATTTAGGTAGAGCGTCGACCGAATACCCTCGGGGGTAGAGCACTGGATGGGCTAGGGGTCCTCACCGGATTACCAAACCTAACCAAACTCCGAATACCGAGGAGTACTGGTCGGCAGACACACGGCGGGTGCTAACGTCCGTCGTGGAGAGGGAAACAACCCTGACCAGCAGCTAAGGTCCCCAAGTCATGGCTAAGTGGGAAAGGATGTGAGGACCCCAAAACAACCAGGATGTTGGCTTAGAAGCAGCCATCATTTAAAGAAAGCGTAACAGCTCACTGGTCTAATCAAGGGTCTTTGCGCCGAAAATGTATCGGGGCTAAAGCCATGCACCGAAGCTCTGGGCTCAGCTTGCTGAGCGGTAGCGGAGCGTTCCGTAGGTCCGTGAAGGAAGACCCGTGAGGGCTTCTGGAGATATCGGAAGTGCGAATGCTGACATGAGTAACGATAAAGGGGGTGAGAGACCCCCTCGCCGAAAGTCCAAGGGTTCCTGCTTAAAGTTAATCTGAGCAGGGTTAGCCGGCCCCTAAGGCGAGGCCGAAAGGCGTAGTCGATGGGAACCACGTTAACATTCGTGGGCCTGGAGGTAGTGACGGATTGCGGACGTTGTCCTTCCTTATCGGATTGGAAGGGCCGCCAAGCGGTTCCGGGAAATAGCTCCTCCATATAGACCGTACCCGAAACCGACACAGGTGGACTGGTAGAGCATACCAAGGCGCTTGAGAGAACTCTGCTGAAGGAACTCGGCAATTTGCACGCGTAACTTCGGGATAAGCGTGACCTTCTCGAGGGCAACCTCGGGGGGGTGGCACAGACCAGGGGGTGGCGACTGTTTATCAAAAACACAGGGCTCTGCGAAGTCGCAAGACGACGTATAGGGTCTGACGCCTGCCCGGTGCCGGAAGGTTAAGAGGAGGGGTGCAAGCCCTGAATCGAAGCCCCGGTAAACGGCGGCCGTAACTATAACGGTCCTAAGGTAGCGAAATTCCTTGTCGGGTAAGTTCCGACCTGCACGAATGGCGTAACGACCTCCCCGCTGTCTCCAGCAGAGACTCAGTGAAATTGAATTCCCCGTGAAGATGCGGGGTACCTGCGGTTAGACGGAAAGACCCCGTGCACCTTTACTATAGCTTTACACTGGCATTCGTGTTCGCATGTGTAGGATAGGTGGTAGGCTTTGAAGCCAGGGCGCCAGCCTTGGTGGAGCCACCCTTGAAATACCACCCTTGCGGACATGGATGTCTAACCGCGGCCCGTCATCCGGGTCCGGGACAGTGTATGGTGGGTAGTTTGACTGGGGCGGTCGCCTCCCAAAGAGTAACGGAGGCGCGCGATGGTGGGCTCAGAACGGTCGGAAATCGTTCGCTGAGTGCAATGGCATAAGCCTGCCTGACTGCGAGACAGACAAGTCGAGCAGAGACGAAAGTCGGTCATAGTGATCCGGTGGTCCCGCGTGGAAGGGCCATCGCTCAACGGATAAAAGGTACGCCGGGGATAACAGGCTGATGACCCCCAAGAGTCCATATCGACGGGGTTGTTTGGCACCTCGATGTCGACTCATCGCATCCTGGGGCTGGAGCAGGTCCCAAGGGTATGGCTGTTCGCCATTTAAAGCGGTACGTGAGTTGGGTTCAGAACGTCGTGAGACAGTTCGGTCCCTATCTGCCGTGGGTGTTGGAATATTGACAGGATCTGTCCCTAGTACGAGAGGACCGGGATGGACGCACCTCTGGTGGACCTGTTGTGGCGCCAGCCGCATTGCAGGGTAGCTATGTGCGGACGGGATAACCGCTGAAGGCATCTAAGCGGGAAACCCACCTGAAAACGAGTGTTCCCTATCAGAGCCGTGGTAGACCACCACGTCGATAGGCCGGGTGTGGAAGTGCGGCAACGCATGAAGCTTACCGGTACTAATCGCTCGATCGGCTTGATCATTCTCATTGCTCGTGCCCATCTTTCATGTCCTCACGGATGAGCGCGGCTTACGCCGCTATCCTCCGGACGGGGCGCGCAAGAATGCGCGACGGCCAGTCGGCCTTGCGAAGCTTCGCTTCGTAAGGCGGGGCTGCAAACCCAGCTTCTCGATTTGATGCGCTTGGCCGACCTGGTGGTCATGGCGGGGTGGCTGCACCCGTTCCCATTCCGAACACGGCCGTGAAACGCCCCAGCGCCGATGGTACTTCGTCTCAAGACGCGGGAGAGTAGGTCACCGCCAGGTCTGCCAAACGCATCAACAAACTTCTCTTCAAAACGCCAGAAAAGACGCAAAAACACACGCAATCCAAAACGCGTGGCAAAACCAAAATGACGCGGGGTGGAGCAGCCCGGTAGCTCGTCAGGCTCATAACCTGAAGGTCGTAGGTTCAAATCCTACCCCCGCAACCACCGATACCGACACTCCCGAACAGTTTGTTCCGGAAGTGTTCTTTTTTGCGGCCTTTCCAACGGCTTGCCGCTCCGTCCAATCTAGGATCGTGCCCAATTCGCCATGTAGCGTGGCATCGATCTGGTCGCGCTTCGGGCCGGGGGTGAGAACGACGCGCTCGATCAGGCCGCGCAGCGCGCCGGCCGCTTCCTGGCGTTCCTCTGGATGATTAAGGGCATTGGCTAGACGCTCGACCTTGCGCCGGTATATGTGGGCGACGTTAGGGTGAATGTCGGGCAGGGGTTCCGGCGTTGTTGCCATGCGCTCCTGTAGTGCCTCATGCCGGGTTTCCAGTTCGCGCAACCGGTCCATGAGCATACGGCTGTAACCGCCATCCTCGATGGCTCGCACGATCTCCTTGAGGGCCTTGTCCACCTTCGCGAGTTCGGCGCGAGCGGTTTCGCCGCTGGAACGGCGCTCGCGATTGAGCCGGTTGGTTTCCTCGGCAAAGGCGCGCATGGCGGCTTCGGCCGCTTCCGGTGCCATCATCAGGTCTTTCCGCGCGAGACGTGGCCGCGCAGGGTCGTGTTGTTCCACAGCTTGCCGTTCGGGCCGGGGATGCCTTCCGCGTTCAGGGGCTTTGCGATGTTGCGCGGGGAGACGCCGGCCGCGAAGTCGCGGAAGATGCGGCGCACGATCTCGGCTTCCTCGGGGACGATCTCCCTGACGCCCCGGATCGGCTCGCCATTCGCATCATACTGCTTGGCCACGCGATAGCCATAGGCGTTGCCGTCACCGGACTTGCCTTTCTCTACGCGGCCACGCAGGCCGCGCCGTGTCATGTCGGCAAGGTCTTTGAGGAACAGTGCGTTCATCGTGCCCTTCAGGCCGACATGGAGTTCGGAGATTTCCCCTTCGGCCAGGGTGACGATGGTGATGCCGGCGAACTTCAAATGTTTGAACAGGGTTGCCACGTCCGCCTGATCGCGGCTGATGCGGTCCAGCGCCTCGGCAAGCACCACATCATAGCGGCCCGCCTGCGCCTCGCGCATGAGCTGCTGGATGCCGGGGACGAAGAATGGTGCTGGAGCCGGAGATGGCGGCATCGGAGTGGCGTTCGACGATCTGCCAGCCTTCACGCGCCGCGTGTTCCTCGCATAGCCGAAACTGATCCTCTATCGAGGCTTCCCGCTGATTGTCGGATGAATAGCGAGCGTAAAGCGCAACGCGGGTCATGGGCAATCCTCTCTCTCAATCCTGTCCAGGCTCTCCGTCCTGCTTCCGGCTCTCTGCCTCTCCTGCCGGGGCCTTGTTGTCATTCGCGGACTGTAATGCCTCGAACTGCTCGCGGGCGATCTGCCGGCCGATCAGGCGGGCGAGGGACAGTACCACCTTGTCCAGCTTCTGCCATGGGGCGATGTCAGCGTCTGCATCCTTCCCACTCCCGGCCCCGGCCGGTGATTGTCGTTGGCCGGGACGATGGTCTCCGGTCTGTTGTCCGTTTCTTCTGGCATCTCGGCCGCTCTGGTTTGTGTGGATCGACCTGACAAGAAATGGACACAAACTTCCCTTTGGAAGCAAAAACGAAGGGTAGTAGGGCTATCGGCGGCAAGTACTTGCGCGTTCCGGTTTTGACGTAGGGCTCAAACCGGCTTCTCGCCCGAAAACTCGGGGAAGTCCGCGGCTCCGCCAGGTCTCCGATGCGCGTCTGCACCGCCGAACCGTCCTCTTAATCGCTCAACAGCGCCTCAAGCAGCGGATGCTGTTGTACCGCGAACGGATTGACCACGGTCACGCCGCCCCACGTAAAGCCGTCCTGGAGGTCTTCCGACAAAAGCAGCCGACAGCCGGCCTGAGAGGCAGCCGACAGGATGACCGCATCCCAAATGCTCAACCGATGGTCGGTCGCCAGATCGGCAGCCGCCTGCATGACTTCGCCGGATGTCTGAACGACAGGGAAAGCGTCGCGCCAGCCAAGCAAAGCGTCGCGAGCTTCGCCGCGTGTTCTGCCCGCCTTGCGGACAAGAACGTTGAACAACTCTCCGAGAACCTGAACCGGAACGATTGCAGCCCCGGCGGGCAGGCGGCGCACGAGGTCGAGAGCGACGTCACGCCTGTCGGCACCGTTCACACCCTCGGCATAGGCGAGAACATTGGTGTCGAGAGCTACCTTCACCGCTCGTCCTCGTAAAGCTCGTCGCGTGACCAGCGCCCGGCATTCACAACGGGCTGCCTCGCAAGCCGTGCCAGCAGCGCAGCGCGAGCGCCGGTTGCCACGCCCTCATGCCCGCCCGCAGGAACGATGCGTGCCACAGGGCGGCCGTGGCTCGTGACGACATAGCTATGACCTTCGCGAACGCTGCGCAGGATGAGCGAGAATTTGCGGTTGGCATCCGCCGCTGAAACAGCTTCTTCCATCGTAAGCACCCTTTATGTAGTTATATTGCCTACCATAGTGAAGCTGCGACATGCTTTCAAGAGCGCCTCTGTCGTTTGGCGGCGGCCTTGACAATCCAGCTCCAAATTGCAGGGAAGCAATACAGGCATCTCTCCCGCAAACTACCCCTCCGGCCGCCACCTGACGGGATCGGCAACCCAACGATCGATGTCGGATTCTCGCCATCCCGCGCCGTTGACGCTGATCTTGATCTGGGCTGGGAATGTGCCCTCGGCAATCTTGCGGTAGATGGTGGACCGCGACAGCCCGGTGCGGGCGAGGACGCTCTTCAGGCGAACGATACGGTCTGGCTGGCACATGGCAGCGATGCCTCCTGCTGGTTGTTCCTGACGGCTTCTGAGACCAGTCAGACCAAGGAATTATTGTTGCGCAAGAAAGAATTAGCCGGTGCCATAGGGTAGCGTAGGAACGGCGGTAAATAGGACCGTTATAGAAGCCAGCACTCCGCGGCTCTACCATGGGCCGATACCATAATTGAAAGTAGTTTGGTGCTGAGCTGGTGGCCTGAGGGATTTCGGCGCTTCTGGCCGCGCTTCCATGGCTCACCAGCGCCATTCAGATCGCTGGCGGCGCTTATCTGATTTACATCGGCGTCACCCTCTTGCGTGCCAGCCTCTCACGGGAAACCTGTTCCGTGGGCGAGCACGAGCCGATAATAAGAGGGCTGGAACGCCCGGCTGCCTCCTTTCAGCGGGGGTTGTTCGTGGGTTTGGGCAACCCAAAAATGGCGGCTTTCTTCCTGGGACTCTTCGCCCCGCCATGGCGGGGGACGTGCCAATGGCCGCCCGTTTGGCCGTTCTGTTCGGCGCGGTCCTGATCGATCTGCCTTATCATCAATTCCTGGCGCGGATCGTGGCAAGAGGTCGCGGCATTATTGGTCGGGCAGGCAGATGGTTCGACGCACTAGCCGGAGATTGCATGGCCGCGTTCGGTTGCGCCCTGATTGTCCGATCCTTCGAAAGCCTTGATCGGGCGCAACGGCAGCTCGGACGGAGGGTGTCGGCTGTCGCTAATGTTTCAGGTGACCATCAGTCGTCAGCAGCGGCATTCTCTCGTGCCCGCATATCGCTGAACAATGCAGCCTTGTCTTCCTCTGGGCTGATGTAGCCGTCACCATCGAGATCGATTTCATCGAAGGCAGCATCGGTCATATTGGGATTTGCCATTGCTTCTTCTCGGCTGATCCGGCCGTCGCCATCGGTATCGGCCGCATCCCACTCGGCCTGCCAGGCAGCCTCATCGAACCCTGCCGGCGGTTCCAGATCGGTCGCCCTGGGCGAGAGCCGGCGCGGAGACGAAAGCGGCGAGTACGGCCGCAAGAGCAGTCTTCATACTGTTTCCTCCTTGCTGTGGGGGCCACATTCTGTAGCCTAGAGCACGTCCCGTGATCGATGAATCGATTGTGATGTGACGAGGGCGTTCGCGGGTGATTCAACATCCATCTCGATGGAGGTGGATGATGGGAAGAGCACTGAGCGGGGATCTTCGGTCACGGGTCCTGAAGGCTTCGGACGCAGGCATGTCGGCGCGGCAAGCGGCGGCGCGGTTCGGGGTGGGCGTGTCGAGCGCGATCCGTTGGATTGCACGGGCAAAGATGGGCGAGCTGGCGCCGCGACCACAAGGCCGTCGCCGCGCCTCCAGCCTCGATGCGCATGAAGCCTTCATCGTCGGGATGATCGAGGAGCGCCGGGACATCACGCTGAACGAGATGGTGGACCGGCTCTTTGCCGAACAGTCGGTGCGGATCAGCCGCAGCGCCTTGAGCGCCTGGCTTCGCGGCCACGGCTGGAGGTTCAAAAAAGTCCGCACACGCACTGGAGCAGGACCGCCCAGACATCCTGAAACGGAGGTAGGTCTGGCTCGACGGCCAGCTCGATCTCGACCCAGCCAAACTCGTGTTCATCGACGAGACCGGACTGTCGACCAAGATGGCGCGCCTGCGCGGAAGAGCGCCACGCGGCGAGCGCTGCCGGGGCCGGCGTGCCGCACGGCCATTGGAAGACCACCACCTTCACCGGCGCGCTCAGGCTGACGGGCATGACCGCCCCCTTCGT
>NZ_JAXQNM010000016.1:0-44206 GCF_034427935.1 Chelativorans sp. M5D2P16 | reverse complement strand
GAGCCGGCGATCTTGAAAACCGCCATCTGACTCGCGCCGCCATAGGCGGGATGCCGTCCGGCAATGTCGTTGCAGGTGACGGCATAACCGCCTCTTGCGGCAACACCGCGTGCCCAGCGGCGGAACTTCGCCCGATCCCATTCGAAACGATGGTCGGCGTGGCGAAATCTATGGGGTGGAACGCCGAGCAGCGGATTGAACTCCGCGTTCGGCGTCGTTACGACCACGGTCGCCGGGCGCATCCGGGCAAAAATGGCCCGTTCCAAGGTCGACAGCCGGTCGGGTGCGATATGCTCAATCGTCTCGATCAGGATGGCGCAGTCGAAGCCGGTCAGCCTGGAATTGCCCTCGGTCATCGAGCCGAGAACAAGATCGACCCTTGCCGTTGCTTCCTCCGTCAATGCGTCCAGCCGCGCGCGAAGGCGGTTTAGGGAGGCTCCGCACAGATCGACGCCGACGATCCGTTCTATCTGCGGTTCCGTTGCCAGGCGGACGAGCAGGTCGCCATCGCCGCACCCCAGATCCAGGACACTGGAAGCTCCGCTCGCGCGGACGATCCGGTGCGCCGCGTCAAGCCGCTGCTCGTGCAGCCATGTCGTCACGCGCTACCTCCGCAAAGCCGATCTCTCTGCGTCCTCCGCGACAGGTGCTCACGGTCAATGCAGTCCGGCATTTCCTCAAATATCAAGCTCACGCGGCTCGCGACCTTTCGGCCGGGCCGGCGGTCAGAGCGGCGAGCACCAGGACCGCACCGGTCCATGGACGACGCAAGATCATGCCGCGTTCACTGCACTCAAGCCGCCCTTGCTTCGCGAAAAGAGACAAGGCGTTTGGCACTCTCGTCCCACAGCACGAGTTTGACGCATCTCAGGCTCTGCAGAAAGGTAATGCGGCCTATGTCGCGCAGATCTGGATGGTCCCGCAGCACTTCCGGCAGACGATAAAACGGCACCTTGGCCGACAAGTGGTGCACATGGTGGATGCCGATGTTCCCCGTGATCCAGCGCAGTGGAAAGGGAAGATCGTAATGCGAGCTGCCGTGCAGAGCGGCGTGCTGGAAGTTCCAGTCGTCGTCCTCGGACCAGTGCGTCTCCTCGAACTGATGCTGAACGTAGAAGAGCCACACGCCGGCCGTCGCCGCCATGAGGGTGATCGGCACCTGCACCATGAGAAAGGGACCGACCCCCATCAGCCACATCAGGCTCGCGACCGGAAGGGCGATGCCGAGATTGGTGACGATCGTCGAGGTCCAGGGCTGCACGCCGGCGCGCATGAGGCCGAGGGGCAGTCGATACTGGCAGATGAACAGCCAGGCAGGGCCGAAACCGAACATGACCAAGGGATGGCGATAGAGCCGATAACGCAGGCGGCCCCACCAGGGCAATGCATGATACTCCCCCACCGTAAGGGTGTTGACGTCGCCGATCCCGCGCTTGTCGAGATTGCCTGCCGTCGCATGATGGACGGCATGGGTGCGACGCCAGTAATCATAGGGTGTGAGGGTGAAGACGCCGATGACCCGGCCCGTCCAGTCGTTGGCGGAGCGGCGGGCGAACAAGGCCCCGTGCCCGCAATCATGCTGCAGGATGAAAAGGCGGACCAGAAAGCCGGCTGCGGGGATCGTAAGCAGGAGGCCCCACCAGTAGCCGTACACGGCAGCGACCGCCGACAAGGTCCACAACGCGACAAAAGGCAGGGCCGTGACAGCTATCTCGAGTGTGCTGCGGGCCGGGCTGGGTTGTTTGTACTGTGCGAGAACCGCAGTCCAGGAGCGCTCCTTCCTCTCAGCGGGGGCGTCAGCGGCGAAGTTACTTTTCACAAGCTATCCAACTTAACATATGCGCCCAGGCGGGACGCGTGGTGATAGTCACGTCGTTTCGGGTACTCAGACTGCACGGCGGGAAGCAGCCGCCTTCGTTTTCTTTGCAGCGCGAGCCTTGGTCGGCGTGGGTTGAGGTTGCCGCGCCTCCATTTCCAGACGCGCCTGCCTCAGCCTTTGGGTCTTGGCTTGTCGGCTGTCGGCTTCCGCCTTGATGAGCGCGCGCGCCGTACTGTCGGTCAGATCCGCTTTGCTCTGCGCCTTCGATGGCACGGGCCGAAACAGATTGTTTCTCGTGATGGTGTCTGTCATATCATTGCTCTCCTTACGGATTGGCCTGAAACTAAAAAGGCCGGGCAGAAGCCCGACCTCCTCCTCGTCTCGACGATCCGTGCCAATACATCCGTGGTCACGTCTCGAAGACGAAGTTTACGCGGCCTGCAGGTTTTCCGCAGCACTCTTGCCCGAACGGTTGTCCTTGACAACATCGAAGCTCAGCTTCTGGCCTTCCACGATGGTGCGCATGCCGGCACGCTCGACGGCAGAGATGTGGACGAATACGTCCGCAGCGCCGTCATCGGGCTGGATGAATCCGAAGCCTTTGGTGGCATTGAAGAACTTTACGGTTCCAACGGTCATGACGATTTCCTTTCAATCAGTCATTACGAATATGCTTGCCGCGCATGACGCGAGAAGCGGTCAAGGTCGAATTTGAGAGGGAAGATCGTCAGAGCGCTGTGGCGCATAACAAAGTTCATCAAACAAGATCGATCCGCTCCTATATAGGCATGTCCGGTGTCCAAAACAAGGTTGCGACCAAGAAACTGGTTATCGGGACCGTCATCAGAAGAGCCTCGCCCCTAAACGATTGTTTCTGGCACTCCTGTTAATCGACTGCCAATATGCCTATATGAAGGGATGTGGCCCCCTACACCCGGCCGCAGAAAGAACACTCATGAAATTCCGGCCCCTCCACGACCGCGTCGTCATTCGGCGCGCCGAAGGCAATAGCACATCCAAGGGCGGGATCATTATTCCCGACAATGCAAAGGAGCAGCCGCAGGAAGGCGAAGTGCTCGCCGCTGGTCCGGGCGTTCGCGACGAAAGCGGCAAGCTGGTTCCGCTCGGCGTGAAGGAAGGCGATGCGGTTCTCTTCGGTAAATGGTCGGGCACCGAGATCAGAATAGACGGTCAGGATCTGCTGATCATGAAGGAAGCCGACGTTATGGGCATCGTCGAAAAGACGGTGCTTGCCGAGAAGGCCGCCTGACCGAGCGATTTCTGCGGGCCCAGTTTCAAGAACGAACGAATCGAGAAAATCATGTCTTCCAAGGAAATCAAGTTTGGCATCGATGCGCGCGAGCGGATGCTGCGCGGCGTCGAGCTCCTGAACAACGCCGTCAAGGTGACGCTCGGCCCCAAAGGCCGCAATGTCATCATCGACAAGGCCTATGGCGCGCCGCGCATCACCAAGGACGGTGTCACCGTCGCCAAGGAAATCGAGCTTGAGGACAAATTCGAGAACATGGGCGCACAAATGGTGCGCGAGGTGGCCTCGAAGACCAACGACCTTGCCGGCGACGGCACCACCACCGCGACCGTACTTGCCGCGTGCATCCTGCGCGAAGGCACCCGGCTTGTGGCGACCGGCATGAATCCAATGGACTTGAAGCGCGGCATCGACCTTGCGGTCGACGCCGTCGTCAAGGACATCGCCGCGCGCGCCAAGAAGGTCAAATCCTCCGGCGAGATCGCCCAGGTCGGCACGATCGCCGCCAATGGCGATGTCTCGATAGGCGAGATGATCGCCAAGGCGATGGAGAAGGTCGGCAATGAGGGCGTGATCACCGTCGAGGAGGCCAGGGCCGCCGATACCGAGCTCGACGTCGTCGAAGGCATGCAGTTCGACCGCGGCTATCTCTCTCCCTATTTCGTCACCAACGCCGAGAAGATGCGGGCGGAGCTCGAGGATCCCTACATCCTCATCCACGAGAAGAGACTCGGCAATCTGCAGGCGATGCTGCCGATCCTCGAAGCTGTCGTACAGACGGGCAAGCCGCTCCTGATCATCTCCGAGGACGTGGAGGGTGAAGCGCTCGCCACGCTCGTCGTCAACAAGCTGCGCGGCGGCCTGAAGGTCGCTGCCGTCAAGGCGCCAGGCTTCGGGGATCGCCGCAAGGCGATGCTGGAGGACATCGCGGTGCTGACGGCCGGTCAACTGGTTTCCGAGGATCTCGGCATCAAGCTCGAGAACGTCACGCTCGATATGCTCGGCCGCGCCAAGCGGGTCCTGATCGAGAAGGATACGACCACCGTCGTCGACGGTGCCGGCGAAAAGGCCGATATTTCGGCCCGCATCCAGCAGATCAAGGGGCAGATTGAGGAGACCACCTCGGACTACGACAAGGAGAAGCTCCAGGAACGACTGGCCAAGCTCGCCGGTGGTGTGGCGGTCATCCGCGTCGGCGGCGCGACCGAGACCGAAGTCAAGGAAAAGAAAGACCGCATCGACGATGCGCTGAACGCCACCCGTGCGGCGGTCGAGGAAGGCATCGTGCCTGGCGGCGGCGTGGCGCTTTTGCGCGCCAAGGCGGCGCTAACCGGCCTAAAAGGAACGAACGCGGACATGTCCGCTGGCATCTCGATCGTACTGAGAGCCCTTGAAGCCCCGGTCCGGCAAATCGCCGACAATTCCGGCGTCGAAGGTTCAATCGTCGTCGGCCGGCTGATGGACGCGAAGGACCCGAATACGGGCTTCAACGCACAGACCGAACTTTATGTCGACATGATCGAAGCCGGCATCGTCGATCCCGCCAAGGTGGTCCGCACGGCCCTGCAGGATGCCGGATCCATCGCAGCGCTTCTTGTCACGACGGAAGCGATGGTCGCCGAGATCCCGCAGAAGGGCGCACCGGCCATGGCTGGCGCCAACGGCATGGGCGGGATGGGATACTGAGCAGTACCGGAAAAGCCTGTCGGAGACGACCGCGCATAGCCGGAGCAACAATCAGGAAGGACCAATTCCATGGGAACGCAGAACAACAGCACATCCATCGCCCAACGCTGGAACAACTATCAGCCGTCGAAATCGACACTCGTGTGGGCATGCGCCGTCACGGCCGTTGCCACCATGGTCGTCGGATTCAGTTGGGGCGGCTGGGTCACGGGCGGCACGTCGCGCACGCTGGCATCGACGGCGGGAGACGTCGCACGCGGAGAACTAGCCGCGCTCATATGCGTGGAGAGGTTCAATGCGGCCCCCGATTCAAGGGGCCGCCTCGTCGAGCTCAAGGCACTTAACAGCACCTACAGGCAGCGACAATTCATCGAGGCCGGCGGCTGGGCGACGATGCCCGGCAGCACGTCCGCCACTCGCCGTGCGGCCGAAGGCTGCGCGGTCGCCCTGGTGGCCTGAGTGTGGCTTCTCACATCCAAGTGAGGACCGAAGATGGAGGCGCCACTCAGCTCTCAGGTCCAGCGGGCCAGCAACAGCATTTTGCGCGGCAGTCGAGTCCGGCCATCTTGCCCGAATGGACCGTGACGCGTGCGAGATCAGCGTCTGCGTGAATGAAGGCGGCGCTGTCGCCGCTCGCCCTTTGCAGAAACGGCAGGGCGACGAACAGCAATTTCTCTCCTTCCAATGCCAATGAGGTATCAGTTGTGACACTCACATTCCCCAATAGAAGCCGCAGCTATGACGAGACCAGAGAGCGTGTCCGTTTCATCGGCCATGATGGCATGTTCGAGGTGCGGTTCTCCGTCGAGACCAACGCGCTCTCCACCGCAACCGACGACGAAGCGCATTATCTGGCCGCTTTCGATGCAGCGCGCACCACGATCCACGATGTCGCTCGGGAAATCTACAGGAACGCCCGCAAGACCGAATATGTGCTGACGGCGGCGGACTTTCGTTAAGCTGGGACTCCCCTGGATCACCCCGGATGGGAGTTAAAGATTGGATTCTGCCATGACCGTTCGCACCACGCATACAGAGATCACGTTCAAGCGACCATTCATGCTGAGCGCCTTTGACGCTCGGCAGCCGGCAGGAACCTATCGCCTATCGGTCGACGAGGAAGAAATCTTCGGTCTTTCCTTTCTCGCCTACCGGCGCAAAGCCACGGTGCTGCAAACTCCGGCGATTTCCGTGACAAGCAGCCGACATCAAACGGTGGAGGTCGACCCGGAGGAACTGGCGGCGGCATTAGACGCGGATGCGCTCGCAAGCCGGACTGTTGAGGAGTAGCCGTTCGTGCAGCACCTTGGTGGAATTCACGGTACCGGCGTCCTGAAATGCGGAGACAAAACACTTGGCCGCGCGGACTATGATTTTGACGGCTTCCTGAGGAAGCCGGGCGAAGTGATCGGCAGCGGCGAAATCCGGATGACTCCCGACAGGCTGCGACAGGTATTCGGCCGCAAGGATCTGCAGTTCCTGACCGATGAGGGGCGGCTCCTGAGTCTACGCTTCTCCGATAAGCACCTGCCTGAGGCCAGCGACGCCGCTCACGTGGACGTTGCCGGCGACCTGCCGCCGCAGACGGAGTGGCGGCACTGACGGTCGGACTCAGTTGCCGCGATTATCGATCGTGCTCGGACTCTGCCTCTGTCTGAATAAGGGCCGGGGATTCAACAAAATCAGCCTGTTGAGCGCGAGTAGCGCGCAGGCTGGAAAGGCCCTTCTTGAAATCGATCCTTAATCTTCTGGGGCTTCGCTCCTCATCATCGCCATGGAACGATGTGGCGCCGGTGAGAGAGGAGCTTTTCAGCGTGGAGCGGCTCGAGCAGCACGCGGAAAGCCTCGCTGCCGCGCAGCCGGTGAGCAATCGGCCTCCAGCCGTCCTGCCCCTGCACACGAGGCTCAACGACAATGCCACTGTTTTGCTTGCCGCCTATCGGGCCAGTGCCGCGGAATTGGAGAGCGGCAGGGGTGTGGTCCCTGCCGCTGAATGGCTTCTGGACAATTATCATCTGGTCGAAGAGCAGATTCGCGAGATCAGGAACGATCTGCCTCCCGGCTATTATCGCCAGTTGCCGAAGCTGAGTGAAGGACCACTTGCGGGCTATCCGAGGGTTCTCGGGCTCGCCTGGGCCTTTGTCGCGCATACCGACAGCCTCTTCGATCGGGAGAAGCTGCGGCGGTTTCTGGTGGCCTATCAGCGGGTTCAGCCCCTGACGATTGGCGAGCTGTGGGCAGTAGCGATCACCCTGCGCATTGTCCTCATCGAGAACCTGCGCCGGCTGGCCGATCAGATGACCGTTGGCCGCGCGGCGCGCGCGGATGCGGCGGCGCTTGCCGGGCGGCTTCTTGCATCGGACTGCGGCAAGACCGCGCTCGAAACGGATATCGCCTCGCGCTCACCGGAACCGTTGTCTGAACTCTTTGCAGCGCAACTGGCCAAACAGTTGCGGAATCAGGATCCCGAAACAACACCGGCGCTCGGTTGGCTGGAGGAGCGCCTTATACTCCAGGGCGTGTCGGTCGACGCCGTGGTGCAGCACGCCCAGCAAAGGCAGGGCGCCTCCAATGTCACCGTGCGCAACATCATCACCAGCATCCGGCTGATTTCCGACATCGATTGGGCGGAGCTTTTCGAGAGCGTGAGTCTGGTCGACGAGCGGCTGCGGGCGGGAAGCGCCTTTGCCGATATGGATTTTCCGACCCGCGACCTTTACAGGAACGCGATCGAGCAACTGGCCCGTGGCTCCTCGCTCTCTGAGCTCGAGGTTTCGGACATTGCGCTTGATGCTGCGCGCCAAGCAGATGCTGAAGCGGACAGTACACCAGGCGCGGAGCGTGCCGGCGACCCGGGCTATCACCTGATCGCGCAAGGCCGCGCGGCACTTGAGCGCGCGATCCGGTTCCGGCCGCCGCCGCGGCTGCGGATCAGCCGCTTCAACACGCGACTTGGCATTGGCGGCTATATCGGGTTGATCCTGCTTGTCACGGCGATGGTGCTGGCCGTCGCCCTGTGGGTGCTTTCGCGATTCGGTCTCGACACCATCTGGCTCGTACTGTTCGCCTTGGTCGGATTTCTCCCCGCGACCGAGGTTGCGACCTCCCTCGTCAACCGTGCGATGACCTGGAGTTTCGGCGCGACGATCCTGCCCGGTCTCTCACTCAAGCAGGGCGTTCCGGAATCCATGCGGACGCTCGTCGCCGTGCCGACGCTTCTTACCAGTGAAGCAGACCTTCTGGAGCAGGTGGAGCGCCTCGAGGTTCACCACCTTTCCGGCGTCGGCGGCGACCTTGTCTTCGCCCTCCTTACGGACGGGCTCGATGCGGATCAGGAAGTCATGGAGGGAGATGCCCGACTGCTCGATAGTGCCGCCGAGGCGATCGCTCGATTGAACCGACGTCACGAACCAGCCGCCGGCGGAAGCCGCTTCCTCCTCCTGCATCGGCGCCGCGTCTTCAACGCGGGCGAAGGCAAATGGATGGGGTGGGAACGCAAGCGCGGAAAGCTGCATGAGCTCAACCGGCTACTGCGTGGCGCTGACGACACCACCTTCATGCCCATAGGCGGACGGCCGCCGCAAGTGCCCGCCGATGTGCGCTACGTCATCACGCTGGACGCCGACACGCGGCTGCCGCGCGATGCGGCGCACCGCCTGATCGGCAAGATGGCGCATCCGCTGAACCACCCGCGCTTCAGCGATGCGGAGCAACGTGTCGTCGACGGCTACGGCATTCTCCAGCCGCGCGTCACCCCCTCGCTTCCGGTCGGCCGCGAAGGATCCTTCTATCAGCGCGTTTTCTCTGCCCCCGGCGGCATCGACCCCTACGCGGCTGCCGCATCAGACGTGTATCAGGATCTCTTCGGCGAAGGCACCTATACCGGCAAGGGCATCTACGATGTCGACGCCTTCGAGGCGTCCCTTGCCGGCCGCGTGCCGGAGAACACCATGCTCAGCCACGATCTCTTCGAGGGCGTGTTCGCCCGCGCCGGTCTCGCTTCCGATGTCGAGGTGATCGAGGAATTCCCGTCCCGATACGACGTCGCCGCCAAACGCCAGCATCGCTGGACGCGTGGCGACTGGCAACTCCTTCCCTGGGTAACGGGACTGCGCAGCGGAAATCTTGGGCTTCCCTCCGTCGGCCGGGGGAAGATGCTGGACAATCTGAGGCGGTCACTGCTGGCGCCGTTCACGCTCCTGGCTCTGGGGTTCACATGGCTGATGCCGCTGCCGGCCGCAGTGACGGGAACTTTGCTCCTTCTTGTCGCCGTCGCGATCCCAGCGTTCCTGCCGATTTTACTCACCCTCGTGCCGCATCGATCCGGCATTCGCTTGCGCAATCATGTTGCAACGCTCGCCGCTGACGTGCGGCTCGCAGCCGTTCAGAGCGTCCTTTCCATCGTTTTCCTGCCCGACCAGGCGTGGCGAATGGGCGATGCCATCGTCAGGACGCTGGTGCGCCTCTTCGGATCCCGCCGCCATCTGCTGGAATGGACCACGGCCGCGCAATCGAAGGGAAGTCCGCGCCTGAACTTCGCCGGTTTCTATCGCCGTATGGCTTCCGGCACGCTGCTCGGGCTTGCCGTGGCTGCGGGCGCCATTGCCCTGGCGCCTTCGTCCTGGCCGCTCATCCTGCCCTTCGCGTTGTTGTGGCTGGCCGCGCCGGGGCTCGCCCTGTGGGCAAGCCGGTCGCCGAAGGCCGGACCGCGCCTTGCGGTTTCCGATCCGGATGCGACCGAACTGCGCCTCATCGCACGCCGCACCTGGCGCTTTTTCGAGACCTTCGTGACGCCCGAGGACAATATGCTGCCCCCGGACAACTTCCAGGAGGATCCGAAGCCCGTCCTCGCGCACAGGACGTCGCCCACCAACATTGGGCTCTATCTCATCTCGGCGGTCGCCGCCCGCGATTTCGGCTGGGCCGGCACGGTTGAAACGGTGGAGCGGCTGGAAGCCACGTTGTCGACCATGCGCAAGCTCGCGCGGCGCAACGGACACTTCTTCAACTGGTATGCGACGCAGGACCTGCGTATCCTCGAACCTGCCTACATCTCTTCGGTCGACAGCGGCAACCTCGCGGGACATCTTATCGTGCTCGCCAACGCTTGCGAGGATTGGCTGAACGATAGCGTCGCGCCGAATGCCCGGCTCGGCACGACGGACAGTATCCAACTTGCACGTCAAGCGCTCGGCGCCCTGTCTAGGGATCATCGCGGAGCTCAACTCTCCCGGGTGCTTGATGAAATGGAAGCCCTGTTGAACGGCCCGCAGACGCTCGATGCGTTGTCTCCCGTGCTGACGCGGCTGGCCGACAAGGCCGCCGGCACAGCGCGCGATATGATCCCGGCGGATATCGACGGCAGCGCCCCGGATCTCGTCTTCTGGGTTGAATCATTCAAGAAGGGCGTGGCCGAACATGCGCGTGACCGGCCCGCGGACCCCGCTCTGAAAAAGCGATTGCAGGCGCTTGCCGCGGATGCGCGCGAGATGGCGCTGGCGATGGACTTCGCCTTCCTTTTCGATCCCGAGCGCAAGCTGTTGTCGATCGGCTATTCCCTCGCCGACGATAGCCTCGATCCGAGCTGCTACGATCTGCTCGCTTCGGAAGCGCGGCTTGCGAGCCTCTTCGCCATCGCGAAGGGCGATGTCGAGACACGGCACTGGTTCCGCCTGGGGCGGGCCGCGACACCACTCGCAAACGCGTCGGCGCTGATCTCCTGGTCAGGTTCCATGTTCGAATATCTGATGCCGTCGCTCGTCATGTGCGCGCCTGCCGGCAGCCTGCTCGAACAGACCAACCGGCTGGTGGTGGAGCGCCAGCAGGCCTACGCGCGGTCGCTCGACATTCCATGGGGGATCTCCGAGTCCGCCTACAACGCACGCGACATGGAGTTGACCTATCAGTACTCCAATTTCGGCGTTCCTGGTCTCGGTCTGAAGCGCGGCCTCTCCGAAAACATTGTGATCGCGCCATATGCCACCGGACTCGCGGCGATGATAGACCCGCACGGCGCTCGCGATAACTTTGCCCGCCTCGCGCGGTTGGGTGCCAATGGTCGCTACGGCTTTTTCGAAGCGCTCGATTTCACCCGTTCGCGGCTTCCCGAAAAGACGATGGTGTCCGTCGTCCGCACATCCATGGCCCATCACCAGGGCATGACGATCGTCGCCATCGCCAATACGCTGCACGATGGCGAGATGCGTGCCCGCTTCCATCGCGAACCGATGATCCAAGCATGCGAGCTGCTGCTTCAGGAACGCATACCCCGCAACGTCGCAACCGGCCATCCGAGGGCGGAAGAGGTAAAGGTCTCCCCAACCACGGCGGATGCCGAATTCCCGACCTCGCGCCGCGTTGCCGCCACCATGGCCGGTCCGCCGGTCACTCACATGCTGTCGAACGGTCGCTACGCGGTGATGTTGACAGCCGCCGGCGCAGGCTACAGCCGCTGGCGCAACATCGCCGTCACGCGCTGGCAAGAGGATGCGACCCGCGACGACTGGGGCTCTTTCATCTTCCTGCGCGATGTCCAAAGCGGGGATATCTGGTCCGCCGGGGCCCAGCCCCTCGGTACCGAGGGGGAGAATCGCGAGGTCGTGTTCGATGAGGATCGCGCCCAGTTCACCTGCCGCCACGGCAACCTGACGACCCGGATGGATGTTCTGGTCTCCGGCGAGGACGACTGCGAGGTCCGGCGCATATGCTTGAGCAATGGCGGGCGGCGGCCACGCGAGATCGAAATCACGTCTTATGCAGAGATCGTCCTGGCGCCACCCGCCGCCGACCGGGCACATCCCGCCTTCTCCAAGATGTTCGTGCAGACCGAGCATGCCGCCGAATTCGGCGCGCTGATTGCAACGCGCCGTCGGCGCTCGCACGCCGAACCGCACGTTTGGGCTGCCCATCTCGCCGTGGTCGAGGGGGAGATAGTCGCCGATCCGCAATACGAGACCGACCGCGCCCGCTTCGTCGGGCGCGGCCGCACAATACGCACGGCAGCGGCGGTGGCGGAAGCGGGGCCGCTCTCGAACACGGTGGGTACGGTCCTCGATCCCATATTCTCGCTGCGGCAACGCGTGAAGATCGCACCCGGCAAAGTTGCGCGCATCGCATACTGGACCGTCGTCGCATCGTCGCGCGCCGAACTCATGGACCTCATCGACAAACACCACGATCGCAGCGCGTTCGAACGTGCCAGGACATTGGCGTGGACCCAGGGGCAGGTCCAGCTCCGCCATCTCGATGTCGATGCCGGGGAGGCCGCGGATTTTCAGCGCCTGGCCGCACCCATCCTCTACGCCGATCCAAGCTACCGGGCGCCCTCCGATGAGATCGTCCACGGTGCCGGTTCGCAATCCGACCTGTGGCATCTCGGCATTTCCGGTGATCTGCCGATCGTGTTGCTGATCATTGACGATCCCCAGGACATGCCTCAGGTTCGGCAGTTGCTGCGCGCCCATGAGTATTGGCGGATGAAGAGCCTCGCCGTCGACCTGGTAATCGTCAACGAGCGAGCGTCCTCCTATACGCAGGACTTGCAGGTCGGCATCGAGACGGCTGTGCGCAGCAGCCAGTCGCGACCGCGCTTTGGCGCGGAACTCGCGCAGGGCTCCGTCTACGCAGTTCGCGCGGATCTGATGAGCGCCAAGGCGCGCGACCGGCTCCATTCGATCGCCCGTGTCACATGTTCGGCACGTCGCGGACCGATAGCCGAGCAACTCGATCGTCTGCTGACCCCATCTCTCGATCGCCCCTCGGCCTCCCTCCTACAAAGGCCTGTGCAGCAGCTCTCCGCGCCTTCTGCGCCGCACGCGCAGCCGCTCGAATTCTTCAACGGGCTCGGCGGTTTCGACAAGAACGGACGGGAATATGTGGCGATCCTCGACGACGGCGCCGTCACGCCCGCGCCATGGATCAACGTGATCGCCAACCCCGATTTCGGCTTTCAGGTCTCGGCGGAGGGAAGCGGCTACACCTGGGCAGAAAACAGCCGCGAGAACCAGCTCACGCCATGGTCGAACGATCCCGTGGCCGATCCGAGCGGCGAGATGATCTACGTCCGCGACGAAGAGACCCTCGATCTGTGGAGCCCGACCGCGCAGCCGATCCGCGACAGCGGCACCTATGTCTCGCGCCACGGTTTCGGCTACAGTCGCTTCGAGCACGAGGCAAACGGCATCGCGCTCGATCTCCTGCAATACGTGCCTCTGTCCGACCCCATCAAGATCTCGCGCCTGACCCTTCGAAACCTTTCCGGCCGTCCCCGCCGCTTGTCGGTCACGAGCTATGCTGAACTGGTGCTCGGCACCTCGCGCAGCGCCACGGCGCCCTTCCTGGTGACTGAGATCG
Source organism: Chelativorans sp. M5D2P16 (assembly GCF_034427935.1). Classification (NCBI taxonomy): domain Bacteria; kingdom Pseudomonadati; phylum Pseudomonadota; class Alphaproteobacteria; order Hyphomicrobiales; family Phyllobacteriaceae; genus Chelativorans; species Chelativorans sp. M5D2P16. Next base: position 31,079 of record NZ_JAXQNM010000016.1, on the reverse strand, counting down.
ACGAGACCACCGGCGCGATGCTGGCGCGCAATCCCTGGAGTATCAATTCCTCCGGTGGCATCGCTTTTGCCGATCTTGGCGGGCGGCAGACGGCATGGACCGCCGATCGAACCGAATTCCTTGGCAGCTACGGCAACCCGTCGGCCCCTCGCGCGCTCACCGGTCATATGCCGCTGTCGGGGATCACCGGCGCCGGCCTCGATCCTTGCGCGGCCCTGCAGCAGACAATCGAGATCGGCGCAAACGAGACGGTCGAGATCGTCTCGTTTTTGGGAGAGTGCGGCTCGCAGGAGGAGGTCCGGGCGCTGATTGCGCGCTATCGTACCACCGATCTCGATGCCGTTCTCCAGGAGGTGACGGATCACTGGACCGGCCTTCTGCAGGCGGTCCAGGTCAAGACGCCGGACCGCGCGACGGACATCATGCTCAATGGCTGGCTCCTGTACCAGACGCTCGCGTGCCGCATCTGGGCGCGCTCGGCCTTCTATCAGGCGAGCGGCGCCTACGGTTTCCGCGACCAGCTTCAGGACGGCATGGCCCTGGTGCTGGCAAGGCCCGAAGAGACACGGGCCCATCTCCTGCGTGCGGCCGCCCGGCAGTTCGTCGAAGGCGATGTCCAGCATTGGTGGCTGCCTCAGTCGGGGCAAGGCGTCCGCACGCGGATTTCGGACGACCGAGTCTGGCTCGCATTCGCGGCGGCGACCTACGTGAACACTTCAGGTGATGCCGCGGTTCTGGATGAGACCGTCCCTTTTCTCGACGGTCCGCCGCTTGACCCCGGCGAGCACGACGCGTTCTTTCATCCAACGGGGGCGGCTGAATCCGCCTCTCTGTTCGAGCACTGCGCCCGTGGCCTAGACCAGTGCCTCCAATTGACCGGCGAGCTCGGCCTTCCCCTCATGGGTACCGGTGACTGGAACGACGGCATGAACCGCGTCGGCGAAGGCGGCAAGGGCGAGAGCGTCTGGCTCGGCTGGCTGCTGCTGCGCACCATCGAGCTGTTCGCGCCCCTGGCGGAAAGCCGCGACGCAGACCGCGCCGAACGCTGGCGTATGCACGCAGCCTTGTTGCGTGAGGCGCTTGAAAAGCATGCATGGGACGGTGAATGGTACCGCCGCGCGACCTTCGACGACGGCACCTGGCTCGGCTCGAAGGACAGCGAGGAGTGCCGGATCGATTCCATCGCCCAGTCCTGGGCCGTCCTGTCGGGTGCAGCCGACCCGGCGCGGGCGGCAACGGCGATGGTCTCGCTGGAAAAGCATCTCGTCCGCCGTGAAGACGGCATGGCACTATTGTTCACGCCGCCCTTCGACAAGACGCCGCGCGATCCCGGCTACATCAAGGGCTATCCGCCGGGCCTGCGCGAGAATGGCGGGCAATACAGCCATGCCGCCATGTGGGCGATCCTGGCCCTTGCAAAATCGGCCGCGGGCGACAAGGCGCACGGCCTGTTCTCGCTGCTCAACCCGATCAACCATGCGCTCACGCGCGAGGAGACCGAACGCTATAAGGTCGAGCCCTATGTCGTTGCCGCGGACGTCTATTCCGTCGCGCCACATGTCGGCCGGGGCGGATGGACCTGGTACACCGGCTCCGCCGCCTGGATGTACCGCTCCGGCATCGAGGGCATTCTGGGCATCCGGCGCGAGGGGGAATTCCTCATTGTCAACCCGTGTATCCCGTCGGCCTGGCCGGGTTTCGAAGCCACCCTGCAACTGGGTTCAACCCGCTACGAGATCCGCGTGGACAACGCGACGCGCCGCGGTTCGGATGCCTGGTCCGCAGTGATGGACGACGAACCTTTGCAGTGTATAGGAGAGAGCGTACGCGTGCCGGTAGACGGACGCAAACACAGCTTGATTCTAAAGTGATTTCATGAACTCAAAGCTGTCATAGCCCGATTATGACGCAATACCCGGTTTCATTCCGCGCGGCCGCAATGTATCGCCCCGATTGCGCCATATCCCGCCAGAGATCGAGGCCGGAAAGACGCTGGGCTTTCGCTGGAACGGTGAATCGTCGAGGACGACAGCGAAATCCATTCCACTGTCAAAGGTAATGCTTCTGCACCGATGCACCCAGCGTGTATTTCGGGTCGACCATGTTGCCGAGACGCACGCGGCCGGTTTGGGTGAGAAACATATACGCGTCGATCTCCTCGAATCCGTAGTCGGACGCCATCCACCGTACCAGTTCCCGATAGGCGATGCGCGCCGCGTCCTCCATGGGTTTGGCCGAACCGATCGTCATGATGAAGTCTTCCGTCTCCAACCGCGGCCACTTGAGGGTCCAGCCCTTGATGAGATCGATCTGTATCGTCGTCACGGTCGGATGCTCGACGGCCACACCGCACAGCTCGCCATCGCCCTGGGCGGCATGGCAGTCTCCGAGATACAAAAGCGCGCCGGGTGTGTTGACGGGCAGGTAGATCACCGCGCCGACGCGCACGTCCGGCAGGTCCATGTTGCCGCCGTAGTAGTCCGGCTGCAGCGACGTGATCGCCTCGATTTCCGGTGACGTGCCGATCGTGCCGATGAACGGCTGGTAGGGGATGGTGAGCCGACTGTTCCATCTCACTCCAGTGTCGGGATCGACGTGGAGTTTGCGCACGCGCTCCGGCAGCGGCGGGTTCAGGAGCGCGGTGTCCCCGGTGGAAACCAGCCCGCCGAAATCAGGCATGATGACGGTGGTGCCGGCGGGCTGGGGGCCGCGTGGCACCATCGACTTGATGTAGACGGCGAGACAGTCGCCCTTTTCCGCTCCGTTGACGTAAATCGGCCCGTTCTGCGGGTTGAGGTAGGGAAAGTTCAGAATTTCGCTCGGCTTGTCCGTCTCGTGCTTTATGCGGCCCTCGAAAGCATCATGGGTTTCCACGGTGACGACGGCACCGGGATCGACCTCGATCACCGGATCGACATAGGGGCCGTAGACATAGTGGTAAGTCCCCTGCTCGGCTTCGGTGATGGTGTGCTCTGAAAGCGCCTTGCCGGCGGCTTCGCCGCGCGTTGCCAGGATTGAGGTTTCCAGCCAGGACATGTGGTTCTCCCTTTGGTTATGAAGTGTCCGCCGCCACGGGTGTCAGACCGACAAGTACTGGCGGACGCGCTCCCGGTCGTCGAGCTCTCGGGCCGTGATCTCGGCGACGATCCGGCCCTTGTCCATGACATAGCAGCGCTCGGCCATCGCCTGGATCATGTCCAGATTCTGCTCCACCAGGACAACTGTGACGCCGCTTGCCCGGTTCAGGGCGACCATCGAGCGGGCAATCTCCTGAATGATAGAGGGCTGGATGCCTTCCGAGGGCTCGTCGAGCAGAATGATCTTAGGGCCCCCGACCAGCACCCGGCCGATGGCGAGCTGCTGCTGCTGCCCGCCCGACAGGGTCCCCGCGCGCTGCCGCCGTCGTTCCCTGAGGATGGGAAAGGTTGTAAAGACGGCGTCATATGCTTCGTCGACATCGGCTTTGACGTGTCGCCCGCCGCGGATCATCTCGCCGACCTTCAGGTTCTCGACCACGTCCATGCGCGGAAAGACATCCCTGCCCTGCGGCACATAGCCGAGCCCGAGGCGGGCGCGCCGGTGCGCCGGCAGGGCGCGAACGCTCCTACTTGCGAAAACGACGTCGCCTTCCATCGCCGGCAGCAGGCCGGTGATGGTCTTCATCAGTGTCGACTTGCCGACGCCGTTGCGGCCGATCACGGCAACGATCTCGCCTTCGCGGACCTCCATATCGACGCCCTGCAGTACCGGTTTCCCGCCGTACCCCGACCAGAGGCCGACGGTGTTCAGGAGCACTTCACGAGGCATGGGCATGTCCTTGTCCAAGATAGATCGCGGTGACGCGCTCGTCGCTGACGATCTCGTCCATCGAGCCCTGCGCGAAAACACGGCCCTGGTGGAGAACGGTGACTTGATCCGCCACTTGCCGCACGAAGGTCATATCGTGCTCCACGGCCAGCACCGTCGTTCCCTGCCGATTAAGCCGGCAGATCATGTCGCCGGTCGCGCGGGTTTCTTCCTCGGACATGCCGGCGGTTGGCTCGTCGAGCAGCAATAGCCGCGGCTTGAGGCTGACCGCCATACCGATTTCCAGCCACTGCTTCTGACCGTGGCTGAGGTCGCCGGCGGGCTGCGAGCGCGCTTGTTCGAGCTTCAGGAACGCCAAAAGGCGGTCGATTTCGCCGTCAAGCGACTCCCGTCCGTGGTGATGTTGTAACGCGATCTCCAGGTTCTGGCGCACCGACAACGTCTTGAAGATGCCGGGGACCTGAAACTTGACACTGATGCCACGGTGGATGCGCTGGAAGGGCTTCAGCCCGGTAATGTCCTCGCCCGCAAAATGAATGGAGCCGCTCGATGGCGCGTGCTCGCCGAGTATGAGCCGGAACAGCGTACTCTTGCCGGCACCGTTGGGGCCGATCAGGCAGTGAACCTCGCCTTCCGCGACGGCGAAGTCTACATCCGCGGTCACGTGCAGGCCGCCGAAATGCTTGTTGAGTGCGCGTGTTTCCAGCAACGGCATCAGCCCGCCCCCTTTCGAAAAAGACGCCCCAGATGGCGGGCGAGCGTGACGATGAAGCCATCCGGCGCCAGAAGAACGGTAACGACCAGAAGCAGCCCCATCACCACCAGCGCGTACTGGCTGCCGTAGATCGTGAGCCACTGAAAGCCGGCGATCACAGCGAGCGTGCCGATCAGCGTCGCCGTCAGGTCGGAGCGGCCGCCGACGGAGACCCAGATCACGGGCAAGGCGGCCGACGTGATGGACATGGAAGACGGCGTGATGTACTGCCCCCAGCTCGTGTAGAGACCGCCGGAAAGTCCGGCCAGGCACGAACCGATGACGAACGCCCCGAGCTGGTATTTGCGTACATCGTAGCCCAGCATCTCGGCCCGCTCGGGGTTCTCGCGAATGGCCACGAGCACGTTTCCAAAGCGGGAGTTCACGAGTATGCGGAGCCCCAGATAGACGAGCACCAGGAGCGCGAGCACGAGGCAGTAGAGAAGCCGGTCGGGAAACAGGATGATATCGCCACCCGGCCAAGGGAGGGTCAATGGCGGCATTCCGCCCATCCCGTTATAGCCGTTCAGTCGTGCCGTGCCGACGGTCCATTCCGGCCCGGCCGTCTGCGCCATGAAACGCTCCAGGACCAGCGTCACGGACAGGGTGACGATCCCGAGAAAGACACCGCTGATCCGGCCGAAAAACAGGAAATAGCCGAGCGCGGCCGCGATCAGCCCGGCAATCCCGACACTCAGGAAGAGGGCGGCGAAGGTGAACCCGTATGCGTCGCCGACGTTGATGGTGAGGATGCCGTAGCCGTACCCGGCAATGCCGAAGAAAGCGGTCTGACCGAACGAAAGCGCGCCACCGTACCCCCAGATCAGGCTGAGGCCCAGCGCCATGAAGGTCCAGTTGAGAAAGTAGACGGTGTTGCCGACCGTGTAGCCGTCGGTGAAGAACGGATAGGCGAAGGCAAGGACGACCACACCGGCGAACCCGCTCCAGAAGACCGGCCCACTGCCCAGTGTCTGGGGTCCTTCGAGCAGGCGCAGCACCCTTGGGGCGGAGATTGCCGTATCAGGCAAGGTGGAAACGTTCTTCATGGGTCAGGCACGCTCGCGAAGAAAGAAACCGGAAAAGCCTTTAGGCAGGATCCGGATGACGATAATGACGGCAACGAGAAGTCCGATCTGGCCGAAGAGCTGGCCTTGCCAGGACGTCAGGAGTGCCTTCACGAGGCCCAGCACCACCGCCGCCGGCGCCGTACCCAGGAAAACGTCCGCGCCGCCGACGACGACAGTCACGAATGCTTCCATCAGGAAGGTCGAACCCATGGTCGGCACGAGGGTCATGGTCGGCGCGTAGAGCCCGCCGGCAAGCCCGGCGAGTGCGGTGCCAAGGCCGAAGGTAATGCCGTAGACGCGGCCGGTGTTAACGCCGAGTGCCTCGGCCATATGCGGAACCTGGATGGTGGCCCTGGCGACGATCCCGAAACGGGTGGCGTTGAAGACCAGGTAGAGACCGACCAGGACGGCGATGGCGGCGGCGATCAGGACCAGCCTGTAGACCGAGTAGGAATATCCCCCGACATCGATGCTGCCGAACGGGGTACCGATGCCCGCCATGGTGGAGCCGAGCAGGATGAGCGTTCCCTGCGTGGCGATGAGGCTGACGCCCCAGGTCGCAACGATGGTGTCCAGCGGTCGGCGATAGAGGGGGCGAACCACAATGCGCTCGACGAGCATTCCCACGAGCCCGGAAGCGACCGCGCCGGAGACGACCGCCACAGGCAGCGGAATGCCGACACGCGCCGCCGCCACCGTCACATAGGCGCCGCACATGATGAACTCGCCATGGGCGAGATTGATCACACCCATCATGCCGAAGATGATGGCGAGGCCGCAGGCGGCGAGCACCAGGAAGGCGAACGCGTCACCGAACTGGTAGAGCAGAGCGAAAGCTGCGCTGAAAAGGTCCAAGGCGGGTCTCCGAGGCGGGAAAGCCGGGTAACGCTCGCGACATCGTCCGCAAGCGCGAGATTTGCGCGGCGTGCGCGAACGCATTCACGCACGCCGTGGTGCAAGGCTCATTCGGCCGGTGGCGGGCTGGACGGCGTGTACTGCGCGCTTGGATCGTTCTGCGTCAGGTCGCAGCCGACCTCGCCCAGCCAGTAAGGCTGGATGTTCTCCCATACCTTCGGGAAGGAGATCGAATGATCCTCGCCCACCTTCGCCAGATAGATGGTGTGCGACATGTGCTGGCTCTTGGGATCCAGGCAGACATTGCCGGACGGGCCGTCAAAGCACACGTCACCCTGAGCGATCACCTTGCGCAGGTCCTCGCGGTCCGTGGAACCGCCGGCGCGCTCGACCATCTGCTTGTAGAGATTGAGCGCAATGTACGAGTTGGCCGCCTCCTGGTTGATATAGGCCTCGTCCGGGAACATTTCGTGGAAGCGGCCCTTGAAGTCGTTGCTCGCCCCGCTCTCGACCTCCTCGATGTAGTTCGTGGTGACGTACATGTCAGCGAGGCTCGGCGGATTGAAGCGCTTGTGCTCGTAGCCCTGGCCGACATTGACCGAAGAGGCCATCGGCAGCCCGAGATTGGCCGCGGCGGCCTGTTCGTAATAGGAGGCCTGGGCGGTGCCCACGAGGAGCGTCACGACGAAATCCGGATCGGCGTCCTGAATATTCTGGATGGTTTGGGAGAACTGCGAGACGCCGAGCGGAATGAACTCCTCGCCCACCATTGTGCCGCCCTTCTCCTCCACGATGTTGCGCACCCATTCCGCCGAGATCTGACCGAAATTGTAGTCCGCGGCGATCGTGTAGACGTTCGATCCGTATTCCTCCATCATCCACGGAATGAGGGTGGAGAACTGCTGCTCGGGCACGGCGCCGGTGACGACCATGTTCGCGTCGCAAACCCCGCCTTCATATTGATTGTTATAGAAGGCGAAGCCGTCGAACTGGTTGAGGATCGGCCGGTAGGCTTCCCGGGATGCGGAGGAGAAGCCGGCGAAGACGACGTCCACCTGGTCGCGCTGCAATACGCGGCGCATGAATTCCTGATAGCGGGTATTGTCGGACTGCGTATCATAGACGACCAACTCGACCGGGCGGCCGTCGATTCCGCCCGCATTGTTGATCTCCTTGGCCGCCAGCTCGATGGCATGGACCTTGACCGCGGTCGCGGCGGCGAAATCGCCGGACTGGTCCTCGAGTACGCCCACCTTGATCGCTTCCTGGGCCTGTGCGGTGCCGGCGCCCAGGCACAGAAGGACCGCGCCCACGGCGAGCGGTTGCGCATATGCTTGCTTGACGTTCATTCCTGTTCTCCTCTGGTTCTTTTTTATTTGGCCCGTCCGGACCGTGCAGCGGAGGCGGTGAGCCTCCGAATCCTCTCCACTTGCGTGGTCCCGACGAGGGATTCGCAATAGTCCTCCAGGCTCACGCGGGCCTTCATGCAGGCGCGCCTCAGGACCGCGTAGGCTTCGTCGTCATCGACGCCGTTCTGGTCCATCACGAGCAAGATCGCCTTCACCACGGAGCGCCGTCCGCGCCGCCGCTGGTCCCGGGCCGCGATCCGGCTTTCCAGATCGCGCCAGCGCAGATATCCGTTCATGCCCATGAAAAGTGCCGAATAGACCGAGCCCGTGTGCACCGGTTTGCGCAGGAATGCCGTTGCACCGGCATGAATCAGTCCCTTGAGACGGCTCGGTGCCTCCATCCCCACAATCCCGATGATCGGCGCGGGTGGCAGGTGACCGGCGCGGAACAGGGGCGGATCGAAGGAAAAATCCACATCGCCATCGAGGAAGACGATGTCACGATCGGCCGCCAACTCCGGCAGGGACACCGTGGCGGTCTGCACGCTCGTTGTGGCCACCTCCACGCCCAGACGCTTCAATGCGGTGGCGAGAACGTCCGAGGCGCCGGCATCCTGCAGAACGAAGTGCGCGCGGGAGCCGCGGAAATTCTGCTGGAGCCTCAAGGCGTTCATGAGACGATCCTCAGATTGGGCCGGCGGGCGACGAGCGTGTAGCGCGGGGCAGACTCGATCAGATAAGGGTCGGGTCGCACCGGTCGGCTGCTTTCCAGGATGATGTCGAAGCGCGCGCGCCCATTGGAGCGGCCGATGCGCGGCGTCAGGTAAGCGTGCCGGGAATCGCGATCAATGGAGACCCGGCCCTGCGGCGCCGTGATGGCCGCGCCGCCGACAGCCTCCCGCACCGGGTCGATGGCATCGCTCCCGGCACTGCGAAGCGCGTCAGAGAGCAGCCGGACGGCGATGAAGGTCGCCTCTGCATCCGCCGACATCGTCGGCCCGGCGGGAAAGCGCGCGCGGTAGGCTTCGATGAACCGGGCGTTCGCCGCGCTGTCGATCGTCGAGAAATAGACGCTCGAACTCAGATGCCCGTCAACGGCGTCGGGGCCGATCTCTTCCAACTCAGGTTCGGAAAGGCTGCAACTGGCGACCGGTATCTCGCGCGCCTGTTCGATACCGCGCTTCTCGCATGCGGCGCGGAAGGTGCGGAAGAAATGGTAGGCGCTCGTGCCGATCAGGGTGTTGAAGACGAAGCTCGGACGCGCATCGACAATCTTCTCGATGAGAGGGTCGAAGTCCGTCTCGCCAACGGGCAAATAGCGCTCGGCAATAACCTCACCGTCATTGGCCAGCAACGTCTCACGGAGGATGCGGTTGTTCTCCCATGCCCAGATGTAATTCGAGCCGACACAGAAGGCGTGCTTTCCGTACTCCTCGATCAGGTATCTGGTGAGCGGCAGGATGTGCTGGTTCGGTGCGGCACCGGTGTAGACGACATTCGCCGATGCCTCGAAACCCTCGTAATGGGAGGGGTACCACAAAAGCGCATCGTGCTTCTCGAAGAAGGGGATCACCTCCTTGCGGCTGGAAGAGGTATAGCAGCCGACGACGTGGCGGATCCCGTCATTCAGCATCTCGCGGGCAAGGCGGGCATATTCGGCGTTGACGCCACCCGGGTCGCCCATCACAGGCTCGAGCCTCACCCCGGCTTCCGGCTCCGCATTGACCTGCTCAAGGGCAAGCAGCGCACCGTTTAGCATCGACTGGGCGACCACCGAATACGGACCGGAGGTCGAGAACAGCAGGCCAACTCGGTAACACTTCGGCGCCATGACGGCTTGTCCCCTTATGCATACCCCAAAACGCAAAAAGCCCGCCGGCAACGCTGCCGCGGGCTTCACTGCCTGTCCCGGAATGCCGAAACGGCATCTGGACATTATCGACTTGTCGTTCAGGCGGCGCTTCGAATGAGCAACGCTGCTCGCGCCTAAATAATAGGCTTGCCTAGTTCACACGCATTGTCAACCCGGAATATAGCCCGGTTCGTCTCGCAATGCGACGCACACGTCCAGCAGGCGATGTCAAACGGCGCCGAGAGTCCATGGCCGGCATCGGCAAGAAGCATCCCGCCGCACGCCTGCCGTCATCAGCCGCCAGTCGACCATGGCCACGTGGCCGGTGTCCGTCTCTTGGCTCGCGCCGGTGCTGCGGACGACGAAAGAGCCGGCCCCCTGCGCGACCCGCAGAGCCTCAATCGACAGCGACGGATAAAAATGGCCCTGCGCCGCCGCCAGGAGGGGCAGAGAGCGCACGACGCCGTCGCCGCTCAGCGGGAACGAGAAAAAGTCCAGGCCTTCCGCCTGCCTTTCCAGGACCGGCAGATTGGTGAGGCCGCCGCGGAAGGCGGGAGGATATGTTGCTGGATCGGCACCGCCGAAGGCAAATCCCGCCTTCAGTGGTGACAGGGTCGCCGCGGTTTCGTTGCTGATCGCAATTCCGGCGACGACGGGATTGCGGGCAAACGCCTCGCTGAGTGCCACATCGTTGTCGGGCATGGTCGCGTCCTGCGGAACCGTGACCGAAACACCGGCGTCCTTCATGGCGGCGATGGCGCGCACGGGCGAAATGCGGTCGGCTTCGGAAAACACCATGTCGAAGGCATTTCGTCCTCCTTCTGTAAGGTTCCGCACGATTGGGTGGCAGTTAGCCGAACAGAGCTGTAACTCTACGCTTCACATCAGCAGGTTTGGGAGAAAAAGCGACAGGGCGGGTATCGCCACAAGAAGCGCGATACGCACGAAATCCGCGAGCAGAAACGGCACGACGCCTGCGGCGACCGTCTCGAAGCGCAGGTTCGGCACCGAGCTTGCAATGACGTAGAGGTTCATCCCGAGCGGTGGCGTGATGAGGCCAACCTCGACGACGGAAACGACGAGCACGCCGAACCAGATGGGATCGATCCCCATTTCCTGGACGATCGGGAATACCAACGGCAACGTTATGAGCATCATCGACAGGCTGTCGAGAAAGCATCCCAGGATGATGTAGATCACGAGGATCAGGACGATGACCCCGGTGGCCGAGAGCCCCAGGGTGCCGATCCAGTCGACGATGACGCGGGGCAGCGTGGAGGTTTCGATGAAAAACTGCAGAACGGACGTGCCGATCAGGATCATGAAGAGCATGGCGGTGGTAGAGGCAGTCTCGACCAGCGCGTCGCGTATGACCTGCCGGTTGAGCGACCCGCGCAGCCCTGCGAGGACGATTGCGCCGAAAGCTCCGACGCCGGCCCCCTCCGTGGGAGAGAAGATGCCCGCATAGATGCCCCCCATGACGACCAGGAAGAGACCAAGGATCGGGCTCATCATGCGCAGGGCAGCAAGGCGGTTTTCGCCATGAACGCGCTGCATGCGGGGCGCCCAGTCCGGACGAAGGGTGGCGAGAATTGTCACGGTGGTGATGTAGAGAAGGGCGGCAAGCACACCGGGTATCATGCCCGCCAGAAACATCCGCCCGATGGACTGCTCGGTCAGAAGGGCGAAGATGACCATGATGATGGAAGGCGGGATCAGGATGCCGAGAGTGCCTCCCGCGGCCAGAGCGCCGGATGTCAGGCGACGGTCGTAGCCGATCCCGGTCATTTCCGGCACCGCGACACGCGCCATCGTCGCGGCGGTCGCGAGGCTGGAGCCACACACGGCGCCAAAGAGGGCGCAGGCGCCGATCGTGGCGGAGGCAAGCCCACCGCGCCAGTGGCCTATCAGGGCATGCAGCGCCTGGTAGAGCGAGGCGGAGAGCCCCGCGCGGGAAGCAAAGGCGCCCATCATCACAAAGAGGGGAATGACCGAGAGCGAATAGCTCGATGACGTCACGAAGGGCTGCGAGCCGAGCACAAAACCCAGGCTGAACCAGCCGTTGATGTAGATGCCTCCAACCACACCCACCACGCCCATGGCGATGGCGACGGGAACGCGGATAGAAATCAGGGCCAGCAGCGCAACAAGCCCGACAACTCCAGTGAGCGGAGCAGACATGTGTTATTTCCCGAACACGGCGCGTGCGTATCGGACGACGAGCCATAGATTGGCCAGAGCGGCGACGGCCATGCCCGTGACGAGCGGTAACCAGTAGAAGATCATCGGGATGCCGATGGACTGGCTACGGTCTCCATAAGCATATTCCCGCATCATCTGCTGGAAGCCGAACCAGGCGACAGCCGCGAGGAATATCAGGGCGAGCAGCGCCGCAACGAGCGCGCAGACGTTCTGCGCCCGCAAAGGCATCCTGGCGGTGAAAACGTCGACCGCGACATGCTCTTCGGCCGCGAAGCCGCGAGGAATGGCGAGCATTGCACCGATCATCGTGCAGAGCGTGACGATGTCGGTCAGCCCATACACCGTCATACCGCTGAAGGAACGAAGGACGATGTCTGTCACGGTAAGGAAGACAGCGACAAGAAAAGCCGACGTTCCAGCAAGGGCAAGTGCGAGCGAGATTCGTTTCATGCCATCAGATCTCAGCATTCGAAGGGGTGCCGGAACCGAATCCGCCACCCCGTTCGATGTCACTCGCAGTCCTTCACCGCGTCGAGAATGGCGGCATAAGTGGTCTCGGCCTTCTCGACTTCCATGTCGGATTCGTTCGTCAGGTAATTGTCGATCACCGGCTGGAGCCGCTCACGCCATGCCTCCCGGTCCTCGTCGGACATCGGAACGATCTCGTTGCCCGCTGCCCTGGCCATCTCGACGGCCTCCTGATCCGTCTCGTGCCACCAGCGGCCCCAGTTCGAGAACACCTCGTCGCTGACCTCGTCGATGACCTGCCGCACGTCTTCGGGCAGGCTATCGAACTTGCGCTGGTTGAACACGATGTACATGGCGACCGGGTTGATGGCCGCGTCCAAATGATAGCCCAGCACCTCGTGCAGCTTGAAGGCACCGACAGGGCCCCAGGGCATGATGTTGCCGTCGATGACCCCGCGCTCGACACTCTCGTAGATTTCGGTGGGCGGCATGCCGACCGGGACCGCCCCGATCTCCTCGAGCATGGCCGTGATTGCCGAAGTGGGTGTGCGGATACGCAGGCCCTTGAGGTCGTCGAGTGTCTTGATCGGTTTCGACGTATGCGCGCCGCTCGGTTCCGTGACGGTCAAGTACAGCACGCGCGTATCGGGATAGTCGGAGGACATCTCGTCCTTCATCGCCATCATGGCGCAGGTGCCGATTTCCGAGTTGGGGACGGTGAAGGGGAGTTCCACAAGCACCGATTTCGGATGCCGGCCGCGCGGAATCGAAGGGATGCCCACGGAGACGTCGACCACACCGGTGCGCGCCTGATCGAACTGCTTGGTCGCATCGCCGAGAGCCGACCCGGCGGGGAAGAGCGTGAAGTGGACGCGCCCGCCGGTGCGCTTCTCGATCTCATCGGCCCAGGGCTGCATGGCCATGGTGTTGATGAAATGCGTCGACGGGAACATCGAGGACATCTTGAGTTCGTACTCTGCCGCCGCCGCGCCTGTCGCCGCGCCGGAGACCATCGCCAGGGCGATCATCAGGTTCTTCATTGGTTTCCTCCTCCATGAATGCTTTGCGTCGCGAGGCGCTCAGTTCATGCGCTCCTGTCGACGAGTTTCGATTTGTAGTCCGTGCGCGGCAGCGTTCCGAACGGCACGAGTTCCACCGCGCTGGTAAAAATCAGCTTGTCCCGGATGCGCTGACGAATGCGCTCTGCAAGAACGTCTTCCCCCGCGACGCCGTCGCTGAGTTCCACGCGGATTGGAAGGGGCGGCTCCTGCTTGACGCCGGGCTGGACGGGCCGGATCGAGATGACGCCTGTTACGTTCGGGGCGAATTCCGACACGACCTCGCGCACCGCCGTCGGGAAGACGTTCACACCCCGCACGATGAGCATGTCGTCGGTCCGCCCGATGCAGCGCACGCGCGGCGCGGTGCGCCCGCAACTGCAGGTGCCGGTACGGATCACGACATGGTCGCGGCTCCGGAAGCGCAGGATCGGCGCGGCGCGGTGGCGCAGATGCGTGTAGACCAGCTCGCCCTCGGCCCCGTCCTCGATCGGCAGCACATCTCCCGTGTCGGGATCGATCAGCTCGAAATGAGCGTAGCCGCGGCCGGAAAAATGCATTCCGTCCTGCGCCTCGCACTCACCCCAGAGAGATACGGAGACGTCGCCGATGCCCATGGCCTCGGTCACTTTTGCCCCCCAGGCATCCTCGATGCGGGCGCGCAGCGTAGGCTCTCCGCCGCCGGGTTCTCCGGCAACCAGGATGCGCTTCACGCTCGATCCCTTCAGATCGATGCCGCGCGCCTCGCCCCATTCGGCGAGATAGAGGGCGTAGGAGGGCGTGCAGGCGAGTGCGTCCGGCGCGAGAAGTTCAACCGCCGCCATCAGGCGCTCGGTGTTCCCCGCGCCAACCGGGATATGAGCCAGCCCCAGTGCCGCGAAGGCATCGAGCGTGACACCGGCCACGAAGGGTCCTGCGTTGTAGGTGGAGACCAGCCGGTCACCACGACCGATCCCCGAAGCTGAATATGAGCGCGACGAGATCTCGACCCAGTCGGCGACATCGGTGGCGGTCAGCGGAATATAGCTCGGAGTGCCGGTGGTGCCGCTGGTGGAGTAGATGCGCACGATCTGCTCACGCGGCACGGCCAGATGCCCGCCGATGGCATTTTCGGCGGTCCGGCTCTTCCGCAACGCGTCCTTGGTCGTGAAGGGCAAGGCGGAGATGGCGTCGAGCCCGCCCACGCTGGCCGCGTCGGCAAAACCCGCAGCGGTCAGCTTCTCGCGGTAGAAAGGCGCGTTCTCGAACAGGTAGGCGATCTGTGCGCGGTAGGCACCATCGTCCAGGGCTTGTTGCTCGTCCCAGTCCAGTGTTTCGGCGACCGGATCCCGCATCATGCAAGCTTTTCCTCGTAACTGATTGCCTCTTCGGCGTGATGGGCCATCAGGAACCCGATCGGGGTCTCCTTCTCTTCGGCGAGGTGCGCCAGAAGGCTTGCCGTGCGGGCGAGAATCGGCACGCCCTTCAGGATCGAGGCCGGAAAATCGAGATCCAGCAGCACGGCAGCGATCATCATCGAAACGTTCATCGTGAGCGGCTTGCCCCAGACCTCGTGGACTGCGGAGCGCGTGCGACGCGCGAGGTCGACATGCGGTCCCGCCACCCCATGCTGTTCCGCCAGTTCGAGAATGCGCTCAGTGCGTGGGTCGACCGGCTTGTGAACCGGATGGCCAAATCCCGGGATCTTAAGCCCTGCGTCGCGGATCCCCCGAACATGCGCTTCCAGGGCAGCATTCTTGTCTGCGGCGCTTTCGGTCGTTGACCGTGCTTGTTGCAGGTACTTCCCGCAGGCTTCCGCCGTTCCGAGAATCACGGTTCCGCATCCCAGGATGCCGGCGGCGACGGCCGCTTGCAGACAGCCGGGTTCGGCCGCCAGCGTCATGCGAGCCACCTGGTTTGTGGGCACCAGTCCGTGCTCGGCAATGGCGACGAGCAGCAGGTCGAGAAAGAATTCCTGCTCCTTCGTGGGCGACCGTCCGGTCGAAAGGAGAAAAAAGTAGGAGCTGAAGGAGACATGGCCCATGAGCTCCCGCGTCAGATCCCTGCCCCGCACGGTGATCGACGCAGCGTCGGCCGTGCTGATCGACGTTGTCGCGCTGCCACGCTTTCCAATCATGCAGCTTCCTCCCCTTGACCGCCACCAATATTGTCGGACAATCTTGCTGTTGTCAATCGACTGCGTTGCGGATAATAGAAGGCGAAGCGGTCAAAACGGTCTGGAGGCGTTCCGGTGCAGGTGATTGGCGAGACCGAAAGAAGCCCGCGCGGGGTCAAGGGGGAGCGCGTGACCGATGCGGTTCGCCAGGCAATCCAGAGCGGACGCTACGTCCCGGGCCAGCGTCTCGTCGAGGCAGACCTGACGGCGGAATTGGGAGTGAGCCGCAGCCTGCTGCGCGAGGCATTCCGGCTGCTTTCCGCCGAAGGGCTCATCGAGATCGTTCCGAACCGCGGGGCACTCGTGCGACGGCTCACGCGAACCGAAACATCCGAACTTTTCCAGATCCGCATCGAGCTCGAGGCTCTGGCTGCGCGCCTGGCTGCGGAGAATGCGCAGGATTTCGTCGTTCGCAGCAAGTTCGAGGAGGAAGTGGCGCCGATCTGGGCGGCAGAGATACGCCTGTCCGCATCGGCCTACCTCTCCGAAAACGAGCGCTTTCACGCGGCCGTCTTCAGCGCCGCTGGCAACAGTGCGCTCGAACAACTCAACCGTCAACTTCAGTTGTCGCTGATCATGGCACAGATCGCGACGTCCATGACGCCCGACACGATCGATGCGTCGATCTCCGAACACCGCGCAATTGCGCGAGCCATCCTCGATGGCGACCTGATTGCCGCCGACATCGCTGCCCGCGCCCACATCAGCCGCGCACGCGATTTCGTGCTGGGGATGCCTGATCAGGTGTTTCGAGCCGAGAGCGACTGATTTCCAGACATTCTGTCTTGGCGATGCGTTGCCCGCCGAATTGCGCTCGTGATCGTGGGTGATCTCCGCAGCACGAAGCCGCCACTCTTATGCGGAAGCCCGGAGACAGCCGCTTCTTACCGAAGCGGCTGTCACAAGTTATCCCTTAGAGGAACAGATCGGCCACGATCGCCGATCCAACATATGTGCCGGTCATCACGAGAACCGCGACGATAAAGAGCTTCCAACCCGAGGACCTGGCGATCTCGATCTCGCGCCGGGCGATGGCGATGCCGGCATAGGCCAGACAGGGGGTTGCGAGCGTCAGGAAGTTCACGTGGCTGACTTTCTCCAGCAGCCACGCGCTGCCTGGCGTCCAGGGCAAAGTCACCACGATGCCCACCAGCGAGATCCACGCGACCGAGGGAAGCCCCACCGGTACGATATGGGTCAGGACCAGCCCCAGGATTGCGATCACATACAGGATCGCCAAACCAACCAGCCCTTGCATGACCGTGGCATCGGTCGCCACCGTATTGCCGACCAGCGCGATCAGACAGACGGCGATCAGCAGTACCGCGTGCTGCGCCAGATCAGGCTTTGCCTCTGCTTCGAAATCAACGGGGAGTTCAGCATTGCTCATGGTCATTCTCCGGCAATGTTGGTGGCTGGCTCCTTGCGGCCCAGCAGGTCATAGAGCTTCTCGGTCACCGGCAGAGCGACGAAGATGCACAGATAGAGCCCGGTTGCGTAGGTCAGCACGTTGCTGGCGCCGGCCAGGGCGAGGATCTGATCTTTCATCTCCGGAACTGCATGGGACAGAGCGCCCGAACAGGCAGCCATCATCGAGCCCGAGCCAATACCGCAGGCCATCGCCAGCGCTTCGATGCTGAACAGCCCCGACGTCGCCAGAAGCGAGGCCAGGATGGCGAAGATGAAGGTGCCGAACAGCGTGCCGATGACATAGACGCCCATGACACCCGCGCCTTCGGGCGATTTCAGCCCGTATTTGTCCGCGATGATGGCGATGTTCGGCTCGCGCGCGACCGAGAAACTGGCGCCAATCGCTTCGCGCCCCATGCCAAGAAGCAACACGGCTACCGGGAACGCTAGCAGGATGGTGCCCAGATTTCCAAGCTCCTGGAGGATCAGCGCCGGTCCGGCAGCGATGATCTTTTCCATCGACGGGCCGATGATCGTGCCGAACTTGGCGATGAACGGCATGATCGCGATGACGATCAGGGGCGAAGCGGCACGAACCTCGCGCTGGCCCATCCAGGCCCCGGCCTTGCGCACGACATTCGGGTTGAGTACCAACCCCATCACGAAGGCATAGAGCAAGGGCAGAAGCAGGATCGAGCCGATACCGATCGGCACTGCAATGACGCCGATGGCCTCGGCGATGATGGTGATGACCAGCACGCTCAGATGGAGGCGCCAGTCGAAAAGGATGTCTTTTGTCCTGTCCATGAATTCCCCTCTCTTGATCCTGGGCCCATTCTTGACGCGGGCTCAGATGGAACAAAAGGCGGCCCGGTCAGGACCGCCCGCGTGATTCAGCCAGGCGAATAGCCGAAGCCGATGGCGGGGTCGGCTGCGGTTTCCACCCAGACCGATTTCGTCGTTGTGTAGGCGGCCAGCGCCTCGCGACCCGAGGACCTGCCGTAACCCGACTGGCCAAAGCCGCCAAAGGGCGACATGACGTTTATGGTCTTATAACTGTTGATCCAGAAGGTGCCGGCGCGCACTTTTGCCGCAACCCGATGCGCGCGACCGACATCACGGGTCCAGACCGCGCCCGCCAGCCCATAGGGCGTGGCGTTTGCCAGCGCGACGGCCTCGTCTTCGTCATTAAAGGTCAGGACCGACAGGACCGGGCCGAAAACCTCTTCGCGGGCGATCTCCATCTGAGGGGTCACACCGTCCAGAATTGTCGGGGCGTAGAAGAAGCCGCCCGTCTCGCCCAGCGTCACAGGCTTTCCGCCACCGGTCGCCAGTTGCGCGCCCTCGGAGACGGCTGCGCGGACCATGCCGTCCACCTTGTCCCATTGCCGGGCATTGTTGACAGGACCGACCTGCGTTGCCGGATCCAGCGGCAACCCCACCGGGATCCGCGGGCTGGCCTCGGCCAGTTTTTTTACCAGCTCCGCGTGGACACTGCGATGCACCAATAGACGCGAACCTGCCACGCAGCTCTGCCCGCACGCGGCAAAGATCGCCGCCTGTGCGCCGACGACCGCGCGATCTATATCCGCATCACCGAAAACGATATTGGCGGATTTGCCGCCCAGTTCCAGCACCGAGGGGATGAGCCGCCGCGCCGCCGCTGCCGCAATGGCCGCGCCGCCCACTGCCGAGCCCACGAAGACGACCAGCCCTGTCGCGGGATTCTCGATCATCTTCTGTCCCGCCGTCGGCCCCTGCCCGGCGATCACGTTGACCAGCCCCTTCGGAGCCCCTGCCTTCACGCACAGGGCGGCGATTACCAGCGAGCTGAGCGGCGTCAACTCCGAGGGCTTCAACATGACCGCATTGCCGGCGCAGATCGCGGGCGCCACCTGCCAGCAGCAGGTGAAAAGCGGCGCATTCCAGGGGGTGATCTGCGTGACCACCCCGATGGGTTCGTGACGGGTATAGTTGAGGTGGCTCGTGGGGACCGGGATCACGTCACCGGTGATCTTGTCGCACCAGCCCGCGTAATATTCGAACATTTCGGCCATGCGGGCGGGTTCACCCCCCACGTCACGGATCGGGCGCCCGGCGGAAATCGCTTCCAGACGCGCCAGCGGCTCGGCATGCGCGCGGATCTGGCGGGCGATCTCGAACATGATGCGGCCGCGTTCGGAAGCGGTCTTGCGCCACCAAGCGCGCTGCGCCGCGACGGCCGCCTCGGCCGCCGCCTCGACGACCGCCTCACCCGCCTCGGAAAACTCGCTGAAGACCTTGCCGATCGCAGGATCAGTCAGCGCCAGCGTCTCGCCGTCGCCCGGCATGAGCCGTCCGGCGACATGGCTTTGCACCTGGGGGCTGCCCAGAAGTTCCGTCATCAGCCGCGCAACTTCGGTCCGGCTGTCGAGAGCAAAAGTCATATCGTCAGCCATTCGCATTCTCTTTCGCGCCGGCCTCCAGACGGCCCAGCAGCATGAAATCCTGATTGTCACCGATGCCCGAACGTACCTCGGACCAAAGTGCTGCGACCAGTTCCGAGACCGGCAGCGCGCAGCCCGACTCCTGCGCCAGCTCCAGCGCCAGCCGCACGTCCTTACGCATCAGCCCGGCAGAAAAGCCGCTGTCGAAACTGCCGCTCAAAACCCAGTTCGGGAAATGCACCTCGCTCAGCGCGCTGCGGCCCGTGGCGCTGTTGATGACACGGAGCGCATCCTCGGCAGGCAGGCCCGCGGCTTCGGCCAGGCGCAGCCCCTCGGCCGTGGTCAGCATGTGGCAGGCCACCAGCATGTTGTTGACGAGTTTGGCGATGTTCCCGGCGCCGCTGGGGCCGACATGGATCACCTTCGCCGCCATTGCGTTCAGCACCGGCTGCGCCTTGGCGACCCAATGCGCATCCCCGCCCAGCATCACCGACAGCGCGCCTCCGGCGGCACCTTGCGGGCCGCCGCTGACCGGAGCGTCAAGAAAGCCATGGCCGAGATCGGCCAGCTTTGCTGCCAGCTTGCGGCTGACCGCCGCCTCGGATGTCGAGGTATCGATGATGACCTTTGGCTCGTTGAAGGCATCGGCAGCCAGCCCGGCCTCGATGGTTGCTTCGACATGACTGGCCAAAGGCAGCGAGAGCACTACCACGTCGCCGGCGGCAATCACCTCGGCGGGCGTCGCAAGCGTGGCGATTCCAGCCTCGGCTGCCTTAGTCATCGTTGCTGGAGACAGATCATAGGCCGCGACCGCAAAACCCTTGGCAGAAAGGGTTCGGGCCATGCCCATTCCCATCGCCCCAAGTCCGATCACACCGATCGACTGCGCCATGATGCCTCCCACTTCACTTGGCTTCGTGACACTGCGGTGACATCGTGTTCTTGAGTAGACTTGGAATCCGGTACGATGTGTTGCGATTTTCGCAACACTATTCGCGAAACGCGACCATATGCGCCGCCAGATATTCGGCTGTCAGCGCCGCCGACTGCGGCAGCCTGCGGCGGGCGCGAACCATCAGATGCGCGCTGACATGCTGAAGGCTTTCCTCGTCCAGATCGACGATGGCAACCTCACCCCGCTCAGCCTGGATCGAGGCCGAGAAGCGCGGCAGGAATGTTCCGCCCATTCCCGCGCCCACATAGCGGATCAACGTGGCGATGGACGAGGTTTCGACCTGCGGGCGCAGGGCCAGGCCCTGATCGCTGGCCGCGCGTGCGACCAGATTGCGGATCGCGTGACGCCCGTCGAGCATTGCCACCGGCTGCGCCAGCATCTCGGTCAGTGGAATGTGCCCGCGCGCCGCCAGGGCCGACCCGACCGGTACGATTGCGCAAAGCGGCTGGCGCGCGAAAGCAACCGAGCGCGTTGCCTCTGTCGGTACCGGATTGTAGGCGATGCCCAGATCGACCTCGCCCTCGATCACGCGGCGCTGGATTTCTTCAGTCCCGGCCAATTCGATACGGAACCGCAGTTGCGGATGGTTGCGGCCGAGCGGTGCCAGACCGTTCTGCATCAGATCGGCGGCGAAGCCCTCTCCCACCGCGATCCGCACCACTTGACCGCCAGCCTCCCGGAATTTGCCCAACTCGTCGAGCAGGAACGTCTGTTCATCCTGCTGATACAGCGCATGCTCGCGAACCAAACGCCCTGCATCGGTCAGGCTGATGCCCTGCGCGCTGCGATCCACCAGCGCAACGCCCAGGCGCGCTTCGACTTCGGCCAGCTTGCGGCTGATCGCCGAAGGCGCGATGTTCAGCCGCTCGGCCGCGCGGCGGATCGACCCTTCCTGCGCGACGATCAAGAACGCGCGCAGGAAGCGGCTGTCGAGCGCATCCATCAGGCCAAGACCTGCCGCACCAGTCGCACCCAGAATTCGGCGCCGGTCGGCAGCACGGCATCGTTGAAATCGAAATGCGGCGAGTGCAGTCCCGGATTGTCGCCCTCGCGCGCCGCACCCAGCCAGATATAGGCGCCGGGCTTCTCGTTCAGCATGAAGGCGAAATCCTCCGAGGCCATGCTGGGTTCAGTTTCGCTGGTATCGAGGCCCATCGTCTCGCCGACCCGCCGAACCAATGCCGCCTCGGCCGCGCTGTTGATGGTCGCGGGATATCGACGCTGGTAGTCGACGCTGGCCCGGCAGCCATGCGCCGCAGCGACGCCGTGCACGACTTCGGACAGCCGCGCCTCGATTTCATCGCCCGCCTGCGGCAGGAACCAGCGCGCCGTGCCGCGCAGGACCGCGCGGTCCGGGCAGACATTCCAGGCAGAGCCGGTATGGATCTGCGTCACCGACAAGACGCCAGGGACCAGCGGCGACAATCGCCGCGCCGGGAGTTCCTGCAAAGCCGCTGCCATCCGAGCCGCCGCAGCGACCACACCGTCGCTTTGTTCGGGCATGGCGGCATGGCCGCCGCGGCCCTCAATGATGATTTCGAAAACCGCGAAAGCCGCCATCATCTCGGCATCGCAGGCGACGAGCCGTCCGGGAGTGAGGCCAGGCCAGTTGTGAATGCCGAAAACCGCATCACAGGGAAACTCGCGGAAGAGGCCATCCTCGATCATCACCCGCGCGCCGCCATCATTTTCCTCGGCGGGCTGGAAGATCAGCATCACGCTGCCGCCCGCCACACCCTCGGCAGCGATCTGTCGTGCGGCCAGAAGCAACATCGCGGTATGCCCATCATGACCGCAGGCATGCATCTTGCCCGGATGGGCCGAAGCGTAATCGAGACCCGTCGCTTCCTCGATCGGCAACGCGTCGATGTCGGCGCGCAGCCCGATTGAACGGCTGCCCTCGCCCAGCCGCGCGACCACGCCGGTTTCCGCCAGCCCGCAATGGACCCGCCAGCCCCAGCCCTCGAGCAGCCCTGCGATCAGCTTGGAGGTCCGCGTTTCCTGAAAGCCCAGCTCGGGATGGCGGTGCAGGTCGTGACGCCATGCGATGGCCTCGGCGATATGAGCGCTGTCGAACATCTGTCTTTCCTTTTCTGAAACGTTAGCAGAATGCTGCCTGGACACTCGACGGGCAGCAAGCACCAGCGCGCCGGCAGGTTCGTGAAAAGCGAACCAGCGCTTGTCAAGGATGAGAGTGGCCTCGCATGAGGGACTGCATGCCGTTTCGTTTCGCGCAGTGGCGACCGAAGCCGGAGTTTCGCTGCGTCTGGTTCAATATTACTTCGGGACCAAGGCCGGTCTGACATAGGCGCAGCGGAAGCCGACATAGACGGCGTAGAAATCGGCCGGAAGCCACGCGAATCCCGGCAGTGCGGCGACGCGCTCACACCATCTCGTTATCGCAGGGTAGTCTTTGATGCTCAGATCGGCTTCGTACGCCAGTGCGATATAGGGAAAGCATGCGATGTCGGCGATCGTTGCTTCGTTCGTTGCGAGCCAGTTCCGCTGCGCCAAGTGCGAGTCCATGATGCCGAGGATACGATCCGCGGCCGCGGCTGCCGCTTGCTCGTCGAAGGGGCGGCCAAGCTTTCTGATCAGACGCAGCGTGCCGATGCCGCGGCCTGGCCGAACGGATTGAGGGCGCGGTAGCCCTCCTCGCGCTGTTCCCCGGCGGCAAGATCGAGCGGCCGCAGCGTTGCCTGCCCGCCGATCAGCGAGAGGAACAGGCGCACCTTACGGCTGTTTCCGGAAATCTCGCCGTAATAGAGTTCCACCGGTTTCCCTCCATTCCTGTTTCACGCGGGCCAATAGTAGCTGTCCGGAAGAAGGCGCGGCCCGAATATGGCCTGGCCGACGCGGATCACGGTCGCGCCTTCCTCGATCGCGACCTCGAAATCGCCCGACATTCCCATCGAGAGTTCGTGGAGTTCCACGCCGTTCGGCGCATCCGCACGCAGGCGATCGCGCAGGGTGCGCAGCCGCACAAAACACTCCCGGACACGCCGGTGATCTGCGGAGAGCACGGCGAGCGTCATCAGGCCGCGCACCTTCAATGCCGGATAGCGCGGCAGGAGTTTCAGGAAGGGCTCTACCTCGTCCGGCGCGAGGCCGTATTTACTCTTCTCATCCGAGCTGTTCACCTGCACGAACACATCGAGCGCGCGGCCTTCGATCTGCAGTCTACGATCGAGCGCTTCCGCGATCTTTGCACTATCAAGCGCCTGGAATTCCGATGCAAAGCGGGCGACATATTTCGCCTTGTTCGTCTGCAGATGCCCGACAACCGACCAGCGCACCGGCAGATCGGAAAGGGCCTCCGCCTTCATGCGAGCTTCCTGCACCTTGTTCTCACCGAAGATCGTGCATCCGGCTTCGATGGCATGCCGGATTCGACGCTCCGGGACGGTCTTCGTGACAGGCAGCAGCCGGACCTCGGAAGGGCTTCGCCCGGCGCGGGTGCAGGCGGCATCAATGCGGGCATGAACGGCCTGCAGATTGCGGCGGATCAGCGCCACATCCTCTGTGTCGTCCCTGTCCGTACCATGCGTGTCGGCAGACGCTGTCATGGGCGCAGGCCACCTAGCCACGCGCTGCAGGTTGCCTCCGCCTTCCTTGCGAGCGCGGGCCCGTAGTGCAGGGCCTGCGCGCGCAGTTCCGGGATATCGATGTCGGCGGCGCCAAGTTCGCCGGTATGCCCGATCAGCCAGCGCTCGAAACCCGCGCCGCCGGCCTCCGGGTGAAACTGAAAGCCGATAACGTTTGGCCCCATCGAGAAAGCCTGGTTGGTGCAGGCTTTCGTCGTGGCAAGGTGAACGGCGCCTGTGGGCAGATCGAAAGTGTCGCCGTGCCAGTGCAAGGTCACCGCGTCTTGCGCAAAGGGTGAGAGGCAAGAGAGGCGCCCGGAATCGGTGAGTTCGATCGGCGCGAACCCGATCTCCTTGGCCGAACCCGGATAGACCCGCGCGCCGGCGGCGCGGGCGATCAGCTGCGCGCCGAGACAGATGCCCATCACCGGACGTCCGGCTTCCAGGCGCTTGGCGAGAAGCCGCACTTCGTCTTCCAAGAACGGATAGTTGCAGTCTTCATAGGCGCCGATGGGACCGCCGAGCACAATGAGCAGGTCAGGGTCCGCCTTGCGGAGAGCCTCCCATTCGTCGAGTCCGACATCATGATAGCCCACCGTGTAACCGGCCGCACTTATGGCGAGGCCGAACGCACCGAGATCCTCGAATGCCAAGTGCCGAATTGCGATTGCGGATTTTCCCATCGGCGGCCTCCCTAGTCGATCGTTCCGGGCAGGCCGAGGCTGCCAGCCGCTTCAAAGACGTCTGTGACGCACAGCAAGGGGGCGTGGATGTTCGCGTTCACCTGCAGCGCCGCCGTGACGGCATCGAACTTCACGCCTTTGAGGTCCGTTTCCGGATCGAACGGGACGCGCACGCTCAGACTGTCTTCGGTGAACTGCGGATGCCAGCCGGGGCTGTCGATCAGGATCGGCAGGTTCGGCCAGGTCTTGGGAAGCCGGGGCGTCTCACCCTCCGGGATGTCCTTGACCTTCAGCGCGCCCCCGCCGCAGGCATCATCCTCAACGAGAACAACCCAGTGCGAGTGCCAGCGGCGCCCGTCATTGCCCAGATCGCCATCGCCGTCTTCATCAAAAAGCGGCGTGTCGTCGAAATCCGGATGGGCAGTAACGGCAAAGGCGAGGATGCCCGCCTCCGGTTCAAATCCGACGACACCGGAATCGAACGAGGTCGGCCAGACATAGGACCATACCGGCGCACCACGAAGCTGGCCTGCCGCCTCCGGAACGGCGCTGCCCGGCGCGGCCTTCAGTTGCATCGAGAAGACGAGATCGTTGCCCTCCGCCGTGATGTCGGCTTGGTGAATATCGAAGGCCGCAGGCTGCGTTGCCGCCGTGCCTTCAATGCTGTGAGCCTGGACCGGCGCTGCCGCAAGGGCCGCGATCAGCGCAGGAAGCGCAAGTGCTGTAGGGACGCGAAATGACACATGGGCTCCTTTCTTGCTCATATAGTAGTGAGTCGCTATCATATCGCTAGCAATGTGGTCGCGAGCCGTCAAGAAAAATAGCGAGTCGCTACTATGTCAGAAGATGAAGCACGCCGGGCAGCCGATCTGATCGAACGCATCGGCCGGCTGATCCAGGCGGAAGAGCAGAAGAGTCCCCTGAATCCGGCGCAGTGGGAGGCGCTGCGCTATCTCGAAAAGGCGAACCGCTTCTCGCGTACGCCTGCTGCGCTTGCCGAGTATCTCGGCTCGACCCGGGGTACGGTTTCTCAGACGCTGATTGCGCTTGAGAAGAAGGGCTGCGTTGAGCGGCGGCAAAGCACGCGCGATCGCCGGTCGGTGGATATGACCCTGACCGATGCCGGCCGCGCACAGCTTGCCGAAGACCCGCTGCGGGAATTCGCGGCGCATATTGCTGCGACCGGTACGGACGGCACCCTGGAAGAGGCGCTTTCGGCCGTTCTTCATGAAGCCATCCTTCAAAACCGCTCAAAGAGCTTCGGCATCTGCGCGACCTGCCGCTTTTTCCGTCGCGATGAGCGCGCCGGCGATCGCACGATGCCGCATCGCTGCGCATTGCTCGATGTTCCGCTCTCCGATGATGATTCCGGCCGGATCTGCGCCGAGCAGGAGCCTGCCTAGGTAAGCTTTCCTGCCGAACGCGCTTTGCCAAAGCGATATCGCGGCAGGCCTATCGCGCAGCCCTCGACCAACGCCCACCAGATCGCGAGAGTGAGGCCGAGATCCGTAAGGTCGCAGCAGGGGTAGCCGCAATCTATGTGCGCGGACTGGACGCCTGAGCCGCGCGGGGCGCCTTGGCGGCGCCCCGGCTCATTCTCATCACAGACTCGGCCCGTCAACTCGGATGCTCTGCTCCATGGCCAGGCACTGGTCATAGATGAAGACGTCGAAGCCGGCCGGCCATCTTGTCTTCCCATTCGGGCGTGAGCGTATTGACGCATTCGATGACGACGCGGTCGATATCGTTGTCGAACACGGCCCAGGGATTGGAAAGGTCCGCCTTGTCGACTGTTTCGCCCGGCCTGACGGTGCCGAGGGTGGGCCGGATCTCAAAGATGGGCAATCGATATATCCGGCGGTTGCTGTATCTGGGTGCCATGGCGCAGATCACGGAAGCCGCAGGCCACTGCCGCCTGATGGCTCAAGGAACGGTCAGGGCAAAGTGAAGTGAGGTGATGGCGAACGGACGGAGACGAAGAACCAGGATACCCCGATCAATCCGACGCGCCTCGATCGCGTTCGATTGAGTGGGACCTGTTCTCAAGCGGATATTCATCAGGGCGCGCAGCGATCCCGTTGCACATTCAGACGCCGTATATATGGCCGCAACCGATCTGTTCACCAAACCCGATCTGACACCCTTGACCCGCAGGAGCCATCCATACAGGGATTGAAGTCGGGCGAATATGGCGGCAGGAGCAGCAGGTGAGCCCCGGCGGTACGGATGGCCCGACGCACGGCTTCGCTCTTGTGGCTACCGAGATTGTCCATCACGACGACATCACCCCGCTGCAGGGTCGGAGCCAGCACCTTCTCGACACAGGTGCGGAAGATATCGCCATTCACCGGGCCATCGAAGACCCAGGGCGCATCGATCCGGTCGTGCCTCAGCGCTGCGATAAAGGTCGACGTGTTCAGTGCCCGGACGCTGCCGCGCCCGGCAACCGTTCCCCCTTTCGGCGCCCAGCCCCTGAGCGCCGCCATATTGGTCTTCACCCAGGTTTCGTCGATGAAGACCAGCCGCTTCGGGTCGATCCGCCCCTGATGGCGCTGCCAGCGTTCACGGCGGCGCCTCACATCAGGGCGGTTGCGTTCATCCGGCGACCAGCGTCTTTTTTTGAAACTGAGCCCGCAGGCCCGCAGGAACCGCCAGATGGTATCGTGGTTGACCGCGACACCACGTTCGGCCAGGAGCGCCTGAAGCCCTTTCAGGGTTGTCTCCGGACGGGTCCGGACCTGATCGAGCAGCCAGTCCCGCTGCCCCTCCAGCGGTGCCCGCCCATCTTGCCCGGGCTGACCGAGCCGGTCTGCGCCGCCCAGCGCGGTTTTCTTCGCCGTTATAGCCCGAGAGATTACAGCACGATTTCTGTGCAGCGGAACAGCCTTGCGTCGGCGAGAGGCCGACACCCCGAACCACCGGCCTCGATGCCGATCCTGATAAGCTGCGAGGACTCCCGCTTTTCGCAGACGCCCCTCCGCTGATCGTGAGCGGAGCGCGGTCAGAATTTTCCGACGACGTTGAGGAAGACGCCCTGGTCGTCGAGGGTGAGGTCTCTGAGGTCGTCGGAGAAGCGTCCGAAGTTGTAGCCGACGCCGACCTTGAAGTTGTTGCCGACATGGCGGTAGAGGGCGGCGAGGGCGCCATACTCGGTGTCGACGTCGGGGATGTGCATGAGGCGGCCCTCGACGAGCAGGTCCCATTTCTTGATGAGATGCAGGTCGGCGCGCAGGATGCCGAGATGGGCGGAGGATTTCTGCCATTCCTCCTCGAAGGCGGTGTGCGAACCGTGCCCGGTGCGGTATTTGACCTCGCTGATGCGGAAGCCGTATTTGCCGCCGATGGTGAGCCAGGGCACGAGGTCGTAGCTGACGTCGGCCGACAGGATGTGGCTGCGCTGGGCCGGCGCATGGGAATCGCCGGTCGCACCGCTGATCACTTGCCTGTTGCCCGGCAGGTCGTAGAGCCAGGTGTATTTGAACAGCGCGTTCAAGCGGTCGTTGTCGACCGGCCGGTAGGCGTAGCCGAGCGAGGCCTCGACATAGTCGGTGTCGGCGAAGAAGACCTCGCTGGACTTGGTGTCGGAGACCACCGCGTCGACATGGGCGAGCAGCCGCCAGTCGGGGCTGGTCTTCCAGCCGAGGCCGGCGGCGAACAGATAGGAGTTCTGGTCGCGCGTGCCGTCGTCGGAGCGCTCGATCCTGACCTCGCCGCGCACCCGCGCATTGATGCCCGCCTCCTCGTCCTTGTAGGCGAGGCTGAGCGAGGGCGCGTAGCGGTCGAAGTCCTCGCGCGCTTTGCCCTCATAGACCGTGTCGTCGCGCACCCGGCCGATCTCCAGCCCGGCGTCGACGGTCCACTGGGCGTCGGGCGTATAGACGACGCCATAGGTCTGGGTGAGCGACTTGCGGTTGCCGTAGAGGTCGTAATTGCTTTCCGAATAGGCCGACACCGCCTCGCCCATGCGCCGGCGCATGCCGGCGACGATGGTGCCCTTGTCGGTGCCGTAGAGGTCGCGGCTGTTGTCGAGCTGGAAGGCGCGGTCGGGGTCGAGCCGGTAGCCGACATAGTAGTGGTCGTCGGCGGTCGGGTCATAGGTGATGCCGGCCAGCCCGCCGATGCCGTGCGTGCCGTAGGAGACCTCGCCGGTCACCCCCACCTTCTCCGTCAGCCGCCATTCCGCGCCGACGCCCACCCGGTCGTTGCGGTCGATGTCGCGCGAGCGGTGAACCGTGCCCTGCGCGAAGCCGTAGACCAGCCGGTCGTCGTCGAAGCGGTAGTCGATGCGCACACCGGCATCGACGCGGCTGCCGTCATAGCCCGACTTGCCGGCCCGCCTCGCCCAGGGCGACATGATCTCCGTATAGGTGACGCCGAAGGAGGCCTTCCAGTGCCGGTCGAACTGCCAGCTGACGCTGCCGGTGCCGTCGCGCCGCACCCGCCCGTCACCGTCCTTCAGGTCGTCATAGGCGAGCTTCAAACCGAGATCCTCGGTCAGCTCCAGGTCGGCGTGGGCGCCCCAGATGCGCCGGTCGACGCCGGCATGGTCGAAGAGGCTGGCGTAGCCCGCCTCCTTCTCCTCGTAATAGCCACCCACCGTGCCCTTGATGCCGGCGCCGGCCTCCTCGAGGTCGACCTGCCCGCGCACGCGCCAGGCCGTGCCCTCGTCGTCCGCGCCGGCCGGCGCGCCGGGCCGGTTGTCGCCCCAGGTCAGCCCGCCATCCACCGATTGCGACAGGTTGAAGCCGCGCCCCTTGGAATGGGCGATCTCGGCCTCCAGGAAGGTGCGCTCGGAATGGCGGATCTGGATATCGGCGCCATAGGCCTTCTGGTCGGCAAGCTCGGTCGAATCGTCCATGCCGGTCACGCCGAGGCGGACGTGATCGTTCAGCCAGTGCTGGGCGCGCCCGCCATAGACATAGCCGTCGACATCGCTCGCCAAAGGCTCGTACTCGTAGTCCACCGTCAGATAGAGCCGCTCGCCGCCGAGCGCGCCGTTACGCACGGGGCCGCGCGCCCCGGTCATGGAATTGAGCGGCCGGCGCAGGATGATCACGCCCTGCATGTAGTCGAAGTGATAGTCCTCGCCATAGGCCAGCGTGCGCCGTTCGACGACGCGGTCGGTCACCGGATCGCGCACCTCCACGCGCACCGTCTCCGAGCCCTCGACGATGTCCTGGCGCTTCAGGAAGTAGGCCGAGCCGCCGGTGCCCCGGAACACCTCGCGTGAGGGGAGCGTGTCGGGCTGGGCGGCGTAGAGGGTGACCTCGGTGCGCCGTTCGCCGAAGGGCGTCGCCGCTTCGGAGCGGTAGACGGCGTTGGCCCCGTAGAGCGCCCGGTCGGAACGCAGGAACTCGGTGCCGGTGATCGCCGTCTTGTAGTTGCCCCACATCACGTGGCTGTCGCCGCGCTCCAGCCGCACATAGAACTTGCCCTTGGTCGGCGCGTCCTCGACCATGGTCGAATCGTCGCCATAGACCGGGTAGTAGTCGTCCGGATCGAGCCGGCGCAGGATGCGCCGCGGGTCCTCCTTGTCGAGGTTGCGCCAGAGCGCGTCGAGATCGTCCTCGCCGGTGTCGGCGGCCGCCGTCAGCAGATACTTCCCCTTGATCTTGCCCTTCAGATAGAAGGCCAGCCTTCCCTTCGAATAGACCTCGTCATATTCGCCCGGCCGCACCTCCTCGATCCGGTCGTCGCCCATCCGCTTGCCGATGGTGAGATCGGCCAGCGCGACGTAGAACCAGTCATTGTCGGGAATGTTGATGTCGCGGGTAAAGGTGAGCCCGCCGGTCTTCGACGCGCCCTTCACCGCGACCGCCACGGCATGGTCGCCCGGCGGCAGGATGCGCTGCACCACGAAGGACTGCTCGCGATCGAGCGGAATCGTCTCGCCCAGCACCTCCACCCGGTAGCCAGGCGGAACGTTGCGGCCATAGACCGTCACCGCCCCGCCATTGACGGGAATGTTGTGGAAGGCGGTGCGGTCCTCGCCCCAGCCGGGCGCAACCGCGTCCTCGCGCCTGTGGTCGGCCAGATCCGCACGGTCGGTGCGCGCAATCGTCAGCGGCACCGTCTCGTCATAGCGGCCCCTCTTGTCATGGACGCGCAGCACATAGGCGAACGCGCTCTCTTCCGCCGCCGGCATGGTCCAAGAGGCCGTGCCGTTGATCGCGACGGGAATGATGGCCAGCGGCCGGCCCTCGTGCACCGCATCGGCTTCGAAGATGCGGATCTCCGCCTTGTCGATAAAGGCCGGATAGTTGCTGGTCGCCAGGAACGTCACCGCCTCGCCGGCCGAATAGGTGCGCTCCACCGGCATGGTCGACACGTTGAGAAGCCGCCCCGCCTCGAGCCCGTCGAACTTCACCTGGATGTCGACCGCCGACAGCCCGACATCGGCCTGCCGCTGCCGGTCCACCGGACGGACAGCCCCTTCGACAGGCTCAGGACGGGC
>NZ_JAXQNM010000015.1:0-19573 GCF_034427935.1 Chelativorans sp. M5D2P16 | reverse complement strand
ACAACGTTACGACGATTGGTCCGGATATCGCGAAGTCCGTGTTTCAAGTCCACGGCGTAGATGCGGTGGGCCAGGGTGTCATTCGAAGGAAGCTGACCCGCGGGCACGTGCTGGGGTTCTTCGAGAAGCTGCCGCGATGTCTGGTCGGGATCGAAGCCTGCAGTTCTTCGCATTATTGGGCGAGAGAGCTGACCGCACGAGGTCATGATGTACGACTGCTGCCGGCACAGTACGTGAAGCCCTATTTGAAGCGTCAGAAGAACGATGCGGCCGATGCCGAGGCCATCTGCGAGGCGGTGACCAGGCCGACCATGCGCTTCGTGCCGGTGAAGTCCTCCGAGCAGCAAAGTGTAATGATGCTTCACCGGGTGCGGTTGATGCTCAACCGCCAGCGCACGCAGATATCTAACGCGTTGCGGGCCCGTCTGTCCGAGTTCGGGGTGGTAGCGCCGATCGAGACAACGGCCTTTGCCCGAAAATCGATTTTCGATTATCGGTTGATGGAGGGTTGACGCTGTGATACCAAAACGACCACAGGGATTAGTGCTTTGTACGAAGTATTGTCCTTGCGATGGGTGGCGAGTGCGCATTCACCCATAGCAGCTCGATTGCGCTGCATTGGATCAGACGGCTTTTTCATGTTGCCATTCGAATATGCACGTCCGAGATGTATTGATGAGCTGTTCGAAATGCTGGCCACAGCAGGAGGCGAGGTGCGGCTTCTTGCCGGTGGCACTGATCTGATCGTGGGGCTGCGGCATCACACGGTGTCGTCAGGCTATGTCATCGACCTCAAAGGCATTGCCGAGTTGCAACGGGGCATTTCGCAAACCGCCGATGAACTGGTTGTGCCGGCCGGCACGACCATGACGGCATTGACGCAGGACGATAGGGTCAGACGGCATTTCCCGGCCCTCGTTCAAGCCGCAAGCGTCGTCGGGTCGCGCCAGATTCGGAACCGTGCAACGCTTGGGGGCAATCTGTGCAACGCTTCGCCCGCCGCCGATACCGTGCCTGTACTCGCTCTTTATGGCGCAACTATTGTCATTCAGGAGCCGAAGGGACAGCGGGCGCTGTCGGTCCAGGAATTCATCAAGGGAAACCGGGACATCGCCCTCTCGGCCGAAGAGCTCGTGGTTGAAATCCGCATTCCCATAGCGAAAACGCCGTCTGGATCAGCCTTTGGCCGCATTACCAGGCGGAAAGGAGTTGATCTTGCAACCGTAAACCTGAGCTGCCGCATTTGGCATGACGGCCAGGTGAGCTTTGCCCTCGGGGCTGTGGCGCCACGGCCGCTTGTCGTTGAGGCAGGTGCAGGTGAACTGCCCGATACCCATGCGGATCAGGCGGAGATGGATGCGGTGCTTGAACGGCTGATGACTGCCGCCACGCCGATTGATGACGTCCGCGCCAGCGCCGACTACCGTCAGGCCATGCTCACGGTTCTGGCGCGACGCACATTTGCGCGGGCACGCGAAAACCTGATTTCGGAGGTTGCACCATGACGGAGGGTCATCTGCTTCGGATATCAGTGAACGGGCGCGACCATGCCCAAAGCGTGCCGCCGAATCTGTCATTGCTCGATTTTCTGCGCGATCATCTCGGGCTTACCGGATCCAAGGAGTGTTGCGCGGTCGGTGAATGTGGTGCCTGCACGGTCACCGTCAACGGCGAAATCGTCAATGCTTGCCTTATGCTCGCGGTCGAGGCCGACGGGGCCGATGTGGTCACCGCCGAGGCCGAAGACGATGCGGAACTCAAACTGGTCCAGGACGCGTTTCTCGAAACCGGCTCGATCCAATGCGGTTTCTGTATTCCCGGCATGCTCATGTCCGCCCGCCAACTCCTGCGCGAGGGGCAATGCGATGAAACGGCGGTGCGCGAAGGGCTGTCGGGCAATCTATGCCGCTGCGGTGGTTACAATCGAATGTTTGAGGCAATGCGCCGCGCGGCGCAACTGCGGGACGCCGAAACAGAGAAATCCGACCCATCCCCGAAAATGGTCGGCGCTTCGGCGGTGCGGTCAGGGGGGCGCGAGCGCGCCGACGGCAGTCAGAAATTCCTGGCGGATATCGAAATCGGCAATGTCGCCCATCTGAAACTGGTGACGCTGCCGGTTGCCCGCGCGCGGATCGATGCTATCGATGTTGATGATGCGGTTGGTATGCCCGGTGTCCTCGACATCGTCACCGCCGCCGAACTGCCGCAGCCGATACCGCGTTTCGGCCCGGTCTATCGCGACAGGCCGGTGCTTGCAGATGGCGAAACCCGGTTTCACGGAGAGCCGGTGGCCGTGGTTGCCGCGGAAACGAAGGAGGCCGCCGAGAGTGCAGCGGCACGCGTAAGGGTCGCCTATACCGAGCTGTCGGCGGTATGCTCCATCGATGACGCGCTGGCGCCGGATGCGCCGCTGGTGCAAGAACCTCAGATTCGGGCCGGTGACCCGCATGCGCGCAGCAACATCCTCAATCAGCGGCAAACTGCATGGGGCACGATCGAGGGGGCGGACGCCGATCTTGTCGTCGAGGGCACCTATACCTTCCCCATGGTCACGCATTTCGCCATCGAGCCGCATGGCTTCATTGTCGATGCCCAGCCGGACCGGCTCAAGATATGGAGCCCGGTACAGCATCCGTTCCTCTTGCAAAAAATAATGGCCGAGCTTTTCGACCTGCCGCTCTCGCAGGTGCATGTGATTGCTCCTGATCCGGGTGGCGCTTTCGGCGGCAAGCAAAACCCGAAATTCGAACCGCTTGTCGCGCTTGTTTCCCGGCGGATCGGGCGGCCCTGCCGACTTGTCCTGACACTTGAGGAGACGTTTCAGGCGGTCCGGCGTACGGCGACACGGATGCGCATGCGCACTGGCTTTACCTCATCGGGTGATCTTGTCTTCCAGGATATTGAGGCGGATTACCTCATTGGCGCCTATGGCGACATTGCCGAGCGCGTTATGGCCAAGGGGAGCTATCTCGGATGCGGGCCATATCGCACGCCGAATGCGCGCATCAACGCCCGTGCCATACTGTCCAATACAACGCCTGCAACAG
Source organism: Chelativorans sp. M5D2P16 (assembly GCF_034427935.1). Classification (NCBI taxonomy): domain Bacteria; kingdom Pseudomonadati; phylum Pseudomonadota; class Alphaproteobacteria; order Hyphomicrobiales; family Phyllobacteriaceae; genus Chelativorans; species Chelativorans sp. M5D2P16. Next base: position 16,526 of record NZ_JAXQNM010000015.1, on the reverse strand, counting down.
CGTTTCGCGGTTTCGGAACGCCGCAGATGTCGTGGGCCTATGAGTCACAAATGGACAAGGCCGCGCGCCAACTGGGGATTGATGGATTGCAGATCCGGCTGCGCAACCTCGCGCGAAAAGGCGATGACGTCGTCAAGGGCGATTTCCCCGCCGACGGACATTGGGAACAATCCCTGCTCAAGGCTGCCGACCTGCTGGATTGGGAAAGCGAGCTGCCTCCGGGTCGCGGGCGTGGCATAGCGGTGGCGATCAAGGCCGGGGCGACAACCGGCCTGTCCAACTCCACCATTCGGCTCCTCGCTGACGGCAGCATCTTCGTCTATGCGGGAACCTCCGATATGGGGCAGGGCGCGCGCACGATATTCGCGCAACTTGTCGCCGACGCATTCGCCGCGCCCATGGATCGCATCTCCGTCGTGATGGGAGACACCTCGTCCGTTCCGTTCGACCTGCAAACCAGCGCCAGCCGTTCCACCGTATTCATGGGCAATGCCATCTCGCGGGCCTGCGAGGATCTCCACCGACAAGTCGCGGAAATGGTGGCCGATATCCACAATGTGGAGGTCGACAGCGTGGTGATCAGCAATGGAAACGTGCATCTGCCCAGCGGGCCTTTGCCCATTCATGAGTTCATCAAGGCCGAACTCGGGCGCTGGGGAGGAGAATTGATCGGCACCGGGCGAATGCGCAAGCCAAACGTCAAGGACCACCCGCTTGGCGGCACGCCGGCCTTCTTCGAATTCAACTGCACCGCGTTCGAGGTCTCGGTCGACCGTGACACTGGCGAGATCGAAATCTGCAAGCACGTCACGGTGGGCGATGTGGGCAAGGCGCTCAACCCGCTGCAGGTCGAGATGCAGGACGAAGGCGCAGCGATCATGGGGCTGGGGCATTCGATCATGGAGCATCTGGTGCTTGGCGAGCATGGCGAGATACGCAATCTTGGAGCGCTCGACTACCGAATTCCAACGACCAAGGACATGCCGGGCAGCTTGAAGACGGGCATCGTCGAGAACGAAGACGGACCCGGGCCCTATGGGTCAAAGGGGGTGAGCGAAGGTGCGATCCTCTGCACCGCGCCCGCGCTCGCCGCCGCCGTCGCTCAAGCGACCGGAGCGGAGATTTGCGACCTGCCGCTGACGCCGGAGCGGGTATGGCGTGCGCTCAACCCACCTCGCCCTCAGCCGCAGGTATAACCGCCGTCCACCGCGATGACGGCTCCGCTCGTCCAGGCCGCTTCCTCGCTAGCCAGATGAATCGCAAGCCCCGCGAAATCTTCCGGCTTCCCGATACGGCCCAGCGGGTAACTCGCCTCGACATATCGCTCAAGCGCCTCGCGTTCATCCGGCGGCAGGTTCTCGACCGTATTGCGGCGCATTTGCGTTTGCGTAGTACCCGGTGCAATCGCGTTGACGCGGATGCCGCGCGGTCCAAGCTCGAAGGCAAGAGTCTTGGTCAGCGCGTCCATGGCGCCCTTGGAGATCGAATAGGGACTGGATGGCCGTCCGGGAATATTCTTGTCCGCGAAATAGGAGGAGAGATTGATCACCGAAGCGCCGGGCACGCGCATATGTGGCAATAAACCTTGCGTGAGAAAATAGGGCGCCGTCACATTGAGGGCCATGAGAGCCTCGTAATCCGCACGTTCGACTGTCTCAAATGGCGCGAGAAATGTGCGGCCCGCATTGTTTACAAGGGTGTCAATCGTGCGGTGTGCCGCGGCGATGGCATCGATGACGGTTTTCACGCCCTCCTCCGTGGCCAGATCGGCGGATATGGCGCTCGCCCCGGAGCCGAGACTGGCAAGAGCGGACTCAAGCCTGTCGGGATTGCTCCCGACGACGCCGACTTCCGCTCCCTCCCGTACGTAAGCCTTCGCGATGGCGAAACCTATGCCCGATGATCCGCCGGTGACCACCGCGAATTTTCCGCTCAGGCGCATGGACGTTCTCCCGATCTGGGCACCGGCTACACTAGCTCTCCTGACGGGCGCGCGCTCTCTTATGCGCGGCCAGCGCGATCAGCCGCCTGTCGCGCCAGAGCTGCCGTTGCTTGTGCGCATCCATGGGCAGCCTCTTGCGCCGCTCCGCATCGACCTTGTCCAAAAGCGCTCCCTCCCAGCGTACCGGATCGGTCACCCGGGGGTGAATGGCGTTCAGATCATCGCCAAATCGTCCCACAAAATCGCGAATGCCCCCCGGCGCGTTGAGATCCGCCGTCTCGAACGGGCCGATAAACGACCATCTCAGGCCGAGGCCCTCGCGTACGGCGACATCGATGGATTCGGGGTCGGCCATGCCCTCGTTCACCAGCCGCCAGCACTCGTGATACATCATGCCCTGCAGCCGGATGGTGATGAACCCCGGGTCTTCCTTGTTCATCAGAATCGGCACTTGGCCGCAGTCCCGCATGATTTCGGCGGCGCGCTGCATCGTCGCGTCCGACGTCGCTGGCGACGGTACGAGATCGACCGCAGGCACCAGGTAGGGCGGGTTCAGCGGGTGCGCGACCAGACACCGCTCCGGGTGCTCAAGATGCAAGGAGAAAGACGAGGGAACGATCCCCGAGGTCGAACTGGCAATGATCGTGCCCGCTGGGGCATGCGCCTCGATCTGGGAGAACATCTCGCGTTTCACCTCGACGTTCTCGGCGGTGTTTTCCTGGACGTATTCCGCGTCCCCGACGGCCTCCTCCAATGTCGGGCACGGAATGAAATTCCGCATCGCTTCGGTCGGCGTCAGCCCGTTCAGGAGATCCGCCTCGTGCAGATCGGGCAAAATCTGTTCGATCAATTCGCGCGCTGCGTCCATGCGCCCCGGCGTATTGTTCCAGACCTTGACCTCGAAACCCGCCCGCATGAATGAAATGGCCCAGGCACGGCCGATAGCGCCGATGCCGACAACAGCGATTTTCATGTCGTACTCCCTTTCGAATCCGATTCTTGAGTTATGTCTTTGCTACCCAAATGGCAGCCGGCGCGCCCTAGGCGCCTGCGAAACGGTGACGACGGGGTGCCGCGCGCAAACTACGCCTTCAGCGGAGAAGATCGCTGCTCGCATAGGCCGTGCCTGATCCGGCATACGCACCCGAATTGCCGGCGGATCGGGTGCTCTTTTCAACACAAACGGTAGGTTGAAAATCCTGTATCGTCAATAATCGATAATCGTTGACATGGCGTGCGCGACATAACTATGGTGAACAAAACACGGTTGAACCGGGTGAGGGAGGACAAAGACGTGGCGCGCGGTGTCTTGGGACAGTTCCTTGGGGACGAGACGTTTCCCATCGAGTGGCGTGAGGGCGAGGACGAGCTGTTCTGGATATTCGACGACCTGCACTGCCCCAATCCATTAACGCCGATGTTCTTCGACGTAGGCGGCTGGTGGCTGACCTGCGATCACATGTTCCGGCGTTTCGGTACGCCTTTTGCCAGCGATTGGATCGCCAAGCAGATTAATGGCTATCTCTATACTGCCGCAATTCCCGCCGACCCCTCCTGCCGCCCGGCTGCGGAAGAATTCCAGGCCCGCTACGCACCGCGCGTGCCGTGGGATAAGAACTATGCCGAGAATATTGGCCCCTATCTGGAAGCCACGCTGCCGCATTACGGCAAGAATTTTATCGAATGGTGGGACAATCGGCTGCGGCCCGAGATCGTCCGTAACTTCGAGTACTTCGACAATTACGACATGGAGGCGGAAAGCCTTCCGGGCCTCGCGGTGCTCTTCGAAGATGCGCTCGACATGCACGACCGCCATTGGAAAATCCACTGGTTAGTCAATTTCGCCCAGTTCAGCGCAACGATGGAGCTGAATGCCGCGATCAAGGAGTTGCGCCCCGACCTTCCCGATGACCTGCCGGGCCGCCTGCAAAGTTCCCTGAAAGATCGCAACTGGGATTCCATCGAGGCGCTCTGGCGGATGAAGGAGGCAGTCAAATCCGATCCTGAGCTCGGGCAGGCGTTCAAAGGAGAGACCGCCACGGTCGTGCTCGCCGAGCTTGAGAAGAGCGAGGCCGGGCGTGCCTTCGTCGACGGTCAGCTGAAACCCTATCAGAAGGAATTCGGGCATAAATCCATGTGGAGCCATGAGTTCATCGCGCCGCTGTGGCGCGAAAATCCGGGCCCGATCATCGAAGCGGTCCGAGGATACCTTTATTCCGACTACGACTATCGCGCCACAATCGAAGCGGTCCGCAGGGATCTCGAAGAGGCCAAGGCGCAATTGATGGAAGGTATCGGGGCGGGCGAGGACCGGGTCCGGCTGCAAACGCTATTGGATCGCGCAATCGCCCTCAACCCACTGACACCCGACCATCATTTCTACATCGACCAGGGCACCAACGCGCGGCTTCGTACCGTGCTCATGGCGATCGGCGCGAAATTCGTACAGGCGGACATCCTGGACGATCCGGAAGACATTCTATTCCTGCACTACAATGAAATGCGCACACTGGTGGGCAATCATGGCGCCTTCAACGCGCGCGAACTGACCTCGGACCGGCGCGATGCTTTTGAGGAACAGCAATCGATTCGCCCGCCAGATTGGGTTGGCACAGCGACCGAGGAGGCCCTTGCCTTTCCCTATGCCGCGAACTGGGGTTTCCCCGAGAAATTCTACCGTCCCGCGCCCAATCAATCTGACGAAATCACGGGTCTTCCGGCCTCCTCGGGCGTGGTCGAAGGTGTGGCGCGTCTGGTGACCTCGACCGATCAGTTCGACGAGTTGCAGGAAAATGAAATCCTTGTCTGTCGTATGACCAACCCGGCCTGGGTCGTGCTGTTCACCAAAATTCGCGGCCTTGTCACCGATGCCGGCGGGTCTGCCTCGCATTCTGCCGTCATCGCGCGTGAATTCGGCATCCCCGCCGTGGTGGGCACCTCGGTTGCGACCCAAGCCATCAAAACTGGCGACCGGGTTCGCGTAAATGGTACCAGCGGTACAGTTCAGATCGTCAGATAAGGCCGACATTTAATGGTAAACCGAATGATTCTATCCGAGCAAATCAAGGAAGAGTTGCTCGACGACATTCTCTCGGGAAAATACGAACCTGGCGACCGGCTGGTCGAAAGCCAGATCGCGCGTGCACTGGGCGTGAGTCAGTCGCCCGTGCGTGAGGCGCTACGCGACCTTGTCGCTATGAAGTTCGTGGAGGTCGTTCCGTACAAGGGCGCCCGGGTGCGTCGGGTCGATCCACGCGAGGTCGTCGAGATCTATCCAGTTCGGGCGCGCCTGGAAGAGCTTGCAGGGCAGTTGGCATTCAGGACCATTGGGGCAAGCATCAACGAACTGGAAGACGTTTTGGCGAATATGAGAAAGGCGGTTGAAGCGGGCGATGCGCGCGAGGTTGCGGCGCGCGACGTGGACTTCCACCGCATCATCATCGACGCGTCCGAAAACCAGGTCCTCATCGACACCTGGAACTCGCTAATGATTGAAGCGCGAACATTCGTGACGGCGCGCAATCTGCTGAACTCGCCCGACAAGTTCCAGTCAATTCCTGACGCGCACCGCCCGATAATCGACGCGCTCAAAACGGGCGACCCAAACGTGTTTGGAAGAGTCATGCGGGAGCACGTCGAGGCTTTCGGGGCCATTATGGTGGAGGTTTATTCAAATGACGCGGAAAATCATCGATCTGTCGATGCCGGTTCACAACGACATGAAACTGTTCCCGGGAATTAAGCCGACGAGTATCGAGGTATATGAAGACTGGGAACAGGCAGCCAAGACGCTCGGAACATGGGACGAAGGCGTCAAGTCGTTGACGGCGCACTATGCGATAACGCTCAGTGATCACACCGGCACACATATTGATAGCGTCAAGCATATTCGCGGCGCCGATGCCCCGGGGCCCGAGGGTATTCCGCTCGACATGTGTCTCTCGGACGGCGTCGTGCTCGACATGCGCCATCTTCAGTTCGGCGCGGGCATTGCGGTGGCCGATCTGGAGCAGGCGCTCGACAAGATCGCGTACGAACTCAAACCCAAAGATATCGTTCTGATCCAGACCGGCGCCTCGGCCTATAACACCGAGGATCGCTATCTCAAGGATCATGTCGGCATGACGGGAGAAGCCACGCGCTGGCTCATCTCGAAGGGTGTGCGGGTCATGGGTACGGATGCGCCGACATTCGATCCGCCGGTTTGGGCCATGTTCGAGCGTAAGCAATTCTGGCATGCGCACAAGGTGATGGAGGGCGAGGACTATTGGCACGTCGAGAACCTGACGAACCTCGATAAACTGCCGAGGCACGGCTTTCTGGTTTCGGTTCTGCCGGTCAATTGGGTCGGCACCACGGGCGCCCCCGTCCGGGCAATCGGTATCGTCGGGGCGTGACGTGATACTCTGGTTTTCCGCTTCCGAGGCCACCGATGTAGAGATTGCGGGCGGCAAGGGCGCATCGCTTGCGGCGATGACGGCCGCGGGATTTCCCGTTCCCGCAGGGTTCATCCTACCCAGCCATCTGATGTTGCAGGTGCTGGACGCCGCCAAGCTTGCCACTCTCGCGCGATCACGCGATCACGCGGGCGCGATGGCCTATGTGCGCGAGGCGGCGACGGTGCCCGACGAGGTGTTGTCCGCCTACGATACGTTGGGCGGCAAGGTGGCGGTCCGCTCGTCCGCGTCAGCCGAGGATTCGGACGCCGCCAGTTATGCCGGTCAGCAGGAAACTTTCCTTGCAATCGAGGGGCGCGAGGCTGTGCGCGAAGCTGTCGTGGAATGCTGGGCGTCATTTTTCTCGGAACGCGCCATCTTTTATCGCGGCAAAATGGGATCTCTCGACGATCTGCGTATGGCCGTGGTCGTTCAGGAGATGGTTCCCGCGGAAAAGGCCGGTGTCATGTTCACGGTGCATCCGATTACTAGGCGCAAGGACCGGATGATGATCGAGGCCGTTCACGGGCTGGGCGAACAGGTGGTCTCGGGCGAAGTTACGCCGGCCCAGTATGTGGTGGACCGCAAGGGTCGGCTGAAGAAAACGGCGAAACCGGGCGAAGACGTGCTGGACGCGGCGGAATTGACCGAGCTGAGCGGATTCGGGCAGAGGCTGGCCGAGCACTACGGGGTGCCGCAGGATATTGAATGGGCCATCGCATCGGGCCGGCTATATCTGTTGCAGTCGCGGCCGATCACCACCCTATGAGGTCGTGTGTGGCATATGCTGGCCGGATCGGCCAGGAGGGAGGTGGCAGATGACGGGCGTTCGGCTCTGGCTGCTGCGTCACGCAAAGGTCACCTCCCATCGGGGCGACCAGCCGCTGGCGCCGGATGCGTTTGAGCCGGTCGATGCCGCGGCACGAGCTATAAGCGCCGTAACCGAACCTGGTGCGACACTGTCCTTTCACTCGACGCGCACCAAGCGAGCGCAGCAGACAGCCAACGCGTTGCGCGACTGCATCGCGCCGGGGGCACCCGATGCGCGTTCCGCCTGGGGGCTGCGCAATCCCGATCTTTATTTGTTCGGGGATAGGGTCGAGATGGTCTCGACACCCGAGGCATTTGCCGCGCAGGTCACTCAGGTAGACGCAGCACCCGAGGATGTGCTTGCGCAATCGTTTTACCGCTCGTTTCTAAATACCTCGGATCGCGTCGGCTATTGGCTCAATCATGCCGATCCGCCGGGCGAAAGCGCGTTGGACGTCGCCCGCAGGGTCGCGCAGTTCGCGAAAAGTCTGCGCCCCATGGGCGGCGATTGGCATCATGCGGTTTGCGTTTCGCATTCCCCGGTTTTGCGTGCCGTGCTGACCAGATGGTTCGGTCTCGACGATCCGGGCGAACCCGAATGGGTGGAGGCTATCGAATTGATTATCGAGGCTGGAGCATCAGAAGCCCGGTTTCGATCTGAACGCATATCTTGCGATGTCGCGATAGGCCGATAGACGCAACGGCTTCAGCAACAAACAGACGCTTAGATAATCGATAATCGTTGACGTGAGCTTTGTAGAGCATTTAGATTTTCCAAAGGGATACGTCCGAAGGACCGGTGAACCGGGCCACGACGGGACGAAACATGGGAGGCGGTTAACGTGTGGCTGGTCACGGACTCGGTATTCATTGGATTGATCCAGGCTGCGCCGCTGATGCTCGCCACTATGGGCTTCACATTGATTTACTACCTCAATGGATTCATCAATGTCGCCTATGCTGAAAACATCACCTTCGGTGCTTATTTCGCTTCCATTTTTCAGGTATTTCTGGGGCTAGGCTTCTTTGCCTCCATCTTGCCGGCGGTTCTTTTTGCCGGAGTTTTCAGCGTTTTGACCTTTTTGCTGGTGTTTCGGCCCGCTGCCGCCCGCGGCGTAGGTCCGACGGAGATGATTATCCTTTCCGTCGGCTTGTCGTTTTTCTTCCGCTACGGCGCGACATTGCTTTTCGGGAACAATCCCTACTTCCTCGAGAACGCCAACCCGCAATACTGGACAATTTTCGGCCAGGGGATCACGGATACGCAAGTCGTCGCGTTGAGCCTCGTCGCTGTCGTCACTATCGGTCTGTTGCTGTTCATCTACCGGACGCGCTGGGGCGAAATGATGCGGGCGCTCGCCAACAATCGCGATCTCGCCATGGCCAGCGGCATCGTCCCGACCAAAGTCTCGGTTCTGATCTGGTTCATCGCCGGTGCCGCGGGCGGTCTTGCCGGCATCTTCTTCGGAGTCTTTGCGCTGGTCACACCGTATATGGGTTGGAACATGATCCTCGTGATCATCATGCTCTCGATCGTGGGCGGCATCGGTTCGGTTCGCGGCGCCCTGATCGCCAGCCTTCTCGCGGGCATTCTGACCGCCGGGATCACCCTCGTCAGTCAGCCGCTCTACGCCGATATCGTGCTGCTGATCCTTTTTATTGCCGTTCTCCGGTTCCGCTGGAAGAGGGCCTGACCCATGGCATATCTGTACTATTCACTCACACTCGTTGCGATTTACATCGGCCTTACGCTGCTGTTGCACCTCCAGTTCGGCCGTCTCGGCATCGTGAATTTCGGTGTTGTGGGGTTCTGGGGCCTGGGCATGTACGCCCATGGCATCATGGTCGCGCTCTGGGGCGTTCCGTGGGTGCTGGCGGTGGTCATCGCCGCGCTGCTCGTCGGCGCCTTCGCTCTGGCGCTCGGTGCGCTGATCCTCAGGCTTGATGGGCAGGCCGTTCTGGTGGGAACGCTGGCATTCGCCACGATCGTGCTGCACCTTGTCACCACGGAGAAATGGCTCACCAACGGCGTGGTGGGGCTTGGCACCATCGAATATCCTTTCGATTGGGGCAGTTCGACCGAGCCCGTCTTCCTCGGGCTGGTCGTAGCTGCCATCGCGGTTCTCTACGCTTATGCCGTCAGGCTGGACGGCTCGTTCTACGGCCGGCTCCTGGCGGCCATCCGCGACAATGAACCGCTTGCCCACGGGCTCGGCAAGCCGACCTTCCGGCACAAGCTGGTCTTTTTCTCGGTCACGTGCGCGGGAATGGGATTTCTGGGCGCTCTCTCCGCTTCGCTCTTCCAGTTTCTGACGTCGAACATGATCGCCCCGGGCGTGACGTTTACGGCGTGGATCGCGTTGGCCCTCGGTGGCAAAGGGCGGCCCCTTGGTGCCATTCTCGGCGTTGTCGCCACGGTGGGCCTGTTCGATGTGTTCATCGAAACCTTCGCGCCCATTCCGCCGGATTACGCACTGCTCGTTCCTAATATCAAGCTGATGATGTACGGGGCTTTCCTGGTCGCGATCATGATGTACCGCCCCCTGGGTCTCCTCGGGAACTCGCAGGAGCACCGCTGATGTCGCAGGCCAGACTTTCCATTACCGACCTCAAAAAGTCTTTTGGTGGCCGCACCGTGGTGTCGGTTGACCGGCTCGAGATCGGGCGGCACCGGATCGAGGGGCTGATTGGCCCCAACGGTGCAGGCAAGACCACTCTGATGGGCTTGATTACACGCAAGCTCACCGCCGACGCCGGCAGACTGATTTACCGTCCTGGCGATACCGATATCGATCTTGGGTCGATGAGCATGGATATGGTCGCGCGCGCTGGTCTTGTGAAAACCAACCAGGTTATCCAGGACTTCGAAAGCCTGTCGATCCGAGACTCGCTACGCCTGTCGCTGGCGCTGCCGGAGTGGGAGCGGTTCTGGACGGTGTTCGCCCGCCGGCGCAATGACGAGCGAATCGAAGCTGAAATCGATGAAATCCTGACGCACTTCCCGTTCGCAAATCCTGGCGGCAAGGCACTCTCCGCGGGCGAGAAAAAGTTGCTCGACATCATTCGCTGTTTGTTGCTGAGACCCAGGGTTCTGCTCATGGACGAGCCGACAGCCGGCCTCCCCGACGATCTGACTCGTGCCGTGATGACGCTGGTCGAGCAAAAGGCCGACGAGAACGACATGTCGGTATTCATCATAGAACACGACCTTGACCTGATCTGGGACTATTGCGCGCACGTGCATTTTCTGGCCGAGGGCCAACTGCTCTGCGACGGGTCACCCAAGGAAGTGCGCGACCATCCCGTCGTGGTCGAAAAATATATGGGGATCGTCGATGCTTGACGTGCGCGGCATTCGAAGCGGCTACGGCGAAGTGACGATCCTGCAGGACATCGACTTGTCCGTGGACCGGGAGATCTATGCCGTTCTGGGGGCGAACGGCGCGGGAAAATCCACTCTGCTCAAGACGCTGGCAGGCCTTATCCGCCCTACAGCGGGCGAGATTCGGGTCCAAGGGGAGCGCATAGATGGCAGGACTGCCTATGATATTGCCGCCATGGGGGTTGGCTATGTGCCGCAGGAGCACGGCGTTTTCCCAGACCTTACAGTTGCCGAGAACCTGTCAATCGGCGGTTTGCTTGGGGCGCGCAGCAAAGCCGACCGGCTTGATGAGGTGTTTTCGCTCTTTCCCGATCTCAAGGACAGGCTCGACCAGAAGGCTGGAAGCTTGTCCGGTGGCGAAGGGCAGATGGTGGCGATCGGGCGCGCATTGATGCAGGAGCCCTCGGTATTGCTTCTGGATGAACCGACCGCCGGGCTGTCGCCGAGATACACGGATCTGTTGTTTCGGCGCATCGCGGAAATCAGCCGGGAGAAAAATGTTTCCGTGGTTCTGGCGGAGCAGAACGCGGTCAGCACGCTGGCATTCGCCAGCAACGTGCACGTTCTGAGCCTGGGGATCACGCATCTCTTGGGAAGCCCGAAGGAAGTGACGATCGACCAGGTCAGGGAAGGCTACCACATCTAGCCGCGTTGGCGTCCTTTGGGGCGGTGGCGCACATCATAATGGGAGGAGAAGACATGCAGTTTCACAAATCTCTACTCACCGGCGGCCCGAAGGTTGCGGCGTGCGCTGGGATGTTGCTCGCCATGACGATTTCCGTTCCGGCGGTCGCTCAGGAGGGTAAGCCCATCAAATTGGGACACCTCACCTACCATACTGGTCCGTTCAATGCCGTGGGCGACCTGTTCGACGGCATCACCAACTTCGTCGTCGACGTCGTTAACGAGGACCCACCGCTCGGCCGTCCGGTCGAGGTGCTTCATCGCGATATCGGAACGCTGGGTGAGGCGCAGGTCGCTCGTCGCCTTCTCGACAGCGATGGTGCGGAAATTCTTTTGAACATAGCGCACAACTACCTGTCATACCGCAATTTCGTGCTCGACTACGTCGCCGAGAACGGGCGTCCGCTCATGCCATCCGTTCACGGCGGCGCTATCGATGAGCAATATGGCGGCACGGCCGAAGAGCCATTGTTCCGCGGCGCACCGATGGACAGCGCCCAGGGTGTCGCCGCCGTGGTACACGCCAACAATGCTGGTGCGCAGAGCCTCGTGATTGTCGCGTCGGAAATCGCTGGCTTTCAGCTCCAGAAGACTGGCGCGGTCAAGGCCGCGGATGCCCTGAGCATGGAAGTGCTTGCCGAGATCGATGTTCAACCGCAGGCTCCGAGCTATCGCAGCGTGGTCAGCCGTATCGCAGATGCAGATCCCGATGCGGTGATCTTTTTCTCGCCGGGGGAAGATGGCGGCACCTTCGTCAAGAATGCCGCCGAAGCGGGGAACTCCTGGATGCTCGTTGGGTCTTCCGACTGGCTGCTCGAGGAATTCGTGGCCACCGCAACGATGAGCGCAATCGAACGTCACCAGTCGGTGCTGGCGGCGGGCTTTGCACATACTGACACGAAGGCATGGACAACCATGGAAGAGCTCTGGAACGCATCCGAGTATGCCGACCTGGATGAACCTTCAAACTCCTATGCCCTCCAGTACTATGACGTGATCATCGCCACTGCTCTGGCCATCGAGGCCGCCGGGTCCACCAATGCTGCCGCCTGGTCCGAGGCGATGCACGAGATCACCTCGGGTGACGGCACGGTTGTCCATACCTACCAGGAGGGCATCGATGCGCTCCGGGCCGGCGAAGCGATCAATTACGATGGCGTCACCGGCATGATGGACTATACCGAAACCGGCGTCGTGTCCGGTCTGTTCGGTGTATTCGAGTGGACTGATCTGGACACTCTCGAACTGCATGCCCTGGTTGACGACGAGACCGTGCTTGAAATCGACCAGATGTAAACTCAGACCGGTCGGGCCCGATTTCAGGTCCGGCCGACGCATTTTGCGGAAATGACTGTTTCCCCACCTCAGTTTTCAATGCAGCCACATGGGGCAGTTCTCAATGAAATCGCTTGATTTGATCACAATCGGCCGATCCTCGGCCGATCTTTATGGTGCGCAAATCGGTGGACGGCTGGAAGACATGCGCTCCTTCAACAAATATATTGGCGGCTCGCCCACAAATATCGCCGGCGGAACAGCCCGGCTGGGCCTGCGATCCGCCGTGATCACCGGAGTGGGTGACGAGCATATGGGCCGCTTTGTCATCGAGCAGCTCATCCGTGAAGGCGTGAGCATCGAGGGCGTGAAAGTGGACCCGGACAGACTGACAGCGCTTGTGCTGCTGGGCATTCGGGATCGCGAGCAGTTCCCCCCTGATTTTTACCGTGAGAACTGTGCGGACATGGGCCTCGCCGAAGACGATATCGATGAGGCTTTCATCCGGCGTGCCCGCGCGGTCGTGGCAACAGGCACCCATCTGTCCCACCCGCAGGTGGAGGCGGCGACGCTCAAGGCGCTGCGGACTGCCCGTTCGGACGGCATGCAGACCGCGCTCGATATCGACTACCGCCCGAACCTGTGGGGTGTCGCCGGCCACGACGATGGCGAAAGCCGGTTCGTCGCCTCCGACAAGGTTACGGCAAAGCTTCAGGAGAGCCTGCATTTCTTCGACTTGATCGTGGGCACCGAGGAAGAATTCCATATCGCGGGGGGCACCACCGATACCATTGCGGCCCTCCGTGCCGTGCGCGAGGTTTCAAACGCCACGCTGGTGTGCAAGCGCGGGCCGATGGGCGCCACGGCCTTCGATGGCGACATCCCTCAGAGCCTTGATGATGGCCAGACAGGCCCTGGTTTTCCAATCGAGGTATTCAACGTTCTGGGGGCGGGAGATGGCTTCATGTCGGGCCTCGTCAAGGGCTGGCTCGATGGTGTGGACTGGCCGACGGCGCTGAAATACGCCAATGCCTGTGGCGCTCTCGCTGTCAGCCGCCACGGCTGCACGCCCGCTTATCCGAGTTGGGAAGAGCTGCAGTTCTTCTTTGAACGCGGAATTAAGCGTCCCGATCTGCGCAATGACTCTGCGCTCGAACAGGTGCACTGGGCTTCAAACCGCAAGGGCGACTGGAACACGCTGCGCGTCTTCGCATTCGATCATCGGCGTCAGTTCGAGGAAATGGACGGCGCCACGCCGGAAAAAATCGGGCAGTTCAAGATGCTCTGCCTCAAGGCAGCCACGGCTGTCGCGTGCGATCAAACGGGCTATGGTATTCTCTGCGATGAGCGGCTTGGTCGGGAAGCGCTTCACGAAGTGGCGGACGAGCGCCTGTGGGTCGGCAGGCCCGTGGAGTGGCCGGGGTCACGTCCCCTTGGTGTTGAGCCACAGCTTGGCCCGGATTTTGGCGGGTTTTCTGAATGGCCTGGCAATCACGTCGTCAAGTGCCTGTGTTTTGCCCATCCTGACGATGATGCCGAAATGTGGACGAAGCAGGAAGCGGCGGTGCTGCGCCTTTTCCATGCCGCGCGCCGCAACAGGCTGGAATTTTTGCTTGAAGTCATTCCGTCTCAGATTGGCCCGGTGAACGAACATTCCACGGCTGACGTTATTCAGCGCTTTTATGACATAGGTGTCTTTCCCGATTGGTGGAAGCTGGAGCCATTTCAGACCGATACAGCATGGCAAAACGCCATCGAAACCATCGGGAGGAATGATCCGCGGGTCCGCGGAATTGTGGTGCTGGGTCTTGGAGAGAGCGAGGAAACCTTGGCCGCAAGTTTCGCGCTTGCCGCCCGCCAACCCTTGGTCAAGGGCTTTGCAGTAGGCCGCACCATATTCGGTGATGCCGCCCGGGATTGGCTCAAGGGAAACATAGACGACATGGCCGCTATTGCCCAAATGTCCGACCGCTACGCGCGGCTCTGTCACATCTGGGATGAAGCCCGGGGCGCGGCCTAAAGCATCGGACCGAAAAGTACGCAGCGGTTTTCGGACGAATTCGATGCGCAAACAGACAGATAGGGTGCCCGTTCATATTCCATCAGAACAACCGGCGCTTTGGCCTTGCCCTGACCGTTCCTTGAGCCATCAGGCGGCAGTGGCCTGCGGCTTATAGCGTGTGCCGTCGCGGAGGACGGCGAAGATCATTCTCGCCATTACGATGCGCTAAAGCGATGGCGACCACTTTCGTTTTCTTCCGGAGCATGTTCGATAGCCAGTCCGATCGCAACTCGTGGCCGCGTCTCCGTCTGACCATGATCTGCGCCATGGCACCCAGATACAGCAACCGCCGGATATATCGATTGCCCATCTTTGAGATCCGGCCAACCCTCTGCTTGCCTCCGGTGGAGTGCGGCTTGGGAGTGAGGCCAAGCCAGGCGGCATAGTCCCTCGCGCAGTCGAAATTGTCGACATCCGGCGTCGTCGCCGCGATGATCGTCGCCGAAAGCACGCCGACACCCGGGATCGTAGCCAGACGCTGGCTTGTCTCGCTTTGCGCGTAGGCCGCTGCAATCTCGTCGGTCAACTTCTCGCGCAGCTCGACGATCTCGCGACGTGTTAAGCTGCGTTCAAACCGGGCAATTGCGATACAAAGCGCTTCACAACTGCATTGGAGTCTGCGGCGCGCCAAGCCGCAACCAGTTCCGCTTGTGGGCCGTTTTTCTCTGCGAGGGGACGGTAGGTCACACCCGCAGTACTCATCTTGCAGGCCGAGCGCGGCAGGATCGCGTAACCGATACCGCTGCTTACTAGGCCGAGGATCGCGGGAAGCTGGTTAACCTCCTGCCCGACACGAATCTCGTATCCCGCCTTGGCGAACAGCGTGCGAACTGTGCTCGTAGGTAGGTTGCCTTCGCGCCTGCTGCGCTGATCATCAGCTCCTCCGCGAGTTGCGCAATCTGCACGATTTCGCGTCGGGCGAGTTCGTGGTGCTCCGGAAGCACGACCATGTAGTCTTCGCGATATACAAGCAGCGTTTCGATAGCAGGGTCGGTGGAAATCGGTCGGGCCAGGGCGACATCAATCCTCCCGGAAGTTAATCTTTGGAAAAGGTCAGCGGAGATCATCTCGCTCAAGCGCAAGTCGACCTCCGGACAGGCCTGGCGAAAGGCAGAAACCGCGCTAGGCAGCACGTTGAGGCTGGCATTTTCCACGAAACCTAAGTGCAGACTGCCAATCTGGCCGCGTGCGGCCTTGCGGGCCATTCGCACGGCGTTGTCGACCTCAAAAAGGGCCGCCCGTAGCACACGGCAATCAGGCCGAAGCCGCTCGCTGTCAGCCCAAAAGCGCGCCTATCCATCGGTCCGTTCCGCCGAATGTCGTGCCGCTTCTACGAGGGTTGTGGCCGCCTGGCGGGCAGCCTCCACGGCGTTCGTTCCGCGATAGACGGCGGCGTGGGTCGCGCCCTCGAAAAGCATGAGGATCTGGTCGGCGAGCACTATATCTGCTTCACCGAGATCGGCGGCGACGCAGTTGGCGATCAGAGCCGCCATGGCCTCCTTGTGGGCGGCGACCCGATCGCCGATCGCCGGATCTCCCGCGCCGGCCTCGCCCAGCGCCCGGAGGAAGAAGCATCCATGGGCGCCCTGGGCCTCGACCCATTCGCCGAGGGCGCGGAACAGGCCGTCCACCCCATCGCACGGCATGGCGGCAAGGAAGCGCTCGCTCCGAGCGTCGAGTGTACCGACGATCAGCGCGGCACGGCCGCCGACATGTTTGTAGAGCGTGCGGCTGGAGACGCCGGCGGCCCTGGTGAGCCGGTCCATGCCGGTGGCGGAGAAGCCCTCCCTGTCGAGCAAGGCCTCGGCGGATGCGATGATGGCAGCGTGATCGGTCATGGCACACATGTAAAACGATCGTTTTACATGTCAAGCACGATCGAAGAGGCGCACGGCTGCTCTCACGGTAATGGCCGAGCCGATCATCGCTGCGGCA
>NZ_JAXQNM010000014.1:0-9774 GCF_034427935.1 Chelativorans sp. M5D2P16 | reverse complement strand
ACGAAGGGGGCGGTCATGCCCGTCAGCCTGAGCGCGCCGGTGAAGGTGGTGGTCTTCCAATGGCCGTGCGGCACGCCGGCCCCGGCAGCGCTCGCCGCGTGGCGCTCTTCCGCGCAGGCGCGCCATCTTGGTCGACAGTCCGGTCTCGTCGATGAACACGAGTTTGGCTGGGTCGAGATCGAGCTGGCCGTCGAGCCAGACCTACCTCCGTTTCAGGATGTCTGGGCGGTCCTGCTCCAGTGCGTGTGCGGACTTTTTTGAACCTCCAGCCGTGGCCGCGAAGCCAGGCGCTCAAGGCGCTGCGGCTGATCCGCACCGACTGTTCGGCAAAGAGCCGGTCCACCATCTCGTTCAGCGTGATGTCCCGGCGCTCCTCGATCATCCCGACGATGAAGGCTTCATGCGCATCGAGGCTGGAGGCGCGGCGACGGCCTTGTGGTCGCGGCGCCAGCTCGCCCATCTTTGCCCGTGCAATCCAACGGATCGCGCTCGACACGCCCACCCCGAACCGCGCCGCCGCTTGCCGCGCCGACATGCCTTCGTCCGAAGCCTTCAGGACCCGTGACCGAAGATCCCCGCTCAGTGCTCTTCCCATCATCCACCTCCATCGAGATGGATGTTGAATCACCTGCGAACGCTGGCGTCACATCACAATCGATTCATCGAGCACAGGACGTGCTCTAGAGTTGTCGGCGACGTATAGTCTCTGCGAGTGCGGCAAAGGTTTCCGCAATCCCGGTGCCGGTCTTCGCGCTCACAAAATTAACGCTCGAGGGCGCAAGATCTCTGATCTCTCCGGTATTTCCGCTATCTTTCGTGAGATCGATTTTGTTTACCAGGGCTTTGTAGGGCCTCCCTGGAAATTTTGACTCAAAGCTGCGTGCCAAATCGACCATGTGGGTGACCGTTCGCGGCCGCGTTATATCCGACACGATTATCGCAGCCGAAGCGCCCATAACATAGACGGTTTCGAAAACGCGTTCTCCAAAATCGCCGTCCGTATCCCACAGCACAAGGCGCGTCGGTTCGCCCTTGTCGGCAGGGACATCATAACCGAGAACTTCGACACCAAGCGTTGTCATGTATTGCCCGTCGAAACGATCGTGCACGAGGCGGTACATGATCGACGTCTTGCCGACACCCATATCACCGAGCAGCATGACCTTTGCCGTGAGCATCACTGGACCGGTTCGGTTTGGAACACGTTCTCGAAAGTGACCCGGCGATTTGCGGCGTTTGTTGCCCCGACCCTGTCGGCAATCGGCATTGATGCCGAGCGCGAAACGATAACCAGTCGCGCGGAGTCGACTCCGAGAGAAGCCAGCTTTTCTCCCACCCGCTGCGCCCGGTCGAGGGCAAGTCTCCTGTTGGCGGAAGCCGATCCGGTATCGTCTGTATACCCGACGATTCTAACCTTCAGATCGCTCTTTTCAAGCAACGTTGCCAACTGCCGCAACTGGCGCTCTGCTTCTTCGCTGTCGGTGAATTCGTCAGTACCCGTGCGGAAGAATACGGCCGCCGTAGCCATGAACCGGTTGAGCCGTTCTGCAGGACTGTCGACAAGGGATGCCAGACGATCGTATTGCTCACGCAACTCGGCGAACTGCTGATCCTTGGATCTTGATTCCTCGGCCATCGCCTCGCGCATTTCGTCCATGCTCGCCTGTAGGCGGGAAAGCGACCGCTGCACCGCGGCGATATCGGTCCGCAATGCCGCCGATTGCTCCGACCCGGGAACAATGCCGATCCGGTTTACAATCCGGTACGGAGCCGCAGCCTCGGCCAGCGTGTTGACCAAAGGGGGGACGTCCACTTGGCTGGGCTCAATGCCTGAGACCGTCAAGCGTTGATCGCCATGGTCAAAGTCCAGCCGTAGCGGAAACGAAGCCAGCAACGGCTGCTCGTCGACAAGTCGCTGCAGCGCAGCGTTCGTTCGCTGCTCCAGCACCGTGCGAGCCACGATGATGCCTGCTAGCCAAGCGACAAGGGCAGCGGCAAAAGCGGTAAAGATGAGCAGGAGGATCCTTCCACGCCTCCTCCTCTTCTTGCGGCGTGATAGAGGATCATTTTTGATAGAGCTTGCCAGTGCGGCGAGCGTTGCAGCGTCGCAGTTCGAGCCGCGGCCCATGCTCTCGATCATGTCATAGAAGAGCGAATTGATCCTGGCTTCGTCGGGCGGACGCAGGAGGCCCGTGCACTCCGCCGCCAGGATGAATCTTGGCGAGGCCCGAAGCACGATTTCCCTTCCGCCGAAGTCGAGCTTCTGCAGGCTGCCTTCTTCGGCCAGCGCCTGAATGGAAAATTCAAAAATCGCCGCGACCATCGCGCTCATCAGGTCCGCGCGTTCGTCAGGAATCCCCTCCCGCTTCCAGTCTGCGACGAGGTGTCCGTTGCCACGTTCGATAATGAGCAGGCGGTTGATCTGGAGTGGGTGGTTATCCGCCAACACGAACTCGCTGATCGGACGGCCGGTTACAAGCGACTTGAGGCGCCCGATCCAAAGTTCCGCGGAGGTCAGCGCGCCAATGCGCTCCTCCAGGAACGCAACCAGTTGCCTGAAGGCGTCAGCCACGGCCGCGCTGACCAGCCGCCCGACAACTGGGTAGAGCGTATCCACCATCATCTCGCGCGAGTTTCTGATCTCGCTCCTGACTGCGGAAACCACGGAGGGGGCAATGACGTTTGCGAGTTCGCGCGGCTGACGGATTTCCGCACGCTCCAGCGCGGCGACCAAAACGTCTGCCGTTGCCGCTTCAAGGCGACTGGGGTTGCCTACATACCCTTGGAGGCGAGCGACATCTGATTCCAGCGTCTCAAGACGCGTCGCCTCCGCTTGAAAGAGCAGCGTCTTGAGCTGCTCGAACTCGCGGTCCTGGCCGACTGCGGATGCCATGCTATCTGCCCGTGCGACGTGACCCCAATTCGCTGACGGTCGCACCAAGCTGCGAAATCGCGGCGCCGATCTCCTTGTGCGAGTCGAGTTGCCTCTTTTCGCTGTTCCGCTCGAGCTCCTCGACCATTGCCCGTATAGTCGCCAACTCCTTCTCGAACTCTTCTTTGAGTTCTTTGATGGAAGACCTCATTTCCTCCTTCAAGAGGGTCAGTTTATCTTCGAGCGATCGCTGGGCGTTTCCAAATAAAAGATCACGGACCTGCTCGATCGTCTCCTCGGGGCGCGTTGTCGCTTCCATTTCCCCGGTAGAAGCATTTGTATTCGCGCTGTTATGAATATTATCAACAACCTGCATGGCTATTCTCCAGCTATCCCCGCCGTTACTGAAGGAAGTTTGCTCCCGCCCGCAGAAAACGCAAAATTTCTCGGGAGCTTCACCCCGAAAGTGTGGATGCCCCGTTACTCAATTCAAACCCAATGTTCTTATCGCCAATTCGGTTCGATTTCTAGCCCCGCACTTTTCCAGGATTGTGCTCACATGGTTCTTTATCGTTCCCTCAGCCAAATGCAGGTGCTTGCCGATTTCGCTGTTGCTTTTGCCTTCGACCACGAGCCTGAGAATTTCCTTCTCCCGGGCCGTCAGGCTGTCGTTAACCCGAGGGCTTACCGGAGCATGCCGGGGGCGCAACCGTTTGAGTTCTTCGAGAATGCGCGCGGCTACGCTTGGCGAAAGCGCCGACTGGCCGTTCGTCACCGCCCGAATAGTTGCCGCAATCTCATCAATCCTGGCATCCTTCAACAGATACGCCTTCGCTCCCGCGCTAACGGCCTCGAAGATCAAGTCGTCCGTCTCAAAGGTGGTCAGGACAACAATATGGGTACTCGGAAACTCACGGAGGATCCTTTGAGTAGCCGCAATGCCGCCGACACGCGGCATTTGCAAATCCATCAAAATGACGTCTGGTCGGTATCGGCGCGTGAATTCGATGGCCTGCTCGCCGTCAGCTGCACCCGGGAGTATTTCGAAATTGTCGTCCTGTTGTGCAAGGAGCGTGATAAGTCCTTCCCTAATCAAGGTCTGATCTTCGGCGATCAGCACACGCACCCGTTCGACCTGCTCACGCAACTTGCTCACCCGCCCCACTATCCTTTCGACCACCCTGCGACTGCTCGTGGTTTACGCGGGCCTGAAGCAGGGGCCTCCGACGACGCGATGGGCGGCAGCGATAAGTGTACCACCGTTCCGTCCCCGTGCGCGCTCTTCACGGTGCATTCGCCGCCTGCGAGTTCAGCAAACTCCAACATTCCGGTCAAACCGAAGTGCCCTGGCTTTGAAACGGTGGGATCAAAACCGCATCCATCGTCGCAGATCTCGACAACGAATCTCCTGCCGGCTTCAGTCTCCGTTTCCGTCGCACGAAACTGTACGCGCCGCGCCTTCGCGTGTGCCTCGATGTTGCGCAATGCCTCGCTCAGGACGCGTTTCACCGTCACGCCGTAGTTCCGCAAACAATCGCGAGCGTTATCGTCGATGTTCACCGAGATCTCCGTGCCGGTCCGTTCGGCACACTCAAGCAGCATCTCCTCGATGTCTGCCGCCGGTTCAAGGTCATCGGGCATCCGAAGACGGGCAATCGCATCGCGCGCGCGAGCCAACCCGTTTACAGCGGCCTCTTCTGCGACCGCAAGACCTTCGGATACGCGAGCGGGATCGGTAGATAGAAAGTGCTGGGTTACCCGTATCTGGGTAAGAAGCGCCATCATCGAATGTACGAGCGTGTCGTGGAGGTCGCGTGCCAGCCGTAGGCGGGCTCGCGCAAGCGAGGCGAAGCGCGCCTCGGTGTTGGCCGCCTCCAGTTGTTGCTCCATCACGCGACGGGCACGGCGTTCGCTTTCAAACAGGATTCCGACTTGGTGCGCTGCAAAGTCTGGTATTGCGATCACAACGTAGTGTGATTGGTGCCTGTTCCAGACGATAGCCGCCGTCATCGGATGATCCAGTCCGGATGATGCACCGCGCACGCCCGACAGGGCTATTATGTCGCGCTGTCCTTCGGCCAGGGCAACCAATTCGGATTCCATTCCGACCAGCAGCATGCACTGGCAACAGTCCAGCCCCCTTGTTGGGAGCCAATCCACCAAGCGCCCGATTTTCCGCTGAATCGCTCTGTCGGCGCCGATAATTGCAAGCCCTATGACATCGGCTTCCGCGACCGATTGCAGCTCAGCGGCGAGGTCGATCATTCGTTCTCCAAACCAGCTCTAAGGCCCGCCCACTATGGTGTAATGCCGAGCAGACTGCAAAAAAATATGACTTTCGTCATCTTCGAACATGACTTTCGCCAGATGCCACCGGCTCTCGAGAGAGTTAATTGTCGACAAATCAAATAAAAAACATTCGCGTGGAATGCGGGGAATTCGCACGGATCATCATAAGTGGTGTCCAAGTGATGGGAGAGAGAATGTCTACAAAAGCTGAAGAACGAAAGGGGAGTGTCCAATCGAGGCGCGGATCCCTTTCAGGCGCACTGCTACCGATGGGGCGGCGGCCTCACGGCAGCTATTGGATGTTTCCCATTCGACACCTCCGCTCCTTCACATGCGCCGGGCACACGTCGGCGATCGGCGTCACCTGCACGGGCCGGATTTGAGACCGACGACCGGGTGAGCGCCGCATGAGCAAGCCGCGTGTGCCGATGACCGGCGGCGCCGGATACATCGGAAGCCATTGCACGTGATTACGAAGCAAGGAGAATCGACCGGAACGCGCAGGAATTGGAGGCACTATGGGAAGCAGATGCAGTGGCGAGGGACTGAAAAACTCCCGCGTGCACGAAAGCGATGACCGCTTAAAGCGTATCGATCATGGACGGAGTTTCGAAGGAAGCGTCTCGTCCGTCAGCGTTCCTGTCTTTCCGGATTTGGTGCCCCCCTAGGCGGCCCAACCCGCAGACATAGCTGCTCCGAGCTGAACGGTCTAACCCGGTTTGTGGCTGACACGTCGGCAGGTGGAGCTTGGTCTCTTAACCTCATTATGGGGTTCGGTCTCCCGGTCCAGCGCACTTGGGACACGATCGGCGCTCATTCCCTCTCTCGTTCGGGACGCCGGCGGGCGGTCGCCGATGCTGCGCGGTTGTTTGCGAGTGGCCGGGAGAAGCTCCATGCCGCTGGCGGGCCACGCGTAATGCGAGCCGGAGCTCGGTACTTAATGGAATTGAACTGCGTTTTCGCCATGCCATCGTTGCAGCAGCAATCCACCGTGGAAAGCCTCCTCGAAGCCGTGCCTTCGACGCCGGGACGCAAGGTCGCGGCGCAGCGCGGCGGCTTCGTGCATGCCGTCTTCGAGCCAGGCTCGGTAACCTTCAAATCATTCGGGGACTTTGCCGAGGTGCTGCTCAAGCCGGTTCCTCGGATGCGATCACGTATAGGCAGCGGTCAATTTATTGAGTGTGATGCACCCGCCGGAACCTTATTGCTCACCCCCGCGGATGTGGAGAGCGCCGGTGAGTGGGATGTGCAGCGGGAAAGCGTTGCGGTCGGGTACTTGCCGGGCGAACTCAAGCGCCTTGGTGCGATGGAGTTCAATGTCGCCAACCTGGAACTGCGCCCGCCTGCCGTGGGCCATGTCGACGAGCGGGCGCTGCGGCTTGCCACGGAGATGCGGCTGGAGGCCAGCCGCGGCGCCATATTGAGCGAAGTCTATATTGACGGCCTGCTGCTGCTGTTCGGGCTCAATCTCCTGCGCAACTACAGCAATGTTGCTGATCTCATAAAGATCAATAAACCGGACCGACTCGGGGCGGTGGCAGCGAAACGTATCGAGGAGTTCCTCAGGGAAAACTACGGCCGAAAGCTGACGACGGCGGAGATGGCGGGCATCGTCGGACTGTCGCCCAGCCACTTCCTCAGGGCGTTTCGCAACACCTTCGGTAGGCCCCCGCACCAGTATGTCGTCGGTCTCCGCATCAAGCAGGCGGTGACACTCCTGCGCACGACTGACCTGTCGATTGCCGAGGTGGCCTATCTGAGCGGATTTTCCAGCCAGAGCCACCTGACCGCCACGTTGCGGCAGCGCCTCAACCTCACACCGGGGGATATTCGC
Organism: Chelativorans sp. M5D2P16; assembly: GCF_034427935.1. Taxonomy (NCBI): domain Bacteria; kingdom Pseudomonadati; phylum Pseudomonadota; class Alphaproteobacteria; order Hyphomicrobiales; family Phyllobacteriaceae; genus Chelativorans; species Chelativorans sp. M5D2P16. The sequence goes on along the minus strand of NZ_JAXQNM010000014.1, from coordinate 2,779 downwards.
AAAGGTAGCAGTTCCATTTCTGCAACATCGATAATTTGACAAAGCATAGGATTGATGCGCCGCAGTATTCCGAAAAGCACAGCAGTTTCCAGAAAGACCTGCCGATAGAGAGATGCTTCTTCCGGTGGCGGATTAATTCCGCACGCAGGTGATTCGAGGTCATACCAACCTCAACAACTTTCAAAACATCTGCCTGAGGCAAGATTCGGCGTCCTCAGGCGACGGGGGATCGATCGGCAATGCGGCATTCCGCCGCGATGCATTCGGGGGCAAGGAAAATGCGGCAGAACGGGAACCTTCTGGTGAGGGGGCAGAGTGCGGACGCAAACGAAGTTGTGTTCCTAATCTCTCTTATGGGGCCGTGGGGCGCCGCTATGCGGGACGCGGCAAGCATCTAACATGCAAGAGGGCATACACATGGCGGGGAATTCCTCCGAGCGTGCCATCATTGGTGCGCGTGGGAAGCGGCGCGGATATGGCCAGCCGGTACTTTCATGGATCAGCGCATGCGTCGCTCTTCTTTGGTTGGCGAGCCTTGCCGTTCTGTCGTCGACGCCCGCCCAGGCGGCGGCATATGCGACCGGCGGCAGCGGCCAGTATATCGACGACGTGCTGTGGCTGACCTGGGGCGGCGGGGATCAGGGCACGCACGGCCAGCCCCTTGCAGTCGCTTCAACCACGTCGGCCACCTTGCCTGTCGCCGGCGGTATCAACCTCGTGGTGACGTGTTCCCTCCAGAACCTCGGAGGCAATCCCTTGACTTCTTACCGCCCGGGCGACTGGAGCGGCGACAGTCTGGATAATCTCTACAATATCGGCGGCACTGACACGGCAAACCAGCTCATCAGCGGCATCATGGTGGCGAATGGCGAGGCCACCTTTACTGTCAGCTGTAACGCGACCCTCGGCGGAGCCCCCTATCCGCTGAAGGGCCTGGTGATGGCCGACGCAGAGTCGATCGATGGCACCGGCGAAGAGTATGTGCAGGCCACAGCCAACGGCCAGTGGTTCGCGGTCGAAATGCTGAAGAATCCTGGCGCCGGGGAATATTGGGCCCAGAAGAGTACGGATGGCCAGACAATCCGCTTCGGGCCGGGCACCAACAACAATACGGCGGCGGTGTCGTTTCTGCGCTTCAACAACCCCTCCAGCAACGTCAGCATGGATTTTGCCGTCGGCGGCAGGGGTAATACCGCGATCGCGATCGGCATGCTTGCGCCTTATGCCGATTTTGCCGATGCGCCCAGTTCATACGGCGAGGTCATGCATCTCGTCGCCGACATGGAATTCGCAAACGACAACATCCCCCAGGATGGAACCCCCATCGACCTGAACGCCGCTGGCTATGAACCCGGCGGCCTCCTGCCGCCCGACGAGGATTATCTCGGCACCCGCGGGCCGGACACCGAACTTTCCGCGATCCACACCCCGGGCGCCGACGGTGAAAGCGCGGCCGAGGAGGACGCTTGGCCGGCAAACTACGTGATAAGCGTTCTCCAGACCGGTGAGGAACTGACCGAAACGATCCTGTGCACGGGGACGGGAACGGTTGCCGCTTGGATCGACTTCGACCGCAGCGGCGCGTTTGATCCTGACGAACGGACCGAGGCCCAGTGTACCGGAACCGAGGCCACGCTCACCTGGACGATTCCGGAGACCCTGACGCCGGGCATCAGCTATATCCGTCTGCGCTATTCCAACGACGCCAGCGCCCTCGCCCTGCCGACGGGAACGGCGCCCGACGGCGAGGTGGAGGACCACTCCCTCACCGTACTCGCTCCCAGCCTGGCGGTCGAAAAGACCAGCAATGCCGTCGGCGGCTCCTGGCGGGTGGGCGAGCCCGAAGCCACTTATCAGCTCACCGTCACCAATAACGGCCCGGTTGCCACGGGCACCGCCGACAACAACCCGCCGCCGGCCGAAGTGACGGTGCTCGACGAGTTGCCGAACGGCATCCTGCCCGACTGGACAGGGACGCACTCGGTCGACGGCTGGAGCTGCACCTTCAGCGGCCAGCTCGTCACCTGCACCACCAGCCAGCTGTTCGGCGCCAGCGGCGAGGCGAACGACAGCGCGCAGTTCACCCTGCCGGTCCAGGTCACCGCCGACGCCGTCGGCGACGTGGTAAACCATGCCAGCGTCGGAGGAGGACGCGATCCGTTCAACGACGGCGATCCTCTGCCGCCCGGTGATACCTGCACCGATGCCGATCATTGCGCCGAGCACACAATCACCATCCAGCCTGCACCCGAAATCAGCACCGTTAAGAGCTCCAGCCCCGCAAGCGGCGAGGAGGTGCTTCCCGGGGATTCGATCACCTTCACGGTGACGACCACCGTAGGGACCTCGGAGACGACCGAGCCGCTGACACTGACCGACACCTTGAGCGACGGCCTGACGTTCACGGCGGTGACGGCGCCCGGACCCTTCACGTCCTGTGGGGCAGCGGGGCAGGTCCTGACCTGCACATTGCCCACGAGTACGGCGCCGGGATCATATACGCTGGAGTATACGGCGACGGTCGATGCGGATGCGCAGGGCACGCTGACGAATACGGTTACCACCCAGGGCGGGGGCGATCCGGATCCGGAATGCACCGCCTGCACGACCGAGCATCCGCTGGTTCTGGAGATCTCGGCGGAGAAGACCTCCGATCTGGCCACCGGAACGCAAGTCTCGCAGGATGACACCATCACCTATACGCTGGCGGCGACGGTGACGGGGTCCGCGACAACCGAGGATCTGGTCCTGACCGACACGCTGGACGGCGGCCTGACCT